>DKAS01000119.1 GCA_002448875.1 Proteobacteria bacterium UBA6920 | reverse complement strand
GACCCGGCCGTCGGCCTTGGCCAGGTGGCCCATGACGGTGAACGTAGCGGCAAAAAACGCCTGCTGCACGCGCTCGGTATCGCCCAGACCTGGTGTCTCGGCGGCCAGGCGTCCCAGCCCCTGATCCAGTTGATGACCGATGGCCGTGCCCAGCAGGGCGCCCAGCGGACCGCCCAGCATGAAACCGAAGGTGCCGCCAAGAAGTTTCCCCCACCAACTCATGCTGCTTTTCCTTTGTGTGCATTCCAGCGATTTAAGACGTGCCGGACCGTTTCCGCCGGTAAGTCCCGATGCGGAGCATAAAACAATTACCGGGTTCAGCCTATCCTGGAGCGGGGTGGCTGGCGCGTTAAAACATGGGATCGGTTGATGCAGAAAACGACGAAACCGCCACCGCGACTGCGGCTGCGGAGATCAGCGGGCGCACGACATACCTCGCCACCCGCCTGCCGACTCAGGCTGGTACGGGAGCGAACTTGCCGGGACTGATTACAAAACGACCCCCGACTTGCGTCGGGGGTCCATCAGAAAATAGTGTTTACAGTAGATTACTGTGCAACAACGTTACTTGCCTGCGGGCCTTTGGGGCCTTGCTCGATGTCGAAAGTCACTGCCTGACCTTCGTGCAGAGTGCGGAAGCCGTTGCCTTGAATAGCGCGGAAATGAACGAATACATCAGCGCCACCGTTTTCTTGCGCGATAAAACCATAGCCCTTGGCTTCGTTAAACCACTTTACTGTACCTTTAGACATTCTTACTTACCTTTGAAATAGAACAATGAACCTAACAACTTAACCGGCTGCAGGGAGATGTCACGGAAAATTCGGAGGTTGCTCAAGATGGGACCGACCAAAAAAAACCGCTGCTCAATCTGCAGCTCCAAGCACTCTACTCCACTTTTTCGCGAAACTCCAATTTTTTTTTAACAAATTTCGTTGTTTATATCCTGCGGTAATAAAGACTGTGTTAAGGAATGTTGGATCATGATTTTCCGGAGGAACGCCAGCGCTTTGTATCCTGGGTCCTGGTGCCGGCGGAGCAACAAAGCCCGCGTCCGGGAAGTAGAATAATATAATCAATACAAATAGTTACCGTGGCTACCTGGGTCGGGTGCTGGGTCCGGGAGAGCAATGCCAGTACGGCAGCAAATTATTAGATCGCTCTCTATCTTTATACTTCGCCCTACTCATTAATCGGGGTAGGGAAAAGACAGACTAGTGAGTACGCGGACAGGCAGGCCGCACCCGGGGTTCAGGGCCGGGGCGTGGCCGCCAGGGCCCGCAGGGTGTTGATGACTTCCGGCGTGTCCCATTCGATGGCGGCATTGACGCCAAACTGTATGCGTCCGTCCGGGCCGATGACGTAAGTCGAGGGAAAGGCCAGTACCTGCCAGGCGGCGGCGAACTTGCCGTCGGTATCCAGTAGCACCGGAAAATCGAGATTGACGCGACGCAGGAAGTCGCGAATGGTCGCCGGTTTTTCCGCGTAGTTAATCGAAATCAGTTCAAATGGCGTGCCCTGCATCGCTGCCTTGAGGCGGTTGAGGGAGGGGATTTCCTGCAGGCAGGGTGAGCACCAGGTGGCCCAGAAATTTACCAGCGTAATCTGGCCAGCGTAGTCCCGGCGCTTGTAGGCGTGGCCCGCGCTGTCTTTCAGGTCTATGGGCAAAGGCAGGAATTTGCCTTTGAATTTTTTCAGGCGGTCATCGATGCCGCTGCCCTGGGGACGGAATTCCGCGGGCAAGGGGGCCGCGGTCAAGGGCGCCGGTGCGCGGGCCATGCTGTCGGCCAGGGCCTTGATCCGGTCCGGCAGGTCCGCCACCGCCCGCAGTGTTTCCGCGGCAGTGTCATTGACATGCAGCAGGGCGGAGACGCCCGTGAGTATGTTTACCTGCGGCGTACTGCCGCCGCGGCGCAGGGTGCTCAGCAGGCTGTCCAGGTGCCAGCGGTTGCCGCGCTGAGCGTCCTGAAATATGGCCAGCGGCAGGTTGGTGGCGCCGGTCACCGGTACGTATTCCGGCGGCAGGCCCAGAGCCGGTACCGTAATGTAGAGATCGGGCGAGAACAGCAGGCCGCCGATCAGATAGGCCTGTTGCTGTTGCCGTGCCTGCCAGGCGTGGATACCGCCGAGCAGCGGAATGGCGCCATAGCCGGCGGCGCTGACCAGCACGCGCTTGCCGGTTTCGGCGTGGGCACTGGTGATCAGGTCGGCGACATAATCGCTGTTGACGCTGCGCATCTGCTCGGCGCTTTGCGGTTGAAACAGCGCCTGCGCCAGATCGATCAGCCACACCTCGATATTGCGTTGCGCCAACTGTTGTGCCAGTTGCGGCGACCGGTCGTCCTTGCCGTAACCCGGCGCCAGCCAGAGCAGGACGAAATCACCGTCAGCGACAAAGCGCTGCAGGCTCAGGTCGGTGCCGTCAGCGGTGATCACCTGGTGTTCCTTGCCGGTGGGGATGGCGCCGCCGGCGTCCGCCGCGGTGGCAGGCTGGCCAATCAGCAGGGCGCAGGCGCACAGCGCGCGCAATAGACGCGAGGCACGAGCAGGCAGGGCGAAAGATGCATTGGTCATCATGAATCAGCATGTGCGGCGATGGGATGGAGCTCGCGGCCGGCGAGCGGCCCTGCTGCTAGTGTAAGCGGGATCAATGCGCACTGGCAAGCCAAGCGCCCGTGACGGCAAAAAAAGCAAAAAAAGGTGCGGCTGCGGCCGCACCTGAGGGGGGGTTAAGAAAACTGTTGCGCTCAGGCGGCTTTGACCTGCGGTACCGCGCGGCGCGGCGTGCGCAGCGTCTGCACCTTGGCGCCAGCCACCGCCGGTGTGGCACGGGGTGCCGGTCGGCCGCTGATGGCGGTGTAGGTCCGGCCCAGGCCCGCGAGCACATCTTCGCCGAGTACGGCGATGATCAGTGGAAATATTCCAGCCAGGGGCAGCAGCACCGCGGAGTTGATCGCCGGAATGAAGGCGCTGCCGACCAGCACCACGCCGATCAGGGCCGCTTCGCTGCGCTCGCTGACGCTCAGGTAGCCATCGGCGCGATGGCTGATGTTCTGCCAGTCACGCACCGGGTCCCAGCCGATGAAGCCGGTAACCAGCGGGTAGATCGCCAGCAGCGGCAGCAGGGCTGTGAAACCGGAAAGGGCGGTGCTGCTGGCCAGAGAAATTAACGCGGCTGCCAGCAGCAAGCGGTTGAGGCGCTGGCCGCTGCTGATGTTTACATGGTGGCTGGTGTGTGTAATCGAGTTCATATTCGTTTCCTCAAGTTCGGGTTAATCGGTTTGGCGTGAAACACACTGACGGGCGTAATGTGTTTCCGTGTTGGGACCATTACACCAGCGACGGCTGAATCGTTCATGACGGAAAACTTACGCGCAGCTTACCGCTGCGCAATCAAGCCGCTTGGCTGAACTGGCGCTGAATCGGCTCGTGACCTTGCGTTGTTTCAGCAGAAAAGTCCGGGAAAATGGCGATGTGGGTTGGCGATTTGTTATAGTGGAAGTACAGTAAGTGCGTTTTGTTTCCCAGAGGTTGATGTTATGCCTGATGAGTTTAATCGCACGCCGCGTATCGCCTACTTCACCATGGAAGTGGCCTTGCGCAACGACATTCCCACATATGCCGGCGGCCTGGGCGTGCTGGCGGGAGATACGCTGCGGTCCGCCGCCGATTTGCAATTGCCGATGGTGACCGTGAGTCTGATATCGCGCGCCGGATATTTTCGCCAGGAAATAGTCGACGGCCGGCAGGTGGAGCGTGCGCAGTTCTGGGATCCGGCACAGTCGCTGCGTTCACTCAACGCCAAGGTGGCGGTAAACATCGAATGCCGACAGGTGTGGGTGGGGGCGTGGATGTATGTGTTGCCCGGCATCGACGGCGGTCGGCAACCGGTAGTGCTGCTGGACACGGATCTGGCGGAAAACTCGGCGCCGGATCGCGAGATAACTCACTATCTCTATGGCGGCGACGATCACTACCGGTTACAGCAGGAAATCGTGCTCGGTATAGGCGGCATCAAGATGTTGCAGGCGCTGGATTTTCAGGTGCTGCGCTATCACATGAACGAGGGGCATTCAGCGCTGCTGGGGCTGCATTTGCTGCAGCGTTTCGCCTATGACAGCGCCGATCTGCGCCCCGGCGAGCCGCCGTATGATATTCCCCGGGTGCGGGCGCTGTGCGATTTTACCACCCATACGCCGGTGGAAGCCGGGCATGACCGGTTCCCTTATGATCTGGTGCAGGCCGAGCTGGGCGACTATATCGAAAGGCCGGCGCTGCGCCATCTGGCCGGCGATGACAGCCTGAACATGACCCTGCTGGCGCTGAATCTCAGCGAGCGCGTCAACGGCGTGGCCAAGCGGCACGCGGAGGTGTCCAGTCGCCTGTTTCACGGCAGCAAGGTCAATGCCATTACAAACGGCGTGCATGCCTGCACCTGGACCAGCGAGCCTTTTCGCAAACTTTATGACGAGTATGTGCCGGGCTGGGGGCATGAGCCGGAATTGCTCGGCCGTGTCGATTGCTGCGCGCCCGATGCGGCAATCTGGTCGGCGCATACGCGGGCCAAGCAGGATCTGCTGGCTCTGGTGAAGGCGCGCACCGGTGTTGCTTTAAATCCCGAGTTGCCGGTCATCGGCTTCGCCCGGCGCATGACCGCGTACAAGCGACCGGCCCTGCTGTTCGCCGATCTTGATCGTCTGCGCGCCATCGCCGACCGTTATCCATTGCAGATTCTGCTGGCGGGCAAGGCGCATCCCCGTGACCGCCAGGGCAAGCAGCTGATCGAAAACCTGCACGCCTACATGCGGGCACTGCAGGGCAGGATCGCTACGGCGTTTCTGGCCGACTACGACATGGATCTGGCCCTGGCCATGGTGTCCGGGGTCGATGTCTGGCTCAATACGCCACTGCGGCCGATGGAGGCGTCGGGTACCAGCGGGATGAAGGCCAGTTTCAACGGCGTGCCGCACTTGAGCGTGCTCGACGGCTGGTGGCTGGAGGGGTGTATCGAAGGCGTCACGGGCTGGGCCATAGGCAACCATGTCGACAATGGCGGTGACGCGCCCGCCTTGTATCAGAAGCTGGAAGACAAGGTATTGCCGCTGTTCTACGAAAACCGGCCGGGCTGGCTGGCGGTGATGAAGGGAGCGATCAGCAAGAACGCTGCATTTTTCAACAGCCACCGCATGATGCGGCGCTACGCGTCCGAAGTATACATTCGCTAGCGCTGAGCGGCGCAGGCGAGACATCCCGCCTGCACCGCGCTGCGGAACATCAGATCCGAGTGTCGAATTCGGTTTTTTCCGCGATATCGTCGTCCGTGGTGAACCATTGCCGGTCGCCGCCCGCGCCCTCGAATCTGGCCTGGCTGATCTTGTTGCCTTGCGGGTCGACCGCGTACTGCTCGTAGGAATCGATGACATCATCGGCGCTGTACCACTTGCCGTCGGCGCCCATGTTGGAGTACTTCACTTCCCGGGTGAGATTGCCGGCGGCGTCGTAGTTGTACAGGATGTAGAACTCCACGCCGTCGTCGGCGCTGCCCCATTGGCCGTCGGCGCCGGCCGCGGTCAGGCGCGCATAGCGCACGCGATTGCCGACGGCGTTTTTCTCATAGAGGGAGTAGTAATTGATGACATCGTCCTGGGTGAACCATACGCCGTCGCCGCCAGGGCCGTAATAGTAGATATAGGCGGTGTGATCCGGCGCATACTCCGACCGACTGTAACTGTCGACTACATCGTCGGCGGTGAACCACTGGCCGTCATCGCCGGCGGCGCCGTAGGCCGCTTGCCCCAGAATCTCGCCGTCGGCGCCATAAGCGCGGGCGGAATAGGAAACCACGGTATCATCCGTGGTCAGCCAGTGGCCGTCCTTGCCGGGGCCGCCGTAGCGTATGGAGCCATCGAGCTCGCCCTGGCTGTCGCGGGTGTAGACTTCGTAATAATCCAGAACATCATCGTCACTGAACAGCACGCCGTCAGCGCCGGCGCCGCGGTAACGTTCATAGGTCAGCGGCTGGTTGGCGTCGTCATAGGAATAGGTTGCGTAATAGGAAACGACGTCGTCCGCCGTGTGCCAGGTGCGGTCGTCGCCCGGACCGGAAGCGGCCACCTCGCGCAGCGGGTTATGATGCGGGCCGAAACTGGTGCTGAAATATGCGCCCAGCGTGTCGTCGGCCGTACCCCACTTGCCGTCGGCGCCGGCATCCTGGTAATAGCTTTCCATGGTCTTATTGCCGGCGTTGTCGTAGGTGTAGCGTATGCGTGAGTTGGCCACGTCGTTGGCGTTGAACCAGGTGTTGTCCACGCCTGCGCTGCCGAAGCGCGTGCGCCATTCGACCTTGCCGGCGGCGTTGTTGCTGAAGTCGTTGTAACTGGCCACGCTGCCGTTGCGAAAACCGATGATGCGCTTGACCGGATTGACGTAGGTTTTAAAACCGATGCTTGCCTCGGGCAGGACGGCGCCACCGGCGTCGCTGAGCTGTTTGAGCGTCAGCCGGTAACGGCTGGCGAAGGCCAGGGGGCGCAGCGGTTTGAAGCTGATGCTGCCGCCGGCGGCATCATAGGTGATGCTGCCACGGACGGGGATGCCGGGTTCCTGGGTCAGTACTACGTGTTCGGCGTCCACGCCGCGGGCATCGATTGCGGTCCCCAGGCTTACCGTGAGCGTGCTCTGCACGCTCACGTGTTCCGCGCCGTCGGCGGGGCTGGCGGCCGCAATCAAGGCTGCCTGCGCGCCCGTGGCCAGCAACAGGGAAGAAATAACGGCGACGGCGCAGGAAAAATTCGTGCTTGAAATCATGCTTGTAGTCCTCAGTGATGCAACGGCGGCGTTTCGCCAGCCGATTTATCAGGAACCGCATTTGCAAAGCCGCCGGTTTCCCGGGCGCACCTGTTCGCTGCCAGGGGGCGGGACAGGGTGGGTGGGGAAGTCAACGCTTTGCTGCCGATGCTGTCGCTGATCGGGCGATGCCGCTGGATCAATGACAGGATTAGTCTGCAGGTCTTGCTATGCTACTATAACGCCGAAGGATTAACCGCGATTGTGGTCCCAAAACCCGTTCGCGCCAGTATAGCGTAGCCATAACTCATGAGTCAGCCCCAGCCAGACACACACCAAACCCCAGCCGGAACGACGCCGGGTTCATCCTGCCGCTCCCATCCAGGTATCGGCACCTATGCGGCTCTCATAACCATTTCGATAATAGTGGTGTGGTTGGCCGCGGCCGCGGCGTGGGCAGCCTACAATACGCAAGGTAATGTGCCGTTGCTGTTTGGCCTTCTGGCCATCGCGGCCTTGTCGGCTCTGGGCTGGCTGGGATGGCGTCTCAGCGCCTTGTCGGCCGAGGGCGGCGTGTTGGCCAGGGGACCGGTTGTGCTGGCCAACGGTGGGCAAGCGGAGGCGGATGGCGTGAATCAATCCCATGCGTTAGATATGCTTTACGATGCCGCCGTGGGCATCAATATGCTGCACGATCTGGACAAGCTGCTGGACCACTTTCTCGGAACTTTGATGGAATTGTCCGGCGCTCGCGCCGGTACTGTGCGCGTGGAGGAGGCCGATGGCTTGATGCGTCTGGTGGCGTGCCGGGGATTGACCGCCGACTACGGTCGCAATCGCCGCCTGGTGCCGGCCGATCATTGTCTGAGCGGTGACCTGGTGGACAGCGGTTTGTTGTTGTTGCGGCGGCTGGCGGGCAGCAGTGCGGCCATCGGTATGGAACTGCCCGGTCTGGAAACAATGAGCTTGCTGTCGGTGCCCATAATTTATCACGAGACCCGGCTCGGCGTTTATAATCTGGTGACCGACGGTTGGCGGGTGCTGGAGCGGCCGGAGCTGCGCAATTTGTTCGTCAGTATCGGTCGCCATCTGGGCCTGGCCATCGAGCGGGCGCGGATCGAGAACCATGCCCGGCGGGTGTCCATCATGGAAGAACGCACCTTGCTGGCCAACGAACTGCACGATTCCCTGGCGCAGTCGCTGGCCAGTCTGCGCTTCCAGGTAATCATGGCGCAGGAAACCATCGAGCAGAGCCGGGATCGCACCGGCCTCAACCAGATCCGCTCGATCAAGGACGGCTTGGAGCAGGCCAACAGCCAGTTGCGCGAACTGCTGGCCCATTTTCGCACCCGCATGGACGAGCGCGGGCTGGTGCCGGCGATCGAGCTGATGATAGACAAGTTTCAGAAACAAACCGGTGTGCCGGTGTTTTTCCAGAAGGAACTGACCCGCTCTGACCTGTCGCCGGCCATGGAAGTGCAGGTGCTGCATATCGTTCAGGAGGCGCTGACCAATGTGCGCAAGCATGCCGGCGCCCAGTTCGTGCGGGTGCTGCTGCGCTCCGATCAGGCCGGGCGATTTTCGGTGCTGGTGGAAGATGACGGGCAGGGGATAGATGAAAAAGCCATCAAATCCACGCCCGGGGAAAACATCGGCATCACCATCATGAAGGAGCGGGCGGAACGTATCGGCGGTGCGCTGCAAATCGAGAGCGAACCCGGAGAAGGGACGCGGGTGGAGCTGAATTTTGATCTGGAATCCCGTTCACCGCGTGCGCCGTTGCGGGTGACGTCGTAGTTTACTGGCGCAATTGCGCCACAGGAGAGTCAGGCAGCAGATGAGTGATTATTCAGACATTATCGCCCAGGAGCGGCCGTTACGCGTGATTCTGATCGATGACCACGCCTTGTTTCGCGGTGGTCTGCTGGAGTTGCTGGAACGACGCGGCATCAAAGTGGTGGAAGCGGTGGCCGACGGCATTGAAGGCATACGCCGGGTCAAGGAGCTCAGCCCCGATGTGGTGCTGCTGGATATACGCATGCCGCACATGAGCGGGCTGGAAACCCTGCGCCGCCTGCGGGAGGAAAACCGCAATATCCCGGTCATTATGCTTACCACCAGTCAGGATGAGCAGGATGTGGTCGAGGCGCTGCGTGCCGGCGCTCAGGGTTATCTGCTGAAGGACATGGAGGCCGACGAACTGGTGAAGGCGCTGGAACAGATCGTGGAGGGGCGCACGGTGGTGGCGCCAGATCTGGCCGGTATTCTGGCGCGCATCGTTCAGGGCGGCGAAGTGGCGCGCAAACCAGCCAGCCCGTTTTCCGATCTGACACCGCGCGAGCTGGAGATTCTCACCCATCTGGCCGAAGGCCAGAGCAACAAAGTCATCGGCCGGGAGCTGGGTATCGCCGATGGTACGGTCAAGCTGCATGTAAAATCCATTCTGCGCAAGCTGGGTGTACATTCCCGTGTCGAGGCCGCGGTGATGGCGGTTGAGCAGGGTTTGTCACGCAAGGCGGAATAGCCTCCGCCGGCCGGCGCTTGCGCGGCGGGATTTCAACCCGTGGTGAAGGCGGCGGGAATCGCGGTCTGCAGCGGTTCACAGCTTACGCCGCTGACCCGGGCGTGGGTCGGGCCGCGCCACAACCAGGCGCAAAGTTCTTCCACCGCGGCCGCGGGTCCGCACACCAGCACTTCAACCGAACCATCGGCCAGGTTGATGGCGTGACCGCTCAGCCCCAGGCGCCGTGCCTCCGCCTGGGTGCTGGCGCGAAACCAGACGCCCTGCACCTTGCCCTGGACCACGCAGCGGCGACAGAGGTTCACGGCAATTGCAGCGTGGCGGCCTGGCCGCTGATGAACCTGGCGGTGCCGGGGTTGAAGCTTACATTCAGGGTAAATTTGCCGTCGCTGCCGGGATCCAGACCCAGGTCGGTGATTTTACCGCCTACGGTCCGGTTGGCGAACTTGACGTTGACCGACTGGCCGGGTTTGAGGCGCAGGGCAGTGGCGCGGTCGATCTGCGCGCGCGCGTACGCCAGGTCGCGCTGCGCCACCACTACCAGTGGTTCCGCCTGCTGGCTGCTGACCACGGTCTTGCCGGGCACCGCCAGTACCCGCAGCACCACCGCGGCGTAGGGCGCGCGGACTTCGCTGCGCCGCCAGGCGAATTCCGCTGCCGCCATGTCGGCCTTGGCTTTCTCATAGGCGGCGTTGGCGCGGTCCGCCTCGATATGCGCCGTTTCCAGTTCGTGCTCCGACAGCATGGCCCCGTCGTAGAGTTCCTGCGAGCGCTGCAATTCCTTGTCGGCTTCGCCGTGCAGCCGGGTTTGCAGCTGGAATTCGGCGCGCGCCGCGTCGAGGTGCGCGCGGAACACGGTTTCTTCCAGCTTTACCAGTACCGTTCCGGCGTCCACCGTCTGCCCGGCGCTGACATTGACCGCGTCGATCACTCCGGAGACTGGCGTGCTCAGCTCTACCCGCTGCGCCCATTGTACGCTGGCGGCGATATCGTCGGCGGCCGCTGGCAGAGCGCTCAGGGACAGCAGGACGAGCTGAATGGTGCGCCCTTTATTTCGCGTTGTCATGCTGGAATCCTTGTTCAATATTGATGGTTTGTCCGGTCAACGCCTGGATCTTCGCCCAGCTGATGGCCAGGGCGAAATCGCTCCTGGCCACCTGCCAGCGGGCATCGGAAGTCTGCACCATGGTGTCGCCGAGATCGGCCTTCTTTTCCTGTTCGTACAGCATGCGCGCTTCGTCCAGCCGCTGTTGCTGGTAGACATAGTTTGCCTTGGCGCGGTCGCGCTCCGCGCCCAGGACGTAGATTTGCAGCCAGATTTCCAGCAGTTGCTGGCGCAATT
This sequence comes from Proteobacteria bacterium UBA6920, assembly GCA_002448875.1. Lineage (GTDB taxonomy): Bacteria > Pseudomonadota > Gammaproteobacteria > SG8-11 > SG8-11 > UBA6920. The sequence continues at coordinate 2,178 of DKAS01000119.1, read as the reverse complement.
CCTGTTCCAGCAGCGCCGCCTGCGCCTGCAGGCCGTGCAGTCGCGCCTGCTCCTGGGCGATTTTTGCGCTGATGCGCCCGCCGCTGTACAGCGGCACGGTGACTTTTACACCGGCGCGCCAGTCATCGCGTCCACCGAATTGCCGGTGGTACTCCGAGACCTCCGCTTCCGCGTCCACACTCGGCCAGTAATCGCGTTGCGCCGCCAGCAGGCGCTGCTGCGCGCCCGCCACCGCGGCGCGTGCACCTTGCAGTTGCGGGTTGCCGGCCAGCGCGCTCTGCAGCAGGTCCGCGTATTCCGGCATGGTTTTGACATCGAGATTGATCTGCGGCGGAGTGACATTGGCCGGCAGGTTGTCGCCGTGGCCCAGCAGTAAAGCCAGGCGGTTGCGGGTGATGCGTTGCTGCGTTTCTGCGGTGTATCTGGCGCGGCGCACCTGTTCATAGGCGGCGCGGGTTTCGCGCGTTTCCAGTTCCGAGCGCTGGCCCAGGCTTTGCCGTTGCCTGGTACGGTCGAAACGGATGAAAGCGGTGGCCATGTCTTCGTTTTCCCGGGCGAAACGCAGATCGGCGAGCACCACGTCGAAAAACGCCTGCATGATATCGATGCGGAATTTCCCCAGTGTGTCGGTCAGCATCGCCGATTGCGCATCGACACCCGCCTGGGCGGCGTCCTGCAGGGCGCTGCTGCGGCCGAAGTCGAGCAGCGGTTTGTTGACGATGAAGCTGGCCTGATGGTCCTGCTGGCGCTGATCCGGCGCCAGCGGTGCCGGTTGTACCCAGCGGGCATAAAGATCGACACGGGCGCTCAGGTCGTCAGTGGCGGCGGTGGCGGCGGCATTGGCCTGGGCCAGGGCCAGTTCGGCGCGTTGTTTTTCCAGTGCGGGCTGGCTGCCGCTGGCAAAGGACAGAGCTTGCTCCAGCGTCAGGGGATCGGGTAGCGCGGTGACTCCGTCGTCCGCCGCGGCGAACCCGGCGGGCAGGATACAGCAGAGAAAAACGCTTATTGCCGTGCGTGTGTCGGCCGATTTCTGTACGCTGCGCTTATGGTTGCTGATTGCCACCCGCTTTTTCCATTTTGTACTTGGTGAAATTCATTTCCTTGTATTTGCCCGACAACACGAATTCACCAAGCCACATGAACTCTTCTTTGTTGTTGGTCGCGCCGGTGAAGCGTACCACGCGGTTACCGTCGAGATCATAGAAGGCGAACACCGGGGTGGCGCGCACACGGTTGCTCTTGAAAGCGAAATCTTTCTGCGTACTGGGGTTGCCGTCGAAATCCACCACTTCCAGGTCGCCTTCGATATCGACGTCGAGGCAACGGAAATTCGCCCGGAAATATTCCTGCACGTCGGACTGATTGAGCACCGTTTGTTTCATGCGATGGCAGAACGGACATTCGTCCAGTTCGAAAAATATCAGGATACCGTGTTTGCCTTCCTTGCGGGCGATGTTCAGTTCGTCCTTGAAATCGTTCCACGATTCGTGGAAGAAGTACTTGTAGGGATCGCGTACCTCGACCGCCGCCTGACTGGTGCCGGCGAGCAGCAGCAGGCAGCCGAAGAGGAAGGTGGTGCAGGCGCGGGTGGCGTTCATGGTTTCACCTTGGTGGCGTGACTGTTGATGTACTCTTCTATGGTTTCGCTGGTCACCGGCCCGATCTGCCGGGCCACCAGATTGCCGGCGGGATCCAGCAGCAGGCTGGTGGGCAGGCCGGAAACGGGACCGAAGACGGTGCTGCCGGAGTCCGGATTGACCTGGACGATGGGATAGGTGATCGAGTAAGTATCGATGAACTGCTTGACCCGGTCGGCGCTGACGCGCTCGAAATTGATACCGAGTACCACGGCGTTACTGTCCTTGTGGGTTTCATGGAAGATGATCAGTTGCGGGATTTCTTCCAGACAGGGGGGGCACCAGGTGGCCCAGAAATTCAGCACCACCACCTTGCCTTTCCAGCGCTCCAGCGGCTGGGGGCGGTTGTCCAGATCAAGAAAGGTGGCGGTATAAATCCGCTCCGCGGTCATGCCGTGCGGCGCGGCCGGCTCGGTTTTCAGGTGCCCGGCAAACATGCCCAAGCCCAAGGCGATCACGGCCACTGCGATTATCAGCAGCCACTGACTGCGCGACGACATTACTTCAGTACCGTGATCGCCTTGGGCTTGGGCATGTTTGC
>DKAS01000005.1 GCA_002448875.1 Proteobacteria bacterium UBA6920 | reverse complement strand
ATCCTGCAGGAAGTCATCACCCTGGGCGTGTTCGTGCCCTTCGCTGTGCTGTACATGAAGGAAAAAATCACCCTCGACTATCTGTGGGCCGGTCTCTGCCTGCTGGGGGCGGTATTCTTCCTGTTCCGGCAAAAATTATTCGCCTGACAGCTCATCGGCGGAACTCTATTTACCATAATACATGCCGGGGGCGCCGCTGCAATGGCAGCCGACTCCGCGATGGGCCTGCACGGATTCGCCTTCATCCCACGGTGGCGAAATAATCAACGGAATTTCATCGGCGATTCAGCCAGCAGCGCTATCCTGATCGCAGAGATAGCGCTTTATCTCACATTTAAGAAACATGTTTTGCAATTTTAACGACAACTTACCGCGCACCATAACCGTGCTCACTTCAGGCATAAGAAAGTAATATACTGATTTAGTCGATTATGGTTTACACTGGATCGGCTATACGCAGTCATGGTCGTTATTTGTCGGAGGTGTTGTCCACGGTGTCGCGCGAGTGGATCAGAGGTATATCGGTATGCTGAACGCAATAGTCTATGCCGCCTCGGGCGCGGCGGTGGGAGCGGTCGCGGCGTTGTACGTCTGTGCGATATTAAAGTTCAAGCAAGTCGAAAGAAAGTGTCTCAAGACCTGCACCCCTATCGCCCTGTTCGCCATGGTCATGGTGTTTCTCTGCCTGTACATCGCCCAACTGGTCATTCTCCTGCCCACGGGCACGGCGGGCGTGGTATGCGCGGCACTGCTGGTCATCCTGGGCATGCGCGCCTACTCGCGCACCTGGAATGGCGTCAAACACTGGCTGGTAAAAGCTNNCCGCCGCAGCTGAATTGATTCCCGCCAACCCGACCGCCGCCCCTGTAATCAGCGCATGTCGCGCTGCGTACTTGGCTTGACGTCACCGGCACGGCTAGAATAGCGCCTCCCGAATTCGACAGGGTCAAAGCAGAACGTGGGCCGCATCGGAAAAAAACTGGCACTGGCAGCCATCTGGCTGTTGTTTATATTTCTGCTGCTCGAAGGCGCCGGCTTCGCCTTCTTCAATCTGCTGAAAATGGATACCGTCACCCGCTACGGTTATCCCGCCGGCCTGTTCGCACCCCACGCCGAACTGGGCTACCTCTACACCCCTGGATTCCGCGGTAAATTCACCGGCCGCGCCTACGGCGATATCGACATCGCCATCAACGAACATGGATTTCGCGACGACAGCTTCAACACCGCCAGCGAGGGTTTGCGTATCGCCATCCTCGGGGACTCGGTGGTGTTCGGCGCCGGCGTGGAAAAATCCCAGCGCTTCACCGAACAGCTGGAAAGCAGCGGTTTCGGCGCCGGCAGAAACCTGGAGGTAGTCAATCTCGGGGTGAATTCCTACACTTTCACCCATTACCTGACTCTGGCGAAGCTGAATTTTCTCAACCTCAAACCCGATGTGGTAGTGGTGGGATTTACCCTCAATGACATCGCCGCCATCGATGAAGACGATGGCCCGGCACGGCAGCTGGCGAAAACCGGTTTATCCGCCCATGACAGCGCGCTGACACGGGCGCGCAAGGCGCTGGACCGAACTTACGCCGGCCTGTTCATCGCCGAACTGAAAACGCGGCTGCGCATGGCGGCGGCCAGCAAACCACAACAGGATTACCACACAGCCTGGATGCGCAGCGTCGACGCGCAATGGAAGAAAGCCAGCGAACGCCTGCGCCTGTTCGGTGAAATCGCCGAATTCGACACCCTGCTGAAACAACGGCAGACACCGTACCTGCTGCTGCTGTTCCCCGAACTCAACACTCTGCTGAGCCCGCAGGAGTTCGCCTATCCGCGCGCCACCCTGCGCGCTTACCTCGATAAGCAGGGCATACGCTACTGTGACATGTACGACGACTTCGCCGCCTACAGCGGCGATAAGCACGCCCTGTTCCTCAACAGCGACAGCGTGCACTTCACGCCGGCCGGACATGCGCTGGCGGCGGCCCGCCTGCGCGTCTGCCTGTCGGGAATGCTAAAATAGCGTGTAGATGAAAGGCGCCACCGCCGAACCCGACGCCAGCACCAGCAAAGCACCCAGCAGCAGCAGCACGATAATGACCGGCATCAGCCAGTATTTCTTGCGCGCGCGCAGGAACGACCACAAGTCAGCCATCAACTCAAACATCAGAACGGTTTCTCCAGATCTTGCGCGGCCCGCGCCTGCGAGGACACGCGATAAGTTTGCGCCTGTTTATCGAACAGGCGCTGCATGGGATCGCGGCCGAAGACATGCAGCAGCGCCCCCACCGGTACGACCATGACGAAATACAGTACGCTCAACAGCACCCGGGTGTTGATCCAGCCCAGCACATGCCCGACTTTCATCCACAAAGTATGCACCGGCCGCAAGGCGCCGGGCGCCAGCGTTCCGGCCAGAGCGAATACCGCCGCCACGTACCACGGCCACAGTGGCCAGGCGGCATCGCGCAGCCACGGCAGCAGCAGGCCGAAAAACAGGATAAACATCCCCGCCATCACCAGGCCGAACTGGCGCAGCTCCACGCGGGTTATGGGTTCGAGACTCTGTTGCATGCTCAATCCAGCGCGAATTCATTTTGCCAGGAAGTCTTGTCCTCCTTCCAGGCGGGTTGCTTGCGTTTGTCCATGATGTAATTGCCGACCACCAGGTAATCCATTTCCGTGCGCATGAAGCAGCGGTAGGCGTCGGCCGGCGTGCAGACTATGGGCTCGCCGCGCACATTGAACGAGGTATTGACCAGCACACCGCAGTGGGTACGCGCCTTGAACGCGCGCATCAGCTGGTAGAAGCGCGGATTGGCCCGTCCGTCCACGGTCTGAATGCGCGCCGAGTAGTCCACGTGGGTGATGGCGGGCAGCTGCGAGCGCTTGAGACGGAGTTTTTCCAGACCGAACAACTGCTGCTGCTCCTCGGTCAAGGGCGTGCGCAGCTCGTCCTTGACCTCGGCCACCAGCAGCATGTAGGGGCTGGCACTGCGCATCTCGAAATAGTCGGCCACATCCTCGGCCAGCACCGCCGGCGCGAATGGCCGGAAGGACTCGCGGTACTTGATCTTCAGGTTCATCGTCGTTTGCATTTTACTGCTGCGCGCGTCACCGATGATGGAGCGCCCGCCCAGGGCGCGCGGTCCGAACTCCATGCGCCCCTGAAACCAGCCGACTACGTTTTCCTGTTCGAGGATTTCCGCCACTTGCGGATACAGCTGCGTCTCGTCGACCCGATCATATACCGCTCCCGCCGCTTCCAGCTGGGTCTTGATGCGGTCATCGCTGTAGATCGGTCCCAGATAAGAACCCTGCATGCTGTCCTGCGGGCTGACCTTGCGCTGCCGGGGCTGGGCGTACCATGCCACATAGGCCGCACCCAGGGAACCGCCGGCATCGCCGGCTGCCGGCTGGATCCAGATATTCTTGAACGGGCCCTGGCGCAGCAGTTTGCCATTGGCCACGCAATTCAGCGCCACGCCGCCGGCCAGGCACAGGTTTTCCTCGCCGGTTTCCCGCTGGATGGTCTGCGCCAGGCGCATCACCACCAGCTCGGTGACTTCCTGGATGGAGGCGGCGATATCCATTTCCCGCTGCGTGAGCTGCGACTCCGGCTTGCGCGCCGGCCCGCCGAACAGCTTGTCGAACTCGGCGTTGGTCATGGTCAGACCGGTGCAGTAATTGAAATACTTCATATCCAGACGGAAGGTACCGTCGTCCTTCAGGTCCAGCAGCTTGTCCAGGATGAGATCGCGATACAGCGGCCGCCCATAGGGCGCCAGGCCCATCAGCTTGTATTCGCCGGAATTCACCTTGAACCCGGTATAGTAGGTGAACGCCGAATACAGCAGGCCCAGGGAATGGGGAAAATTGATCTGCCACAGGGGCTCCAGCCGCGCGCCGTCGCCGCGCCAGACGCTGGTGGTGGCCCATTCGCCGACGCCGTCGATGCACAGCACGGCGGCACGCTCGAACGGACTGGGGTAGAAAGCCGAGGCGGCGTGCGACTGATGGTGTTCGGCGAACAGCAGGGGCGGCAGGCGGTTGCGGCTGACGCCGCCCAGCTTCGCCAGCTCCTTGCGCAGCGTGGATTTCAGGTAGAGTTTTTCCTTCAGCCACACCGGCATGGCGGCGATGAAGGAGCGCAGCCCACGCGGGGCATAACTGAGATAAGTTTCCAGCAGACGTTCGAATTTAACCAGCGGTTTGTCGTAAAACACCACGCTCTGCAGATCGGTAAGGCTGATACCGGCGGTATCCAGGCAATAACGAATGGCGTTGCGCGGAAAGCCCGCGTCGTGCTTCTTGCGGGTGAAACGCTCCTCCTGCGCCGCGGCCACGATTTCACCGTTGCGCAGCAGGGCGGCGGCACTGTCATGGTAGTAGGCGGAGAGTCCGAGAATATAGTGATTACCGCTCATGGAAATTCTGGCTTCGTAATGCGTTGCGGGTTCGGATGGACTTAGGCGGTCGATTATAAAGGTACGCATGTCCGACTACCATACTTTCAGACCTCCCGAACCTTAACCTTTCTTAGAATACTGCCTTTTTGTCTGGGGATGTTGCTGGGCAAATAGTTCCTGCATTCGGTACTTTTGCAGCTTTCCCGTCACCGTCATGGGAAATTCATTCACGAATTCAATATACTTAGGAATCTTGAAGTGTGCGATCCGGCCCTGGCACCAGACGCGCAGCTCCGCCGCCGTCAGGGCAGCACCCGCGTGCAGTTGCACCCAGGCCGCGACTTCCTCGCCAAAAAAATCGTCCGGCACGCCGAATACCGCCACCGCCGCCACCGCCGGGTGAGTAAACAGAAAATCCTCGATCTCCCGCGGATAGATGTTCTCGCCGCCGCGGATGATCATGTCCTTCAGCCGACCGGTAATGCGCACATAACCCTCCGCGTCCATGACTCCCAGATCGCCGGAATGCAGCCAGCCGGCCGCGTCAAGGGCGCGGGCGGTGGCCGCCGCGTCGCCGTAGTAGCCGCGCATTACATGATAGCCGCGGAAACAGACTTCGCCGGTGACCCCCAGGGGCACGGTGGCAGCGCTGGCGATATCGACGATTTTGACTTCCTGGTGCGGTAGATTGCGGCCCACCGTCTGTAAACGCCGCTGCGTATCATCCTCGCGTGTGGTGAGGTGGGTGATGGGCGAGGCCTCGGTCTGGCCGTAACCGATGAGAATTTCACCGCAGTGCAGATCGGCAATGACTTTTTCCAGCAGCGGCGGCGGACACGGCGCACCAGCCATGATGCCGGTGCGCAGCGAGCGCAGATCGCAGGCGCCGAACCGGGGGTGCTCCAGCATGGCGATGAACATGGTGGGCACGCCGTGCACCGCGCTGCAGCGCTCGCTGGCTATCGCCGCCAGCACCGCGCCGGCATCGAAGTGCTCGCAGGGGATGACGATGCAGGCGCCCACCGACAGGCACAGCAGATTGGCCAGCACCATACCGAAACAATGGTAGAAGGGCACCGACACCGCCAGCCGGTCCTGCTCGGTAAAGTGCATGGCCTGAGCGCTGAACCAGGCGTTGTTGAGAATATTGTGGTGACTCAGCAGCACCGCTTTGGGAAAGCCGGTGGTGCCCGAAGTGTATTGAATATTGATCGGGTCGTCGCGATCCAGGGCAGCGCCCGCCTGTTGCAGGCGGGCATCGTCGACCGCCGCGCCGGCGGCCAGCATCTCCTGCCACAGGGTGAAGCCCGCTGCCGGCCGCACGCTGCCGCTGGCGTCCTGCGGATCATAGAGGATAACACGGCGCAAATCGGGAAACGTCGGCGTGGGCAACGCCTGCCCGCCACTCGTCAGCTCTGGCAGCAGCTCGCCGAGCATGGCGACGTAATCGCTGGCGCGAAACCGCGGGATCATCACCAGGCACTGCACCTGCGATTTCTGCAGCGCGTACGCCAGCTCCCGCGGGCGGTAAGCGGGATTGATATTGACCAGCACGGCGCCGATCTGCGCCGTCGCCAGCTGTACCAGCAGCCACTCGATATTGTTGGTGGACCAGATGCCGATACGGTCGCCCTTGCCGTAACCCAGAGCCAGCAGCCCCTTCGCCACCGCCGCCACTGCCGCGCCCAGCGCCGCGTAGCTCAGCCGCCGTTGCTGCGGCAGGCTGACCACGGCTTCGTTCCCGGGAAAACGCGCGACGATCTGCGCGAAATAACGCCCTATGGTATCGCCCAGCAGGGCGGGCTCGCCGCCACGGTGATAATAGCTGTCCGCTGCCACCATGCATGCCTCCGTCACCTGGTTAAAGCATAGGCAGCTGCCCCTGCCCGGCCAATTCGTATCTCTACCATGCGCCGGCGGCAGCAAGGCGCGGATTTATCGGCAATTCCCCGCAACGGCGGCAAAGCGCAAGATTCGTCAAATCGCCCTGTGCTATGTTCTGGGTACCGAAGTAACAAGGAAGGAAACCATGCACAACAATGCCAGCCCAGACCGTTACGTGCAGCGCTTGCATCGTGTCACCGACTATCTCTACCGCCACCTGGATCAGGAATTGAACCTCAACACCCTCGCCGAGGTGGCCTGCCTGTCGCCTTACCACTGGCACCGGGTGTATCACGCCATCTACGGCGAGTCCATCATCACTACGGTCAAGCGCCTGCGCCTGCATCGCGCCGCCGGCTACCTGGCCAATACCGATATGCCCGTGGCCGATGTGGCCGACCGGTCCGGTTACGACAACCTGCAATCATTCACGCGCATTTTCAAGGCCGAATACGGTCTGCCACCGGCGCAGTACCGTAAACACGGCAGCCACAACAAGTTCAAAATGCAAACCATCTCGGAGGCATCGACCATGTATCAGGTAGACTGTGAAACGCGAGCCGGCATGCAGCTCATTGGCGTGGACCATCGCGGATCCTATATGGACATCGGCCAGGCTTTCGCCAATCTCTATGGTGTGCTGGGCGCGCGCAACCAGCTGCAGCCCGCCATGCGCATGATCGGCGTTTACTTCGATGATCCGCAAAGCGTCGCCGAGGATCAGTTGCGCTCCCGCGCCTGCGTCACCGGCGGCGCCGACCTCGCCCTCGCGCCACCGCTGTCCCTCACCAGCCTCGCCGCCGGCGACTACGCGGTGCTGCGCCATCGCGGTCCCTACGCCGACATGCGCGCGGCCTACCAATGGTTGTACGGCGTGTGGCTGCCGAATTCAGGCCGCGAACCGGCGGACGCACCAGTGTTCGAGGAATACCTCAACAATCCGCGCGACACCGCGCCCGCGGACCTGCTGACCGCCATATACCTGCCGCTGCGCTGAACTCAGTCCTTAGCGCGCTCCACCGGCACCGCCTGCCAGTACGCGTCCACCCGCGCCTGGATATCGGCCAGGGTGGCCGCGTCCCGCCGCGGTTCAAACAAGTGGCGAAAGCGACCCTGCGTACGCAGGTAATCCTCCACCGGCAGGCGCGGATGCGGGACCCGGGTGTGCGTTACCTTGCCATCGACATATTCCTTCAGTGGCCAGACACCGCTGCGCACGGCCAGGCGGGCGATGTCGATACTGTCCTGCGGATCATAGTCCCAGCCGGTGGGACAGGGCGCCAGCGCCAGCAGAAAGCGGGGGCCGCGCAGGCTGGCGGCTTTCTCCACCTTCTTCGCCAGATCCAGCGACTCGCTGCCGATGACGGTGGCGGCGTAAACCGGCCGCTGCGCCGTCCACAGGGCGAACAGATCCTTCTTGTAGCCGGGATAGCCGCGCCCGGCGGCGCTGGTGGCGGTGAGGGCGGCATGGGGCGTGGCGGCGGAAAACTGCTGGCCGGTATTGCCGTAGCCTTCATTGTCATANNCATGGCGGTATACAGCCAGGAACCGCGAAATGGCGTGAACGGATACACCGACAGCAGCGTCATGCAACCGGCGGCATTGGTAAACACGGTATCGCTGCCGAGGATGTCGTAGATCTGGTGCAATGCCTGCAGCCCCCCGCAACCGGCGCACATCGGCGTGCCGGTGCCCAGCAGGTGGGTGGACGGCAAATCCTTCAGACGTTTGATCCTGGTCTCGTTCATGGCCGCTCCCGCAACGCTTCCCGCTCCGCCCGCGCGACCGCCTGCAACTTGCGCACTTCGCGCAGTTCGTCCGCGGTATACAGCAGACGCGGCGCCGGCGTCTCCCCGGACTGCACGGCCGCGCGCAATACCGTCGCGATCTGGTAAAACTCCTCGGCGCGTATATCGCGCCCACCCAGGCCGCCGATGAATGACGCCACCACCGGCGGCATATCCGCATGGCCGTACAGCGCCGACAGCAGCTCGCCATGCAACACCCCGCCCTTGCCGAAGGACAGATTCTGATCCAGCACCGCCACCGCGTGCTTGCCGCGCAATGCCGTGCGCAGCGCGTCCGCCGGATAGGGGCGCAGCAGGCGCGGCCGCAACAGGCCAATGCGCCAGCCGGCCTCGCGCAGCCGGTCCACCGCGTCCCGGGCCTTGGTGGCGTAGGAACCGATCATGAAAAAGACATAGTCGGCGTCGGCGCAGCGATAGGCCTCCACCGCCGGGTAGGCGCGGGCGAATAGATCGGCGAACTGGGCGGAGATTTCCTCGTAGACGGTCAGCGCCTGCTGCGCGGCCAGGTGCATTTCATAACGAAAATAGGAATACGGTCCGCCGCCCAGCACCGCCACCGCCTGGCTCTCGGGCAGGCTGGCGCGAAAGCGCACGTTCTCGCTGTCGTAGTCGCCGACGAAGCGCCGCGCCGCGTCCGCCTCCGGCAGCAACACCGGCTCGCGGGTGAACGACAGATAGAATCCGTCCTGATTGACGATCACCGGCAAACGCACGCGCGCATCCTCGGCCAGGCGATACGCCAGCAGTACGCTGTCCACCACCTCCTGGCAGGTGGCGGCATGCAGTTGCAGAAAACCACTGTCGCGGGCTGCCAGCACGTCGTTGTGATCCGGCTCCAGGGTGATGGGCGACGCCAGGCCACGGGACACGTTGACCAGCACAAAGGGCGCGCGCCAGCCGGGCACGGTGTACAGCATTTCCATGGCGTACAACAGCCCCTGACTCGAGGTGGCGGTGAACACGCGCACGCCGGTAGCGGCCGCGGCCGCGGCCGCGGTCAGCATCGAGTGCTCGGACTCCAGGGTGACCATGCGCGCGTCATAGTCGCCATGGTCAATCCAGGCGGCGAGTGTTTCGATGATTTCGGTCTGCGGCGTGATCGGAAACGCCGGAATATAATCGGCTGCCGCCAGGCGTGCGCCCCAGGCGGCCGCGGCATTACCGGTGAGCAGGCGGCGGCTCATGACGCGGTCTCCGCCGGCGGGCGAGCATGCTCCTCGGCCACCGCGGTAATCGCCTGCGGTGGGCACTGGGCGACGCAGATCAGGCAGCCTTTGCAGTGGTCGTAATCGATGCGCGGCGTGTTATCTGCCACCGCGATAGCGCTGTCGGGGCAGTAATTGCTGCATATCCACCAGCAGTGCTTGCACCGGTCATAGTCGATCACCGGCCGCAGGGTGCGCCAGCTGCCGGTATTGACCCGGGCGCTGCTGGCCGCGGCGAACACCGCCGGCACCGCGGTGGCGGCGGCTTCGAATGGCAGATCCAGCCAGGCCGGCGCGGTAAATCCGCTGGCGGCCACCGGCTCGCCCTCGGCCGCCCGTTCGGCGCAGTGCGCGCTGACCCAATCGAAAGCCTGCAGGGCCTGGTCGAGACTGCGCTTGCGATCCTGCGCCGCCATGGCCGCCAGCTCCTGGGTCACCGCCTGCTGCAGCGCAGCGCGCGTCAGTACCGGCAGCAGGGCGGCGGCGGCGCCGGCGCTTTGCGCGCCGATGTATTTCAAGGCCATGCGGTCCAAGGCCTGCTCGCCGGCCGGCAACACCACCAGCGGACAGCCAGGTTGCAGGCGCTGGCGCCAGGTGGCGGCGCTGTCGTTGCTGATAACGCACAGCAGTGTCGCGCTGCTCAGGCCTTGCAGCACACCGGCGGCAGACAGGGACAGCAGCGTATCATCCGCCACCACCACCAGATCGGGGTGGTGAATGATGCCGCGCTCATTGATCGCCTGCCGGTCGGCGCGCACGTAGGCGAACAGTGGCGCGCCGCGGCGCTCGGCGCCGTAGCGCGGCGCATCCTGAACTTCAAACCCCTGGAGGAAGAACGCCGTCCCCAGCATGCGACTCGCCGTCTTCATGCCCTGCCCGCCCCGCCCGTGAAAGCGTATGCGATACATGGCGCGCCTCCCTCATACCCAGGCGTCGGCGGTGGAAAAAAGGCTGAAACGGCGCAAGGCCATGGCTTTTTCCACCCGCTGCGCCGCCATTTGCCTGGCCGCATCGCGCGGCAGCATACCCTTGGTGTTGGTGGCTTCCAGCACCAGACGCGCATTGTCACGCAGCTTGTCGGCCACCGCGGCCATGGCGGCGTTTTCGCTGGCGCCGTGGTACTCCATGGCGGCGCAGATCACGCCGCCGGCGTTGGCGATGAAATCGGGAACGCAGAGTATGCCTTTTTCGTGGAGAATTCTTTCCGCGCCCTCGGTGATCGGAATATTGGCTCCCTCCACCACCAGGCGGGTGCGTAACGCGTGCACATTGGATTCATCGATGACATCGGGGCGGGCGGCGGGAATCCAGATATCGCATTCCACTTCCACCAGCTCGTCGCGCTCCAGGCTCTCGCCGGCGCCGAAATCGCTTACCCGATTGCCCGCCTGTTTCCAGGCCAGCAACTCGGCAACATCCAGACCGTCCGGGTCGTAAATGGCGCCATCACTGTCGGCGGTAGCGACCAGGCGGGCGCCCTTTGCCACCAGGAACCGCGCCACTGCCTTGCCGACGGCGCCGAAGCCCTGCACCACCAGCCGGGCATCGCGCAGGGGAAAATCACAGTACTGCAGCGCCACCTCGGTGACCTGACTCAGCCCCCAGCCGGTGGCACCGATCTCGTCCAGCGGAATACCGCCCAGCTCACGTGGCAAGGCCACCACCCGCGCCACTTCGTCGCGGATCCAGGCCATGCACTCCTCGTCGGTACCCATGTCGGGGGCGAAGATATAGCTGTCCTCATTGCGCAAGGCCTGGGCCAGCGCCCGCAGCAACTGCTGCTTTTCCGGCTTGGGAATCTTGGGATCGCCGTAGACAACGATTTTGCCGCCGCCGTGCGGGATGCCGGCGGCGGCATTTTTCCAGGTCATGGCCCGCGCCAGTCGCGCGCACTCGGCGACGCTGACGTCGGCCGCCATGCGAATGCCGCCGAGGGCGGGCCCGAGAGCCACGTTGTCCACCACCAACACCGCCTGCAAGCCGACCGATGGCTCATGCAGGTGAATGATTTTCAACGGCCCGTAGTCATCACATAAATCGAACAGGTCATGCATGGGCAGTCCTCGCCGGGATCAATCCCCGCCCCGCCAGTTTCACAAATATACCGCACCGCGTCCCCTGCCCATTCGCAAAAGTACTAGAATGACTGACCGCCAGGAGCAGCGTTTATCATGAACCTTCGCCCATTCGGATTCAACACCACCTCGCCAACCGAATTCCGCTGGCGCCCGCTGCTCGTCGGCAGCGCGCAAGTGGCGCTGTGCGTCGCCGGACTGCGCTGGCTGGGCGCCGGATGGTGGTTCATCGCCGGGTGTCTGCTGGCCGGCGCGGTCGGCGTCGGTTTGCTGGTTTATTGCTATAAATTGATGTGGCAGGAGGACGAGTGAACGCTGCAGGGTCCGCAGTCAAACACCGGCGGCCGGCAGGCCGTTGAGCATGAAATAGGAGAAGTTATAGAAGCAGTGCAAAATAACTCCGGGCAGGATGCTGCCATGACGATCGCGAAACCAGCCGAACAGCAGCGATGGCGCGCCCACCGCCAGCGCCCAGCTCCAGGGCTGCGTCAAAGCATGACAGGCAACGAACAGCAGGCTGACAGCGACGTTGGCCAGACTGACACCCAGCCACTGGCGGCACGCTGTTCGCCAGGCGCGCAAGCGCGTCTGCAACACACCACGAAACAGCCATTCCTCGAGCAGCGGGTAAAACAGCGCCAGCCAGACCAGGTCGTAGCCGCGACCCTGGGGCCAGTGCACCGCCACATCCTGCCCGCCGGCGCTGGCCAGCAGACCGGCAACTACCGGCCCCAGCAGCAGCGCGCATATAATATAGCCGTCACGCAGCCAGCTTGCGTTCACCTTGGGCGTAGAGGCTAAGAGCGCGCGGGGTGGTAGAGTGTGCATTCCCGCGCGCTCACTGCAGGGTGTGCAGCACCACCCGGCGGTTTTTCGCCCGGCCTTCGGCACTGTCGTTATCCGCCACCGGTACATCCTCGCCCATGCCCTTGGCGCTGAGGCGTTCGGCGGCTATGCCTTTGGCAATCAGATAGTCGCGCACCGCGCGTGCCCGGTTTTCTGACAGGCGCTGATTATGGCCGCGCTCGCCCCGACTGTCGGTATGGCCGATGATCTCGACACGCAGATCGGGATAGCGCTGCAGCACCGCCAGTGCCTGGTCCAGAATTGCGGGTGAATCGCCGATCAATTCTGCCGAGTCGCGCGCAAACACCACGCCTTCAAGCACGACATCCAGCGCCAGCGGACAACCATGCTCGTCGACCCGGGTGCCGGCGGCGGTATCCGGGCAGGTGTCCTGCGGATCGAGGATGCTGTCACCGTCGCTGTCCGCCACTTCCGCCACCAGAGTTTCCGCGGGCGCCGGTTCCGCCGGCGGCTCGGCCACCGGCTCCGGTTCAGCCACCGGTGCGGGCACCGCTTCCTCTACCGGCTCGTCCGGGACGCTGGCAATGGCGACGATGGGCGCCGCGACCTCGGCCACCGCAGCACTGCCGCCAAAACGCCACACCGCGCTCAGGGAATACAGATGCGCGTCCTTGTCGTACATATCCACATCGGCGCGCAGCGCATAGCCATTGCTCAGACCGTATTCGACACCGGCGCCATGCATCAAGTGCCAGAGGTTCGACCGATGGTAATTCAGATTGGTTTGATTATGCATGGCACCCAGACCGAAACGGACAAAGGCCCGCAGATCGGGATAAACTGTCCTGGGATGGAGAAAATAATAGGTAGTGTTGAGCCCCATATCCTGATAGTCGATGCTGCCGCCGTGGGTCAAGCGCACCTGGCCGAGGTCCGCATAGTACAGCTGCAGGCCCAGATCCCTGGCCAGACTGTAGCCAAGGGATAACTTGCCGGCGAGGCTGCTGCCGTTCCGGATATGGTAGCCGCTGCCCGTAGTATCCGGCTGCAGTCGGGAAACACCCAGCCCCAGACCGACGAACAGCGGTCCCTCGGTAACGGTCGCACCGCCGCTCACCGGCGCTGCACCCAGCGCGACCAGTAGCACCAGGCCGGTCGCTCTCATTGGTTTGCGTTGCATTTTGTTTTTCTTCCCTTTATCACTGCCCCGATTCTTTTGCGCTTGACTGCCAGCAAAGCCAGGATACACAGCACCGCCAGGGTGGGATCCACAGACGGCGCGCCGCGCGCCACGCTGCAACCGCCGAAACCCTGCAAACCGGTACGAATGGGATGAGCGGCCGGCGCGGCGCCGCTTTCCTGATAGTCAGGAATGCCGTCATTGTTGCTGTCGAGCAGCGGCAGCGGATTCTGGCGCACGCCGTCATCCAGACCATCGCCATCGGCGTCGTGGAAACCATCCACCTTGCCATCGCCGTCCGCGTCCGTGCCGCCTGCTTCCACCAGATCCGGGACACCGTCATTGTCGGAATCCAGATCGCGGAAATCCTCCACCCCGTCACCGTCACTGTCGACCGGCGTCCCGCCGCCACCAGGGCCGATACCGTCCGTGTTGACCGACGGCGGACCATCGCCGAGGCGGCCATCGCCGTCGGGATCGCTGCCACCGGACTCGATGACATCGGTGATACCGTCGTTGTCGCTGTCCAGATCACGAAAATCGGGCACACCGTCACCATCGCTATCATCAACGCCGCCGGCGTCGTAGTTAAGCTGACCGCTGTCATTGCCGTCTTCGACGATGTCCGCCAGACCGTTGGTACCGAAATCATTGCTCAGATCGATGCGGCCGTCATGATCGCCATCCAGGGCCAGGGCGTTGGCCGCGCCGGACTCCAGCAGATCGAAGATGCCGTCGTTGTCGCTGTCCAGATCGCGGCTGTCCGGCACACCGTCACCGTCGGTATCGACGTTGCCATCGCCTTCCAGTGCATCGGGAATACCGTCGTTGTCGTCATCCAGGTCGAGGTCGTCGGTGATGCCGTCATTGTCGCTGTCGTTCTTGTCCTGAAAATCCGGTATGCCGTCGTTGTCCGCATCCGGCAGCGGTGGCGGCGAACTGCTCAGGCCGTCGTCGTAGCCATCGTTATTGTTATCGACGAAACCATCCACCTTGCCGTCATGATCGTTATCTACGCCACCAGCCTCGGTGATATCGTTGATGCCGTCGCCATCGGAGTCCAGATCACGCTGGTCGGGCGTGCCGTCGCCGTCGGTATCCACCGGCGGCAGACCGCCACCTGTGGGCACGCCGTTGCTGTCCACCGCAGGCGTGCCGTTGCCCAGCCGGCCATCGCCGTCCGGGTCGCTGCCCCCGGTTTCCAGCACGTCCGTGATGCCGTCATTGTCGCTGTCCAGGTCGCGGAAATCCTTGACGCCGTCGCCGTCGGAATCAACGACGGCATAGTTCAGCTGGCCGCTGTCGGCGGCGGTTTCCACCGCGTCCACCAGGCCGTTGGCGCCGAAACTGTTGCCGTCGTCGATGCGCCCGTCGCCGTCGAGGTCGAGCGCGCCCGGGTTCATCGCGCCGGATTCGACCAGATCCAGCAGGCCGTCGTTGTCGCTGTCCAGGTCCAGGCTATCGGCAATACCGTCGCCGTCGGTGTCAACCACGCCGTCGCCTTCGACGCTGTCGGGAATGCCGTCGTTGTCGTCGTCGAGATCGATGGCGTCGGGCACGCCGTCGCCGTCGTTGTCGCCGCCGATCACCAGTTCGCTAGCGGTAAGGTCAGTGCTGCTGTTGCCGGCGGCGTCGGTGACCGTGGCGGTGACGCTGTAAGTGCCCAGGGCCAGGGCATTGCCGGCGGGTATGGTCAAAGTCCAGGTGTTGCCGCTGGCGCTGAGATTGCCGTCGCCCAGGGTGTAGGTCACGCCGTTGACCGTGACCTGCAGACCGCCGCTGGCGTCGCTGGCATTGTAGGTACCGGTGATCACCGGCGTGGTATCGCTGGTCGTCTGACTGGTGACCGTGGGCACGGCCGGCGCCGTCAGGTCGACGATCAATTCGTTGCTGGTGCTGTCGCTGCTGCTGTTACCCACCGCGTCGGTGGCCGTGGCGGTGACGCTGTAGGTGCCCGCGCCCACGGCATTGCCGGCGGGAATCTGCAGGCTCCAGGTGTTGCCGCTGGCGCTGAGATTGCCGTCGCCCAGGTTGTAGGTCACGCCATCGACCGTGACCTGCAGGCCGCCGGCGGCATCGCTGGCGTCATAGGTGCCGGTGATCATCGGCGTGGTGTCCTTGGTCACCTGGCTGGTGACGGTGGGCGCAGTCGGCGCCGCGGTATCGATGGTCAATTCGCCGCTGGTGGCATCGCTGCGGGCGTTGCCGGCGCCGTCGGTGGCCGTGGCCGTGACGTTATAGGTGGCCGCCGCCAGGGCATTGCCGGCGGGAATCTGCAGGCTCCAGTTGTTACCGCTGGCACTGAGGTTTCCGTCACCCAGAGTGTAGGTCACGTTGTTGACCGTGACCTGCAGACCGCCGGCGGCATCGCTGGCGTTGAAGGTACCGGTGATCAGCGGCGTGGTATCGCTGGTGCTCTGACTGGCGACCGTGGGTGCGGTCGGCGGGGTGGTATCGATGACCAGCTCATTGCCGGTCCCGTCGCTGCTGCTGTTGCCGGCACCGTCGGTGGCCGTGGCGGTGACGCTGTAGGTGCCCGCGGCAATGGCATTGCCGGCGGGAATCTGCAGGCTCCAGGTATTGCCACTGGCGCTGAGTTTGCCGTCGCCCAGGGTATAGGTGACGCCGTTGACCGTGACCTGCAGACCGCCGGCGGCGTCGCTGGCATTGTAGGTGCCAGTAATCACCGGCGTGGTATCGTTGGTAAGCTGGCTGACGACGGTGGGCGCAGTCGGCGCCGTGGTATCGATAACGAGCTCGTTGCTGCTGCCATCCATGCTGCTGTGACCGGCACCGTCGGTGACCGTGGCGGTGACGCTGTAGGTGTTCGCGGTCATGGCGTTGCCGGCGGGAATCTGCAGGCTCCAGGTGTTTCCGCTGGCGCTGAGATTGCCATCGCCCAGGGTGTAGGTCACGCTGTTGACCGTCACCTGCAGCCCGCCGGCGGCATCGCTGGCATCATAGGTGCCGGTAATCAGCGGAGTGGTATCGTTGGTGGTCTGACTGTTTACGGTCGGCGCCGGCGGCGGCGTCAGATCGATGATCAACTCGCCGCTGGTGGCATCGTCGATGGCGTTACCCGCGCCGTCAGCGGCGTGGGCGGTAAGATTATAGGTGCCCTCGCTCAAAGCATTGCCGGCGGGGATCTGCAAACTCCAGACATTGCCGCTGACGCTGAGATTGCCGTCGCCCGGAGTGTAGGTCACGCTGTTGACCGTCACCTGAAATCCGCCGGCGGCGTCAGCAGCGTCGTAAGTGCCGGTAATCACTGGCGTCGTATCGCTGGTGGTCTGGCTGTCCACGGTCGGCGCTTGCGGCGGCGTGGTGTCGACGATACCGTTGGATGTCACGCCGCTGGAGAACAGGCCCAGTTGCTGAAACGTCATGTTCCAGTCATCCAAAGTGCCATCATCAACGCCGTTGAAATCGGAGTTCAGAGAATTGGTCTGGGTTGCGGTCAGCGACACGAAGCGCAGCGGTGTAGTATCGGTGAAAGTGATGCTGTGGGTGGCCAGCTTGGCGGCCAGATCGACGATAGGTACCGCGAAACTTACGAACACATCGGTTTTGCTGTCGGTATTGATATCGTTGTTGCCGTCCCAATCGCCGTCATTGGTAGTGGATACCACGGCGAAATTGTAGTTGCTCGCCGTGTTGGCATAGGAATATGCCGGACTTCCGGCTATGGTTGTGGTGTTGGGCGAGGTATTGCTGCCGCTACCCGGATCCCAGATACCGATGTTACCACTGCCGGAACTGATAAAGGCATCAAGCACGCCATCATTATTGGCGTCGATACCGACGAAAATATAGGCCGAGTGCGAGGATTTGGTCTCATCACCGATGCGGATGCGCAGGGAAAGCACATCGTCGCTTACGGTACCACTGGTCCCATTATCATCATAGTTGAAATACATGGAGGCATGGGTGGCATTGCCGACGATCTCGGTCCCAGCCTTCTGCGCCTGGGTATCGGCGTAGTAATCGAAACGCGCGCCCTTGAGCAGCGCCGTCCAGGCTGTCTTGCCGACCAGATCCGTCGTCGCCGCCTGCACCGGCTGCAATACCAAGGGCAATGTGGCCACCAACATCCACAGGCGTGGCATACGATTCATGATGGCTCCTTTTTATTCTTGCGAAAACTCCGAGCATTGCAGAAAAACAGGCACAACCCTGCAAACAGCCAAGTTTTGCCGGCAGTCGACACTACATCGGAAAACAATTCATGAAGGATGATGGAACCGTGGCCATGTCACAATTTTTTACATATTTGTGTTGCGCAGCGAGTCGATCCGGTATCTTGGCCAGGGCTGGCCATGGATGGGGCAGGAAGGGGGGTACGGAGCCTACTGTGCGTGGAAGATAGCGGAGATCGCATCCAGCAGCTGTTCGCGCGAATAAGGCTTGAAGACCACGCCCCTGATGCCCAGATCCAGCAGAGCCTGCTGGTCGGTATCGCCACTGTAACCGGTGCAGAGCAGAATGCGGGTTTGCGGGCGCAACGCCAGGACGGCGCGAGCCAGATCGGTGCCCTGTATATCAGGCATGATCTGGTCGGTGATGACCAGATCATACTGCGCGCGGCTGCCGATGAGCTGGCGCAGCGCTTCAGCGGCGTTGCTCGCCGTATCCACCTGGTTGCCAAGCTCGCCCAGCACCAGTTTCCCCAGCTCGCAGAACATGGGTTCATCATCGACCACCAGAATGCGCTTGCCGGTCACCGTAGCGCCGACTCCGACGGCGGTCGTCGATGCGGCCTTGTCGACCAGGCAGGCGACGGGAAAATAGAGACTGAAGCAGGCCCCTTCGCCGGGCGCGCTGCGCGCCACGATCTTACCGCCGCTGCCTTCGATAATACTGTAAATAATCGCCAGCCCCAGCCCCCTGCCCTCGCCTACCGGCCGGGTGGAATAAAAAGGCTCGTAGATCCGGGCCATGATTTCACTGCTCATGCCAATACCGGTATCGCTGACTTGCAGGCAGGTATAGTCACCGTGCAGCGACTCCGCCGCCAGCTCGCTGCTGGCGGCGGGATAGGCGCAAATGCGCAGCTGACCGGCATCACTCATGGCCTGCACCGCATTGTCGACCAGCCCCGCAAGAATCAATCTTAACTCCCCTGGGTCAACCATGGTTCGGGCGCAGGCCACGTCGATGTCCAGGGACAACTGCACGCCCGGTGGCAGCGTCGGGCGCAGCAGCTCCACTTCCGCGGACAACTGCGCCCGCATATCCGTCGCCGGCTGATACTGCTGTTTCTTGCGCGCCATGGACAGCAGTTGCTGTACCAGGTCCTTGGAACGCTGCGCGGCGTGCAGCACATGCTGGGTGTAGTCGTATATCTTGCCACCACCAGCAGCCTGCATGGCGATCAACTCGCTATAACCGACAATGACCCCGAGCATGTTGTTGAACTCGTGAGCAATACCACCGGCCAGCGTGCCGATGGCCTGCATTTTACGCGTCAACTCCAGCTTACGTTCCTGTGCATTGCGCTCCGCCTCCATTTGCTTGCCACAGGAGACGTCGAGCCAGGCGCCGACGATATCCCGGACCTTGCCGGCGGCGTCATGAGAAAGTTTCAGCTCATCCCGCAACCACACATAATGACCATCACGATGCCGAACACGGTAGTCATGGCAGCAGTGTCCCAGCGATGCAAGATTGCCCAGGCCGGCGGCGACGCGTTCCCGGTCATCCGGGTGAACGCTTTGCAGCCACAGCGCAGGGTTTTCCAGTAACTGGCCGGCATCATATCCCAGCAAACGCTTGATATCGCCGCTGATGCCGACAATGGGATAGCCATTACCGGGACTGCGACGATACACCACCACCGGGGATACCATCTGTAGTTGATCGGACTCCTGTGGCTGGCGATCGGTGCCGGCGGCGCTGCGGGCTGGATCGGTCACAACCCCCAGGATCACCTGCGCCGCGCCCTCCGTCGGCAGCAAACAGACATCGCAGCGCAGACGACGCTCGCCGCCATTGACTGCGTTTATTCTGAAATCACAACCGGCAGACTTGCCGTCTGCAGCGGCGACCAGCACCGCTTCCACCCGGGCAAGATCCGCGGGTTGGATTCGCTTCAGCCAGAATCCGCCGTCGTCACGCCAATTGTTTCCCGCCCCACCCATCAACTCCGCCAGCGAGTGATTGCTATAAAGTGGATACCGGCCATCACCGTAGGCAGCAAACGCCGCGACTGGCAACTGTTCGATAAAATGCTGAATTTCACCGGTCGCCATCGGAGTATGATTGTTGTTAGTTTTGTACATGCTTGCGTTGCTGTAACCTATCCAACAAAAACCGGAAATTAAATCGTAAATTTACTTACCACTCTTTTTTCCCACCTTGCAGTGTTTCGGCAGGCATTAATCTTTTTTTACAATATTGCGAAAAAAGCGGACGGTGCGCGGCAGACTACTATCATCACGCCGGCGCGCCACGGTCAGGCCGCCCCGCCGACAGCGGCCGGCCGTGGTGTGGCCGCCAGAACATCGGCGACCTCCGCCAGCACGCGGGGAAACTCCCGCATCACTTCCGCCAGGCAGGCTTCGAGTTCCGCGTCGGGCGCACCGGCGAGACACAGCTCTTCCAGACGCGCAGCGGCGGCACGCATCGTTTCCGCACCGATGAGACCGGACGTGGATTTGAGGTTGTGAGCCAGGCGCATCGCCGCATACCCGTCACCGGCGCGGCGCGCGGCGGCAAAGGCGGCATCGAATTCAATTTGCGCTTCCTGGTACCTGGTCAGCAACTTGCGATAAATTTCCTGACTGCCCCCCAGCTTCTCCAGCGCTGACGCGGTATTCAAGGACTGCACCGCAGCCACCACCGCCGGCGCGAGTGCTGCCGGCGGCTCGCTGGCAGCCGTATCCGACCGCATGAGCTCCGGCGGCAATAGCCAGCGAACCAGCACGTTATACAATTCCTTGATGCTGACCGGCTTGCTCAGATAGTCGTTCATCCCCGCGCTCAGGCATTTTTCCCGGTCACCGCGCATGGCGTTGGCTGTCATGGCGATGATCGGCAGGTCGCGCCACTGCGGCTGCTGGCGGATGCGGGCGGTGGCCTCATAGCCATCCATGACCGGCATCTGCACGTCCATCAGCACGCCATCATAGGCCGTGCCGTCGGCGAGCGCCTCCAGCGCCTGCCCGCCGTCGACGGCGATATTGACGATGATGCCGGCGGCGTTGAGTATCTCCGACGCGACTTCCTGATTTATCGCATTATCTTCCACCAGCAGCACGCGCTTGCCGCGCAACGCTTCCATGCGCTGCCGGATATCCACTTTCCGCGCGACTTCCGCGTGATCCGCCAACATCGTCGCATCGCCAACGGTCAATTTAACACGAACGTGGAAAACACTGCCCGCATGCAGCCGGCTTTGCACGGTTATCGAACCATCCATCATCTCCACCAGACGCTTGCTGATCGCCAGGCCCAGGCCGGTGCCGCCGAACTTGCGGGTGGTCGAACTGTCGGCCTGCGAGAAAGCCTGAAACAGGCGTTGCTGCTGTTCCGCGGTCATGCCCATGCCGGTATCGCGCACGACGAACAACAGCTGCGCCTCGTCACCCGCGCGGGAGTACAACCCAGCTTCCACGGTGACACCGCCGACCGCAGTAAACTTGACCGCATTGTTTACCAGGTTCACCAGAACCTGCTTGAGGCGCAGGGGATCACCGAGAAATACACCGGGCAGATCACTCATTGTCTGCACGCGCAACTCCAGCGCCTTGTCCTTTGCGCCGACGCCGGCAATATCGACCACGCCATCGAGCACTTCGGACAGGCGGAAAGGCACCCTCTCCAGATCCAGCCGGCCGGCCTCGATCTTGGAAAAATCNNTCGTGGCTCATATTGGCGAGAAAACTGCTTTTCGCAGCATTGGCCGACTCGGCCGCCAGGCTGGCGGCCTGGATTTGCCGCTCGCGGGACACACGCTCGGTAACGTCGAAATACAGGCCGAAACACAGCGTCGCCTGTCCGCTTTCATCCCGATCGACGCTGGCGGTAACATGCAGATAGCGCACCGCACCGGTTGCCTGCACGATGCGGAAATCCAGCACGAAATTACTCAGCTGCTGATCGGCCAGGGCGGCGGTGAAACTGCTTTCGGTCGCGGCCCTGTCCTTGGGGTGTAAATAATTCATCCAATCGTCAAAAGTGCCACCGAACGCGGTTTCCGCGACACCAAAAATGGCGAATGAACCCTCGTCCCACTGCAAACTGGCAGTCGCGAAATCGTAGCTCCAGTAGCCGGCGCCGGCGCCGGACAGCGCCAGGCGCAGCACGCGCGTGTTACGCGCCAGCTTTGCCGCCGCTTCCTCGGCCCGTTGTTTGGCGTCCCACAGTATCCGTTCGGTCTGTTTACGGGCGCTGATATCGGTAAGAAAGGCATAGGCCAGCTGCTGCCTGGCGTCGCTCGCGCGACTGGAAAAGGCCGACACCTCGACGTCGATAAGATGACCGTCCTTGTGCCGGTTGGTCGACTCCACCCGCAGGTATTCATTGTCACGCAAGGCCTGCACTGTCGCCTTGAACCATTGCGGATTGTAGTTGGGATCGATATCGGCGACACTCATCGCCAGCAATTCCGCGCGCTCATAGCCCAGCATGCGACTGGCGCTGTCATTGACTTCGAGAAATTTTCCCGTGTCCAGATCCGTCCAGTAAACGGCGATCCCCGAATGGTCCAGCGCATACAAGGTTTCCTGCAGTCTGCCGTTGACTTTCTGCAGGTCGCGCTGCAGGGATTTCTGGTTGCTGATATCGGTGGATATACCCAGCAGTTGCCGGCCGCGACTCATGCTGCCCGGCAACACGGTGCGCACCGTCAAATAGTCGCGCTCCCTGCCGGCGCAGCAAGTCAGAGTCTCTTCCGTATACTGCGCTTGAACGGCGTTTGCCGCCTGCTCATCGTGGAAGTCGAGGCGATCGGCCACCGTTTGCGGGAACAACTCCGTCAGGGTTCGGCCCTGCACCTGTGCCTGCGTCATGCCCATCGCCTGCTCCCACTGACGATTGACCATCAGGTAGCGGCCATCCATGTCCTTGAGATAGATGAGAATAGGAGCATAGTCGAAAATGGCCGCGATCTGCTTCTGATTGGCATCCAGTTGCGCCGCCTTCTCCTCCACCAGCTGCTCCAACTCCTCATGGTAGCGCTCCAGCTCGCGGGCCATTGATTTCTGTGCACTGATATCATGCACCGTACCCAGGGCCGAGACGGGTTGACCGGCGGCATCGAATTTGATCAACGCCCGTTCCCGGATCCAGCGCTCCCCACTCACGCAGCTGATACGATATTCCACTTCATAGGGCGCACCGGTCAGCGCCGCCTGCCACGCCACATACACGCGCTCCCGGTCCGCGGCATCGATCATGGCATGTACCGCTGCATGCGCCGGTGGCGCCTCCTGACGGATAGCGAAAATCCGACAGGCCTCAGGCGACCAGCGCATTTCATCGGTATTGAAATCCAGGGTCCAGTTTCCCACCTGTGCAATGGTCTGTGCCTGACGCAGAGCCGCCTCACTCTGTTTCAGCCTGCTTTCCATCGCTATGCGCTCCGTGATATCGGTCAATACCGAAACGCTGGCGATCAGGGCGCCGGCGGCGTCAAACACCGGGGAGGCGCTGATCAGCACATTGATTTTACTGCCATCCTCACGATGAATCACCGCCTCCGCGTTGTGCGTGCGCTTGCCGGCGACAGCCGCGCGCACTATCGGCAGCTCGTCCCTGGCGTAGCTTCGTCCATCCGGATGATGCAGACACCAGCCGGATGCTTCGTCCTTGAGACTGGCCTGGAAGAACTCGCTCGGTGGATTTCCCCAGAAGTTGAGAGCCGCGGAATTCATCATGCGCACCCTGGCGTCGGGCGCATCGACAATCAGAATTCCAGTCGGTGATTGTTCTACCGCAGCTTCCAGCAGGGCGCGTACGCGCAGTAATTGCTCATCCGGCGGATGCGCCGCGTAGGCGCCGGCTTCCGCCGGGCCCACCGTGCCTTGTCGCCATCGGCGTTCACGACGCGTCAGCCAATAGGTGCTCAGATTCAACAGGAGCAGCGCGAACAGCGAGATCCCCGCCACCAGCAGCCAGCCGGTCGCCGTACCGGCGGCCAGCACCGCGCGCAGATAGATCGCGGCCGCAGCCAAGCCCAGCACCGGCAGCAATGCTCCGGCCAGAGTGGCCATCTTGTGCCGATGATCAGGATGTTCCTGGGTCGCTGCTTTTGCCATGCCCGCCGCTCAGTGATTGATAGCTGCAAATCCGCCGGCGAGCGCTGACATGATCCCTGCGCTACGGAAGTTGCGCAATCAGATACGGTGTGTCGGCATAAAGCAACCAGACCGTGGACGGTGCCTGGCGACCGGCAGGTGTACGAATGGTCTGCAACGTGTATCGAATTGCGCAATTCAAACTCTAGATCAGGGAACGGGGGGAAACAGTTGTTAACAGAATACAGTCGGTGACAAAACGAAGAAAACTCGGGTTTCAGGCGGACACCCACCAGGCCACCAGCACGCCGCCACCGGCGCTGGCCAGCAGGGGTACCGCAACCCTTACCCCGACGGGGGCACCGCCTACCAGCAGGGCCAGCGCGGCTTTCGCCACGCTGTTCACCGCGGCGGCCACCATTACCCCGCGCACCACCACCGGTAGCGCCAATACCTCATGGCTCATGCCGGCCAGCGACAAGGTGATGGCATCCACGTCCGCCACCCCCGACACCGCGGCCAGCACCAGCACGCCGGCGTCACCGGCCCAGGTCTGCAAGGCATGCCCCAGCACCATGATCACGGCCAGCAGCGCGCCAAAACTCAGAGCGGTGACGAATTCCATGGGATTTTTCAACGACGTCAGCGGATCGGCCGGCACATCCGACTGCGACCACCAGTACCACAGCGCCGTCCCATAGCTGATCAAGGCCATAACCAGCGCCGGCAGCAGCAGAGGCTGGAACATCTCGATGTTGAGCACCGTAACCAGCAGCAGCAGGCGCGGGTACATGGTACCGCAGGCCAGCAAGATGCCGGTGGCCAGAGCCGGCGCGAACGCGGGATTGGCGCGGGCCAGGCGGGCGAAATGCAAGGTCAGCGCGGTCGAGGACACCAGGCCGCCGAAGATGCCGGTAAAAGCCGCGCCATGGCGTGCGCCGCCGATCTTGACCGCGAAATAGCCGACGAAGGAAATCGCGGCGATCAGCACCACCATCCACCAGATGGCGTAAGGATTGAGCGCCTGCCAGGGCCCAAAACCGCGATCGGGCAACACCGGCAGCAACACCACGGAAATCAACAACAGCTTGATGCCGGCGCGCAGCTCGGCGGCCTGCAGTGAACTCAACCAGCGGTGCAGCACGGGTTTGTAATCCAGCAGCAGCGTCATCACCACGGCACAGGCGGCGGCCACCAGCCGATCCCCCAGCACCGCCAGCGCGCCCAGCATAAACGTCAGCAGGCCGGCCACCAGGCTGGTAATGCCGATATCGGCGCGCCCGCGCTGCAGATTGATGACATAAACCCCCGCCAGCACACCCGCCAGGGCAATAAAAGAAACCGCCAGCAGCAATGGGCCCAGCTCATCCACGGTCAGGGCAATCACCCCGCCCAGCAGGCCCAGCAGACCATAGGTGCGAACCCCGGCGATACGAGTCCCCTCGACCGCCTCCCGCTCCTGCCAGCCCCGTTCCACTCCCACCAGCAGGCCGATGGCCAGCGCCACCCCCAGGGCGGAAAGAATTTCCTGAACTTCGCTCATCACCTGCGGCCTCTTGCGCGAACTGATTATGTCCAATCGCCCCCAACCCTGCGCCACCGATCGCGACCACGACCGGCCAGTTTGCATCCCTTGCGTAGATTATCGGCGCTTGCCCACAAAAACCAGAGTGATGAACCGCCTCCGCTTCAATAAAAACAAGGAGTAACCATAACCGCAACCGACGGCTGGCAGGTTCACTTCTTATGTATTTAAGTATTGATCACTTCACTGAAATAAGAAAGGATTATAGTGTCGCCCGAAATACAGAAGACTGCAGTGACGATAAGCAAGAACTGCAGCCACCAATCTATTTACATTTTCGTGGGAAAAAGGATAAATTAGCGGACGTTCTTGTGGAATTGGAGTTCCACGCCATGGAAGCAAAAGAAAAAAATGCCCGAGGTAGAAGATGAGCATATTCGGAAAGAAGCCCAGCGACTTGATCCCAGACATAAACTTGTTCGAAACCAGGAACGCCAACATGAACAGCATCGCCAGTCAGCCCAAAACCCAGTACAACAAACCTGCGCCCAAATACACCATCGAGCAGGCGATCAAACTCGTCAGCTCGCTGAAGGACCATAATGTCAGCGCGCGCGTCATTGCCGGCATCATGAAGCAAACCCTGGAATCCGTGGACATCCACTTTACCGATATCATCGACGATGCCAAGCAGAAAGAATCGGCCATTCACGCCGAATCGAGCAAGAAAGACGAAATGATCCGCGAGCTGTCCCGCCGGGTAGAAGCGCTGCAGATGGAAAAAGTCGAAATTCAGAAGGAACTCAACAAAACCGTCTACGTGCGCGAATTTCTCCNNCCGCCGCGCCCTGCGCAGTCCGCGAAGAACTCCGCCGCCAATAACCTGGCCTGACTCACGCCTGGCGGGGAGCGGTTAGCCGCTTCCCGCCCTTTGCCCCGTCGTTTACGCAATTCTACCAATAGCAATCCCCGAACGTGGTTTTAACCTGATTCCAGGTGACTGTGGTTCCGGATTTTCATCCCCCGCGGATTAAACGCGAACATGGTCCGTCGGGAAATGCAGCCCCGCGCCACCCGCCAATACAGCCAAGTTAAACAATTGGGAGAATGGCAATGCGCGCCTTGTGCACCGTTTTCTGCATGACAGCGTTCCCCGCCGCCGCCGCGGAGGCGATCCAGGGGAGTACGCTGGACTGGCAGACACTCCTGGGACTGGCTCAGTCCAATGGCGACCTGCTCACCGTATTGCTGCCGGTGGTGCTGGCTGCCATTACCTTGTGGGCGATTCAGACCATGCGTCACGGGCTCTGAATTGCGTCGCCCAGATCGCCAGCCGCCCGCCCGGCGGGTGGCGGCTGATCTGCGGCCAGGCGCACCAGCACCCGCCCATGCAGGCGCCCCGCCAGCAGGTCCTCGGCAGTGGCAAACAAGGACTCCAAGCCGATGGTTTTGCCTACCAGGGACTCCAGTGATGGCGGTTTCCATTCCTGCGCCAGGCGCTGCCACAGCACCTGGCGCCAGGGCAAGGGACAATTTGCAGAACTGACTCCCAGCAGACTGATGCCGCGCAGAATGAAGGGCATGACCGTAGTGTGCAACTCACTGCCCGCCGCCAGGCCAATACAGGCGATACTTCCCCAGGGCATGACCGTACGCGTCAACCAGGCCAGGGTCTCCCCCCCCAATGTATCGATGGCGGCGGCCCAGCGCGCGCTTTCCAGCGGACGCGTCCCCAGTGGCACCGCGTCCGCCACCAGAATTTCGTCGGCCCCCAGTGTGCGCAGGTAGTCCGCATGCTGCCGCCGGTGGGTAAATGCCGTCACGCGGTAACCGGCGCGCTTCAACAGCGCAATGGCCAAACCACCGACACCGCCGCTGGCGCCGGTTACCAGCACCGGACCCTGATCCGGCCGCAGGTGGTTGTCCTGCAAACGCTGCAAGGCCAAAGCGGCGCTGAAACCGGCGGTGCCAAGAATCATCGCCTCCCGCAGGCTCAAGCCCGGCGGCAACGGAATCACCCCGGCGCCCGCCACGGTAAGCCGTTCGCTGAAACCGCCGTCGCGCTCCTCCCCCAGACCGCAACCGGTCACCAGCACGGCATCCCCCGGGCGAAAGCGAGAATCCCGGGATGCGCGCACCCGGCCGGCGCCATCGATCCCCGGCACCAGTGGCAGGCGGCGCAGAATTTTGCCGCGCTGGGTCAAGGCGAGCGCATCTTTATAGTTGAGGCTGGAATACACCAGATCGATAGCGACTTCATCCGCAGCCAAGGGCCTGCCGGCAAGCCGGGTAACACCACCACTGATGCGCTGCTGCTCGTCCTGCGCGACCAGGTAGGCAAGATAAGGATCGTTCATATCCGTTCACCTTGAAAATGTATAGGCTGAACATTTTTCCGGAAAAGCCGCCTGCGTGCCAGGCGCGTCCACCTTACCCGGGAAGCAAGACCGCGTCGAGCCGGGCGACCATCGCTTGATCAACGATCGGATCAACAATTCAATATAAATACTAACTGAGATTGTTGGCCGGATGCCAAGACTTGACCGCTGGGCCGGGACTTCACAAATTGTTTGAGACGGATCAATAAATTTCATAACTCCCGGTTTTGGAGTTTTTAGAATCGATCTGCTAAGCTTACCGTCCTCCGCCGTTTTTTGTGACCAGAACAAAATCCAGACAAAAATCATCAAAGCAACAAAGTAAGGTATTTCCGTGCACAGCCAAACTCTGGAATCGGATGCTGTCCCGACTATCGGGTTCCCGTCAATCAACCAGCAAGTCGTCGAATTCTTACAGATCACGGGCAATGACCTGGCGCTGATCGAACGCTATGGGCAAACCCTGCGGCAGATCGCCAGCGATTTCCCCGATATATTTTTCAATTACCTGTTCGGCTATCCGCCGACGGCGGGCATACTTAACGATTGGCTGAACCAGGGTGCTTCCATCACCAGCCTGCTCAAGCAGCAGGACCGATACATCAGCCAGTGGCTGGCGCTGGACATCAGCAATCACAACGCGGAAAAGCTGCTGCAGGTAGGCAGGAAGCACCACGGGCGCCGTATCGATCCGCAGTGGGTCATTCTGTCCTATCAATTTCAGGTCAAGCATCTGATCAATATCATCACCGATCACCCGGCGGTTGCCGCGAACGACCGGCGGCCGCTGCAGGACGCCCTGTCGAAACTGCTGTTTCGCGACCTGAGCCTGGTGTTCGAAGGCTATTGCCGCGCCGCCGGCGGCATCCCGCGCCAGCTCGAACAGGGCATGGATACGCTGCAGGCGCACATGACCAACCTGATCGCCAACCTGCCTTACGTCTTCTGGTCCGTCGAACTGCCCGGCCACAAGCTGCTGTATCTGAGCCCAGGCAACGATCCGCGCGACGTGTGCGAGGCAAACCTGCCCATTCCCCTGTTCAATGACATCATCAACGACGACCAGATCAAGATCATCAACGCCTGGGAACAGGCAGTGCAGGGCGGCAAACAGCAGGTGGAAGGCCGGGTGCTGGATGACGCCGGCAACATCCGCTGGCAGCGTTATTTGCTGACGCCGTGCCGCAACATCTACGGCACGGTGATCCGCATGGACGGGTGCATAGAGGATATCACCGACGTCCGGGAAACCATGGACCGGCTGCAGCATCTGGCCACCACCGACATGCTCACCGGCCTGGCCAACCGCACTCTGTGGTATGACCGCATGAACATGGCGATTCATGCCGCGCAACGCCGCCCTGGACACCGGGTGGCGATCATGATGCTGGACATGAATCACTTCAAGCTGATCAACGACACCATGGGGCATCCGGTAGGCGACGCGGTGCTGCACCAGGCGGCGCAACGCATGAAAATAATGCTGCGCGACGCCGATACCCTGGCGCGCATCGGCGGCGATGAATTCGGCGTACTGCTGTCCGACACCGACGACACCTGGACGGCGGCGAAACAGGTGGCGAAAAAGGTGCTGGGTTGTTTCAACGAGCCGTTTTCCTGCAAAGGCCACGAAATGTATCTCGGCGCCTCCATCGGTGTGGCCATCTACCCCGATCACGGACAGGACGCCGACAGCCTGGTCAGCCGCGCCGATATCGCCATGTACCGCGCCAAGCAGCGCGGCAGCGGTTACATGTTCTATAACCCGGGCACCGACATCAACGCCATCAAGCAGCTGCAGCTTTCCAATCAGCTGCGCCAGGCCCTGCAGCGCAACGAACTGGAGCTGCATTACCAGCCGAAAATCGACCTGCATAACGCCCGGCTCTGCGGCGTCGAAGCCCTGCTGCGCTGGCGCCATCCGCAGCACGGCCTGATCGAACCCGACCAGTTCATCCCCCTGGCCGAACAGATAGGCATCATGGCGCCTATTACCGAGTGGGTCATAGGCAACGCCCTGGATACCAGCGCCCGCTGGCAACAGCAGGGTGTACACCTGCCGCTGGCGGTCAATGTGTCGGCGCTGTGCCTGCAGAACCCCGCGCTGGTGCAATGGGTCAAGTCCGTGATCACCTCCAGCGGCGCGCCGCCGCCGGGGCTGGAACTGGAAATCACTGAAAACACCGTGATGGGCGATGTCGATCAGAACTTCGACGTGCTGATGTCGCTCAATGAACTGGGAGTGCGCATCGCCATCGACGATTTCGGCACCGGCTATTCATCGCTGGCCTATCTCAAGCGTCTGCCGATCAATACCCTGAAAATCGACAAATCCTTCGTCATGGACATGGCGCTGGACGACAACGACGCCGTCATCGTCCGCTCCATCATCGAACTGGGGCACAACCTGGGATTCAATGTCGTCGCCGAAGGCGTGGAAAATGCGGATGTCTGGGATCTGCTGAACATCCTCGGCTGCGACGAGGCGCAGGGCTTTCACATCAGTCCGCCCCTGACCGAAACCAGCCTGCTGCCGTGGATCGCGCAAAGCCCGTGGCGACTCAACGCCTGAACCGCTAGGCTCGCAGCCGCTCGATGGCGGCGATGCGCTCACGCCGCAGCTGCTCGCCCAGGGCGGCGCCGCTCAAACCCCGGGCCACCAGATCGGCGGCGTTGATCGCCGCCGCCGCCGCATGCGCCGCCAGCCACTGCTGCCCCTGCAGGAAGGAGCGCGGCTGCTCGCCGCCCCGCCCCAGCGCGTCGGCCTCGCAGGCCAGAAGAAACTGCTGCAGGCGCTCCGGCCGACGCAGCGCATCCAGCGCTTCCAGGGTATCGAGTATGGTGGCGGCACGCAGTTCGGCGATGCGAAAGGCGTGCAAATGATATTTAGTTACCAGCACCGCCAGATCGCGGTAGTCATTGGCCAGTCGGATACGTTGGCACAGCCCACGCACCAGCGGCACGCCGCGCTGCTCGTGACCGTGATGGCTGGGCAGTTCAGCGGCCGGTGTTTCCGCCTTGCCAAGATCATGCACCAGCGCGGCGAACCGCACCCGTTTGTCAGTGCTGAGCCGGGCGGCCTGCTGCAGCACCATCAGAGTGTGCTCGCCACTGTCGATTTCCGGATGATAATCGGCGCGCTGCGGTACGCCGAACAGACGGTCGATCTCGGGAAAAATGCGCGCCAGCGCGCCGCAGGCGCGCAGCTCGGCGAAAAAACGCTGCGGCGCCGGCTCGCCCAGCGCTTTTTCCATCTCCTGCGCCACCCGTTCGGCCACCAGGGCGTCGACCTCGCCTGCCTGCACCATGGTTTGCATCAACGCCCGCGTCTCCACCGCCACCTGAAAACCGCGGTCGCCGAAACGGGCGGCGAAGCGCGCCGCCCGCAGTACCCGCACCGGATCCTCGACGAAGGCCGGCGACACATGACGCAGCACACCGGCGCGCAGATCGGCGGCACCGCCGCAGGGATCGATCAGCCGGCCCGTGTCGTCTTCGGCCATGGCGTTGATGGTCAGATCGCGCCGCTGTAAATCCTGCTCCAGAGTGACATGGCGGGTGGCATCGACGCTGAAGCCTTTATACCCCGGGCCGGTCTTGCGCTCGGTCCTGGCCAGGGCGTACTCCTCGCCGGTCTGCGGATGGAGAAATACCGGAAAAGACTTGCCCACCTGCTTGTAACCCAGACTCTCCATCTCGGCGACGCTGGCCCCCACCACCACCCAGTCCCGTTCGCGCACCGGGAGACCGAGCATCTTGTCGCGCACCGCGCCACCGACCAAATAGATTTTCATGTGTGCCTGCTTTACCTTCGAGGATCGGCGCCTGCCCTGCCGCGCCGCCGGCGGGCGGGATAATGGCGCCGGCCGGAAATTATCTGGTATTATACCGCAGATCGTAAATCGTGCTTTGCCGCAGCCGCCGGCGGCCGATATAGAGTGCATCCGCGGCCCGTCCCGCCACCTGCGCAGATCGCCCATGGTAAAGACATTGCGAAACTTGCTGCTAGCCAGCCTCATCCTGCCGTCGCTGGGTTGCTCCACGCTTTCCTACTACGGCCAGTCCATCAGCGGCCAGCTGGATCTGCTGTGGAAACGGCAACCGGTGGCGGAACTGCTGGATGACGCCACGCTGGCACCGGAACTCAAGGACAAGCTGCGCATGGCGCTGGCTATGCGCGATTTCGCCAGCCGCGAACTGCAGCTGCCGGACAACGGCAGTTATCGCAGTTACAGTGATCTGCAGCGCGACCATGTCGTGTGGAACGTGTTCGCCGCCCCGGCCTTGTCGACCGAGCTGGAGAAGTGGTGTTTTCCCTTTGCCGGCTGCGTCGGCTACAAGGGATACTTCGCCGAAGGCGACGCCCGGGAACTGGCGGCGCAACTGCAGCAGCAGGGCATGGACGTCTACGTCGGCGGCATCGACGCCTACTCCACCCTGGGCTGGTTCGACGACCCTCTGCTCAACACCATCATCAACCGCCCGCCGCCGCTGCTGGCGGGGCTGATTTTTCACGAGCTGGCGCACCAGGAATTCTATGTGCAGGGCGATACCGCGTTTAATGAATCCTTCGCCAGCACGGTGGAGCAGGAAGGTGTCAAGCGCTGGCTGGCGCAAAACGGCGACGCGGCGCTGCATCGCGCCTGGGAGCAGTATCAGCGGCAGCGCCAGGATTTCCTCGAGCTGGTGGGCGGCCTGCGTGACCGGCTGCAGGAAACCTATGCCAGTGACGCCAGCGACAGTGACAAACTGGCGCGCAAGCAGCAATTGATCGCCGAGCTGCGCGCGCAATATCAGCAGTTGCGGGCGCGCTGGGACGGCTACCGCGGCTACGATAAATGGTTCGAAGGGGAAATCAACAACGCCAAGCTGGGATCCATCGCTTTCTACACCGACTGGGTACCGGCGTTTCAGCGCCTGCTGGCGGACTCCGGCAACGATTTCCCCGCTTTCTATCGCGCGGTGCGCCGTCTCGGCGATATGGAACCGCCGCAGCGGGAACAGAGTCTGCAGGCGCTGCTGCCGGCGCCGCTCACTGTTTATCGGCGGGAATGATCACCGGCATGCGTTCCGCCAGGGACTTGTGCTGGCCGTCCAGGCGCTGGTCGAAAATCGTGGTATAGGCCATCACCCGCCGCACATACTCGCGGGTTTCGCGAAACGGAATCAGCTCCACCCACAGGTCGGCGGGAAACTCGGTATCCGGCATCCAGCGCTTCACCCGGTGCGGACCGGCATTGTAGGAGGCGGTGGCCAGCGCCTCATGACCGTTGTTTTCCTCCAGCATGAAACGCAGATAAGCGGTGCCCAGCTTGATGTTCTTGCCGGCATCCAGCAGATCGAACTTGCTCTTGATCGAGGTATTGAGCATGCGCGCGGTCAGTCTGGCGGTCTGCGGCATCAGCTGCATCAGGCCCATGGCGCCGGCACTGGAGCGGGCGTCCGGCATGAAGGCACTCTCCTGGCGCACCACGCCATAGACCCAGGCGGGATCGATGGCGTTCTGCTGGGCCGACTCGTGCACCAGATCCTGATAAGCCATGGGAAAGCGCAAATCCAGATCGCTGTCGTGCTCGGTGCGGGCCACGGTGAGGATGGCGCGGTCATGCCAGCCCCAGCGGCTGGCGAGAATCGCCGCCAGCTGCAGATGGCGCTCGTCCAGGCGTGCGATGAACGCCGACCACTCGCGGCGCGCATCGGGAATCATGCCCACCCGGTATAGCTCATAGGCGCGCACCACGCCCGGATGCTCCACCAGGGCGGCCAGCTCGCGCTCTTCGAAATTGATCGACTCCGAACTCAGGTCGTAGGGTTGCCCCAGCTGATCGGCCGCCATGAAGCCGTAGAAATTCTTCTTGCCCGCGAGACCGGCGAACACCTGCCTGGCCTGCTCGACACTGGCGGCATCGCTCTTGGCAATGCCTATCTCCTGCAGGGCGCGCCCGCGCCAGTAGGCCCACTGCGCGCTGCCGCCCATCTCCTCGGGCGAGGCGTCGATCCAGGCCAGCACCTTAGGCCAGTCCTTCTCCACCAGCGCGGTGCGAATGCGCCACAGATCGATATCCTCGTCGCTGGCGTTAACATCGGTCAGCCACTGCAGGGCGTTGGGATGACGATCCAGCGCCGCCTTGATGGCGATGCTGCGCTCCACGTCGGTCAGCTCCGCCGTGGAAAACGAATAGTTCTCGCGCAGCTGTTTCCAGTCTTCGAACGCCGACACCAGATCGATCTGCGCCAGGCGCTTCAAACCATAGATAACGACCAGCCGGTTCTTTTCATTGTCGTCCGCCAGCAGCGGATTATGCAGATACTTCTGCGGCCGACTGTGCAGCTGCGTCCACAGATCCACCAGCTTGCGCTCGCGCGGATCATCGAGGTAGCGCGCCAGAAACTGCGCCAGGCTGAAATTACGCTCCGCCATCGACAGCACGATGCGCTGCCAGGCCAGATCCGAGGTCAAGCCGCCTTTTTTCTGCCACCAGGTGAACACCGGGTCGCACTCGTCAGGCTGCGACTTGCCGACTTTCCACAACTCGGCGATCGATTCCATCAGGCCATCGGTGCGTTTGGTATTGAGACGCGCGCGCAGGTAAAAACACTCCAGTGCGATGCTGTCCAGCGGTTCATAGTAAGCCAGATAGGTTTTCCAGTCGCCGCGCGCCGCCAACAGCCGCATCCAGCTGCCCAGCAGCTTTTTGCTCACCGGCACGTCACTGTAATTATCGAGGAAATCCAGGATGTCTTTCTTCGGCGTCGAAGACAGATGCCGGCTGATATATTCATATTCCAGATAGCCATACAGAGGATAGTCCTTCAGGCCGTCGCGCATCCGCCGGTAAGTGGTAAAACTGTTGTTCTTCAACGCCGCCAGAGCGCGTTGAAAATCAGCACGCTCCTGCGCCAGATCGCTGCTGTCATCGGCGAACACGGGCGTCGCCAGCCCTGTCCACAGCAACAGGCCGGCTATCCCCATCAACACAGGAACCTTGTATACTCGTAGCACGTAATATATCCCGGTGTTATTTATATTTATGACTCCGCCGCGATTCGAATCGAGAAATCCCGCAACGGGTGACCTGATGATCCATCTTAACGGGTGGACCGGCGTCGAACTTGAATCCGGTCTCGATCGGGCGCAATCCGCTTACGCCCTGTGGTCCGGCACCACTGTGACACAGCGCGCCAACCGATTACAAGATCTGAAAAAGGTTATCACAGACAACCGTTCCGACCTTGCCAAACTCATCACACTGGAAATGGGCAAGTTGCATGTGGAATCTCTGGCCGAAGTGGATAAGTGCCTCGGTTTGTGCGACTACTATCATGCCCACGCCGACGCATTTCTCCGCGAGGAACGCGTCACCACCGATGCCGCTTATAGTTATCTGTTATATCAACCGCTGGGCGCCGTCTTAGCCATCATGCCGTGGAATTTCCCCCTGTGGCAGGTATTGCGCTGCGCCGTGCCGACCATCACCGCCGGCAATGTCTGTCTGCTCAAACATGCAGCCAACGTGCCGCAACTGGCCGCCGCCATCGAACGCCTGTTCATCGACGCCGGTTACCCGCCGGGGGTCTTCACCCATCTGCCGATCGCCGCCTCGCAGGTGGCCGCGGTGATTGGTGACCGGCGGGTGCGCGCAGTCAGTTTCACCGGCAGCGAAGCAGCGGGCCGCCAGATAGCCAGCGTGGCCGGCGGCGCCCTGAAAAAATGCGTGCTCGAACTGGGTGGCAGCGACCCGTTCGTCGTGCTCGCCGACGCCGATCTGGCGCAGGCGGCGCACCAGGCCCGGGTGTCACGTTTTCTCAACTGCGGCCAGAGCTGCATTGCCGCCAAACGCCTGATCGTGGTCGCCACAGTGGCCGACCGCTTCTGCGAATTGCTGCTGCAGGAAACCGCCACCTTGCGCACCGGCGATCCCCTGCTGGCGACCACCACCCTGGCGCCGCTGGCGCGCAGCGACCTGCGCGCGCAACTGCACGCCCAGGTGCAGGCCGCCGTCGCCCATGGCGCCCGCCTGTTGTGCGGCGGTGACCTGGTCGCCGGCGCCGGCTATCATTACCAGCCCACCCTGCTGGACGCGGTCAGCGCCGATTCGCCCGCGGCGCGCGAGGAAGTCTTCGGCCCGGTGGCCGCCATCCTGCGTGCCGGCGACGAGGCCGAGGCGCTGCGCCTGGCCAACGCCAGCCGCTACGGACTGGGCGCCAGCGTCTGGACCCGCGACGCGGACAAGGGGCGCCGGTTCGCGCAAGGGCTGGACTGCGGCATGGCGTTTATCAATGCCGTGGTCAAAAGCGATGCGCGCGTGCCCTTCGGCGGCATCAAGGATTCCGGGTATGGCCGTGAACTGTCGCGCTACGGCATGCTGGAATTCGTCAACATCAAGACCGTATGGCAACAGTAAGGAGGTTCCCCATGCATGTCACCCTCGTTTATGTCCAGGTGAAACCACAGCACATCGCCGATTTCATCGCCGCCACCCGCGACAATCATCTGGCTTCGGTCCGGGAAACCGGCAACCGTCGCTTCGATATTCTGCAGGCGGGGGAGGATCCCGGCAAATTCGTCCTGTACGAAGCCTACGCTTCGGCCACCGACGCCCAGGTGCACAAGCAAACCGCCCACTATCTGGCCTGGCGCGATGCAGTCGCCGACTGGATGCTGGAACCGCGGCGGGGCGTCACCTACAAAGCGCTGTTTCCCGCCGGTTGAACCGCATGCAGATCAGCGCATTTTCCCTCGGTTGCCTGCCGCGCATCGAATTCGGCAGCGGTGTGCTGCAGAAATTGCCGGCGCTGGCGCGCCAGTTCGGCCAGCGCCTGCTGTTGATCACCGGCCAGCGCTCCCTGCAGCTCACCCCGCATCATGAACACCTGCTGGCCGGCCTGCGCCGCGAAGCCATGCAGTGGCAGCAGGCGAGCATCGCCGGCGAACCGTCGCCGCAACTGATCGACGATCTGGTGCGCCAGTTCCGCCACCTGGAGTTCGACGTGGTCATCGGCATTGGCGGTGGCAGCGCCCTCGACGCTGCCAAGGCCGTCGCCGGCCTGCTGCGCATCGACAACAGCATCATGGACTTCCTCGAAGGCGTAGGCCCGCAACTGCCCTACCCGGGACCGGCCGTGCCCTTCATTGCGGTTCCCACCACCGCCGGCACCGGCAGCGAAGCCACACGCAATGCCGTACTCAGCGTGCCCGGCCGCAACGGATTCAAGAAGTCCTTCCGCGATGAACAACTGGTGCCCCGCTACGCCGTCGTCGATCCGGATCTGTTGGCCGCCTGCCCACCGGCATTGATCGCCGCCAACGGCATGGACGCCCTGACCCAGTTGCTGGAATCCTACGTCAGCACCCGCGCCAACGCCTTCACCGATGCCCTCGCCGCCGACGCCCTGGGCCGCATCGGCGACAGCCTGCTGCGCTGGTTCGACCAGGGCGCCGACGCCCGGCCGCAACAATCGATCATGGCCTACTGCGCGCTGATTTCCGGCATTACCCTGGCTCAGGTCGGATTGGGTTCGGTGCACGGACTGGCCGCGCCGCTGGGGGCATTTTTCCCCATTCCGCACGGCGTGGCCTGCGGTACCCTGCTGGCCACGGCCACCCGGGTCAATATCGAGGCGCTGCGGCAGCGCGCGCCGGGCCACCCGGCTCTGGCCAAGTACGCTCACGCCGCCGCGCTGTTGTGCGGCCGTGAATTTGCCGACCAGACGCAGGCGCTGCAGGCATTGCTGGACCGGCTGCAGGACTGGACCGACTACCTGCAACTGCCGCTGCTGAGTCACTACGGGGTGAGCGCGGCCGATGTCGACCACATCGTCGCCAACAGCCGCGGCAGCAGCATGAAAACCAACCCGCTGGTGCTGGAAGACGCGGAGATCGCCGCCATCGTCAGCGCCCGTTTGTAAGCCAAAAAAAAAGCCACGCTGACGCGTGGCTTTGTTCTTCGTCCGGCGTCGCCGTCTTTAGAACTGGGCGAGGAATTCCAGGCCGATCTTGTCGCCGTCGCCGATAATACCGTTGCTTAAGGCGGTATCGGGATCGTTGGGATCGTCCTGCAGCTTGATCTCGAAATTGACGCCCAGGTTCTTCTCCAGCAGGTAGCCTACCGCCAGGGTGATGGTGTTGGTGGCATCCAGGCCCTGCGCTTCATAGCTGACGGTATCGAAACGGAAAGTACCGCTGAGCT
The DNA here is from genome assembly GCA_002448875.1 of Proteobacteria bacterium UBA6920. Taxonomy (GTDB): domain Bacteria; phylum Pseudomonadota; class Gammaproteobacteria; order SG8-11; family SG8-11; genus UBA6920. The sequence goes on along the minus strand of DKAS01000005.1, from coordinate 12,206 downwards.
GGTCGGTGAAGGAATAGCTGGCGGTAACGCCCAGGGCGTTGTCCACCGTGGCGCTGGCCAGCAGCAGTTCGCCGCCGACGGTAAACAGCGGATCCTTGTAGGAAACGTTGACGTCGATGATGCGTTCCATGGCGGAAACTTTGGGCTGGCTGTTCGGCAGGTTCTTGCGCTTGCTGTCGGTCAGCAGACCGCCTTCGATTTCCAGCCCCTTGGTCAGATTGCCGTTGACCACCAGGGCGAAGGAGCTTTTCTCGTCGACATTACCCAGGTCGGTGAGCAGACCGCCGGTAATCACCATCGGACCCACTACGCCGGAAACGGCCACGCCCGACACGTTATTGCCCCACAGCGCGGTTTCCGCGTCCAGCAGGTCGTAGATCTGGCCGTGGGAAATCTGCATCATGTCCGGCGCGTCTTCGGCTTCCCAGCCCAGCGGATTGTTGAATGCACCGCCGGTGATCCGCAGCGCGTTGGACGGTTGGTAGGAAATGAAACCCTGCTCCATTTTGGCCGAATCGGAGGTGCTGGCACCGCCGTTACCGGCCAGATTCAGGTCCATGTCCATGCGCAATTTCACGTCCTTGGCCAGGTCCTGCTTGTAATCGAACTCGGCATTGACGTCCCATTTCTGCGCCGTCGGGCTGTCGGCGGGATCATTGGTGCCGTCCGACAGCATATAGGTGGAATCCAGAAAGCCGTTGAATTGACCGGCGCCCAGGGCATGCGCCTGTTCCGCCTGCGCCGTCGATACCCCCGCCATGGTAGAAGCCAGCATGACGCTGATCAGAGTTTTTCTTTTCATTAGTTTCCTCACGTTTATATTATAGAGAAATGCCGGACCACAGACCTCCCGTGACCGGGCGATCCATCCGCCCGCCGAACTCCGGCACATTAACCCACAGCTGCCGAGTCACACGCAAGGGAAACCCGCCCTCGCTTTGTCCGCGACCCGACGCATACGGCCGCCGTGGCCTGGCGATTGAATGAGCGCATTACGACAAAACCAGCTTAAACCCTAATTAAGCTAACTCCTTTAAAACAACTCTTCCGCTCGCTTTGCGATTCCACATACGCTCCACAACAGCTTTTTTCGCGTAGACGGTCTAGCCAGCTTGATTGATTTTTAGTAGAATTTTTCCTCTTTTTTCTGAGGTTAATGATAACCCGGAAAACCGTGGAAACCCTGCGGCGGCAAGCGATTAATACAGACTCCCGGCGGGGAGCGACTCAATGGGGAGATCATACCGATGCCTAGCAAACAACTGGTTTACCTGGGATGGCTTTGCTGCCTGCTGTTGCCGGCCAGCGCCCTTGCCATCACCAAGCAGGAAGCCGAAGAAAAACTGCAGACCATGGAGCAGGACATCGCCTTCTCCAAAGAACAGTTTTACGACATCGAAACCGAACTCAGCCACTTGATGAAGATTTCCGGCTACATGGACATGGAATACCATGTATCACGGGAAAAAGGCAGCTACCCGCAGTTTCGCCTGCACCATTTTTCGCTGTTCTTCAACAAGAATATCACCGAAAAATGGCGCTTCTTTTCCGAAATCGAGTATCAGGACGGTCCCCGCTATGTGTCCTGCAACAGCCCCGACCAGAACCAGAACTGTGACGACCAGGTCACCGTGCGCGACACCAGCGGCCGCAACCAGAGCTTCGCCACCATGAAGGAAGCGGATGGCGGCATATTCGCCGAAGCCTTCAACGTCACCTATCAGTTGCGACCGGAGTTGGATCTGCGCTTTGGCCGCGAATTCACCCCGGCCGGCCTGTGGAACGTGGATCACTATCCGCCCTATCTGGCCACCCAGCAGGCGCCGCAGCATATTCGCAATATCTTTCCCCGCACCAACGACGGCATCAGCGCCTTTGGCGTGCAGCGTTTCACCAACACCTTCCTCAGCTACAACGTTTACCTCGGCAACGGTGAGTACAATTCCGGCGCCGGTGACGGCAACGCGTCCAAGTCCCTGGGCGCGCGCCTGTCCATCACCCTGCCCGCCTTCACCCAGACCGAAGCCGGTCTCAGCCTCTACCATGACACCTGGAACAACGGCTCGACCAAGGATGCCACCGGCGTGCACCTGCGGATGAAGGCCAATGATTTCACCATTCAGAGCGAAGTCGCGCACGCCTCTATCGAGCAGGTCAGCAGTAACACCGTGGAGAGTCTTGGCTACTACCTGCAGGCCGTCTACGACTGGCGCGCCTTCAGCTTCGGCTACCGCTACGACGTATTCGACGACAACACCGCCAACGGCGTGAAAAGTCCGACCTACGGCGCCATCAACAGCCTGATCTTCAATTATCACTCCGCCAAGAACGTGGTGTTCAAGCTGGAGTATCACATGGAAAGTTACGAAGACAGCCAGGTTGACAACTATAACCATGCCATCGCCAGCGTGGCGGTGCATCTCGGCGAATAAGGAGATCCCATGCGACCACGTCCCGCCAGTCTCACCGCCGCCCTGCTGTTGCTGCTTGCCGGGATTTCACCGGCGGTCGCCGAATCCGTCGCTATCATCGTTAATAGCGAAAACCAGCAGAATTTCACCATGCAGGAAATCAAGTACATCTACAGCGAGTACATCGTTTCCTGGCCTTCGGGCAAGCGCATCGAACGCTATGACCTGCCGCCGGACGATCCGGCGCGGGAAGTGTTCACCCGCAAGGTGCTGGGCCTGTCCGCCCGGGTTGCCGCCCTGGAGGAACAAAGCCGCTCGGTAAACAACAGCGCGCGCAATCCCTCGCGGGAAAAACGCGCACCGCTGGTTGCCGCCGCCATCGTCCGCAGTGCTAACGCCCTGGGCTACGTGTCCCTGCCCTACGCGCAAAGCCTGGTCGGCGTGCGCATCATGCACGTTATAAAAGAATAAATTTCCGTTATACGCACGTCGTCCCGGCGCATATCGATATCGCAAATATTGATAGCCCGGCGGCGACGCTCGCCTGCTGTTGTGATCCCGGTCACGGCGAAAGCGGGACCCGTGCAATTACTATATTGGTCACTGGACTCATCCCCCTCCTGGAGACCAATAATGAAAAAATTATATGCATATTGCGCCGGTGCGGCCCTGCTGTTCAGCGCCGCGGGCAGTTGCCTGGCCGATGCCTACAGCGACGGCTTCATCGCCGCCGAAAACCATGACTATCCCCAAGCCGTGCAGAAATGGGGTCCGCTGGCCGATCAGGGCAACGCGGCCGCCCAGTTCAACATCGCGCTGATGTATCACAGTGGCGCCGGCGTCGTTGCCAACGAAGGCGAAGCCGTCAAGTGGTATACCAAGGCGGCGAAAAACGGCCACCGCACCGCCCAGGAATACCTGGCCGCCGCCTATGCCGAAGGCTGGTTCGGGCTGGCGCGGGACCAGAAGATGGCGCAGTACTGGTATTCGCAACTGGACCAGTAAGCGCATACCACCGCTGTATTCGCGACACACGCAAAACCGGGGCTTAGACCCCGGTTTTTCTTTGCCTTCCCAGCCCGGAAAATTCCCGTTATCATAGACCGCACCATGAATCACCCTGACGGTCGGTCGATGCACAGTCGAATTTACGCGGTTTTCAGCCTGATGGCGTTGCTGGCACTGCCGGCCGCCTGCAGCATCCACGCCAATAGCAACGTCGTCAAACCGGACTGGTTGACCGGCGAAAGCAATAATTACCCTGCAACGCGTTATGTCGGCACCGTAGGCAAACATCGTTTCCTCAAGGGCGCCAAGGACGCAGCGCGCGAAGAGCTGCTGCACCGCTTTGCGTTCGTTGCGCCGCCCGACCTGCCCCTCTACCTGGCGCACGCGAAAGCCGATATCGATATCCAATCCATGCTGGCGCCGCTGGACGGCAAGATCCAGATCGTCGACACCTGGCTGGACAAGGAAAACGGCCGCTACCTGGCTTATGCCGTGCTGGACAAGCAGCTGGTAGCCGACCAGATCACCAAGATCATCGTCGCTCTCGACGAATCCACCCGCGACCATATCGACCGCGTCGGCAGCTCGCCGGACAAGCTGGCGAAGATTTCCCATGCCGGCAAGGCGCTGCAGGCGCAGGTGGTGCGTGATTTCTACACCGGCATCTACAAAACCGTCGATACTTCCGAACGCAGCGCGCTCAATGTCTGGCAGGCATCTTCGCTGCGTTCCGATTTTGAAAAACTACTGCACCGTATCACCATCAAACCGGTGGTGGTCAACGACGACAGCGGCGCGCTCAAATCCGCCCTCAGCTACAGCCTGCAGGCCGGCGGTTTCGGCGTCGAGGAGCAGGGCGATGCGGATTTCATCATCGAAAGCGCCCTCTACATCAAGGACCGGGAGCGCGAGGCAGGCGGTACCCGCATCAAAGGGCAGCTCACCATTCGTTTCCTCGGCAGTGACCGCAAGGAGCACGGCAAGCATTCCTGGCCCCTGTCCTATCTGGCCAGCGGCGAACTGCGCGACGCCAGCGCGGAATCGCTGCGCCAGCTGTTCAACAGCGAGTTGCTGCCCTTGATCGTAGGATTCGCCACCGACAACTGAACACCGGCACCCGCCGCGGGAGAAACACGTGACCGCAAGTAACGGATTGTCGCCCGCAAATCTGGTAGCGCACCGGGGGTATGCCGGCCGCTACGTGGAAAACACCCTGCCTGCCATCACCGCTGCCGTGGCCGCCGGCGCCCACTACGTGGAAATCGATGTGCAGCTGAGCGCCGATCACGTTCCCGTGCTCTATCACGACCGCGACCTGCAGCAACTGGCGCGGACCGCCGGCGCCGTCGCCGATTACAGCCTGCAGCAATTGCGCGCCCTGTCGCTGACCGCCACCGACGCCGCAGGCGCCCCCCTGGCAACCCAGCACATCTGCAGCCTGCAGGAAGTGGTGCAGTTGCTGTGGGCGCAGCCGCAGCTCACCCTGTTCGTGGAGCTCAAGCGGGTCAGCATGCGCGCGTTCGGCATGCCGCTGGTGGTGGACCGCGTGCTCGCCGAACTGGCGCCGGTGATGACGCAGTGCGTGCTCATCTCCTATGATCGTCCCGCCCTGGAATACGCCCGCCACCGCGGCGTTGCCCGCATCGGCTGGGTGATGGAACCCTGGGACGATGCCATGCTGGCGCAGGCGCAGGCACTGCGACCGGAGTACCTGTTCACCGATCACAGCATCATTCCCGACCATGCCCGCCCCCTGCCGCCGGCGCCGTGGCAATGGGCGCTGTATGAAATCGGCAATCTGCAGCTGGCGCGCGCCTGGCACGCCGCCGGCACGCAGCTGCTGGAAACTTTCCATATCGGTGATCTGATTGCCCAACTCGACGCCTGACTGCGTTGGTCACTACGACCTGCTGGTGATCGGCGCCGGCATTCACGGCGCCGGCGTGGCGCAGGCGGCGGCAGCCGCCGGCTATTCGGTGCTGGTGCTGGAAAAAGGCCAGGTCGCCGGCGGCACTTCCTCGCGCTCCAGCAAACTGATCCACGGCGGACTGCGCTACCTGGAGTCCGGGCAACTGTCCCTGGTGCGCGAATGCCTGCGCGAACGCAGCCTGCTGTTCGCCAACGCGCCGCAGCTGGTGCGACCAGTGCCTTTTTACATCCCGATCTACCGCCGCACGCGCCGCCGTCCGTGGCAGATCCGCGTCGGTCTCAGCCTCTACGCCCTGCTCACCGGCCTGCAACCGCAGGCGCGTTTTCGCCGCCTGCCGCGCGCCCAGTGGCCCGACCTCGACGGCCTCGCCGGCGATGACCTGCAAGCGGTATTTCAGTACTGGGACGGCCAGACCGATGACGCGGCATTGACCCAGGCGGTGCTGGCCTCGGCCCAGAGCCTGGGCGCCCACCTGCGCACCACCTGCCCGGTGACGGCGATACGCGCCGGCGCCGGGGTTTGCGAAGTCGACGCCGGCAGTGACTCCACCGCCGGCTGCTACACCGCCGGCATGGTAGTCAATGCCGCCGGCCCCTGGGTCAACAGTCTCCTCGCCCTGGCCACGCCGGCAGCGCCGACGCTGGCGGTGGACCTGGTGCAGGGCAGCCACATTCTGGTGGCCGGGCAACTGGAGCGCGGTATCTATTACACCGAAGCGCCGCAGGATGGCCGCGCCGTGTTCGTCATGCCCCATCGCGAGGGCATCCTCATCGGCACCACCGAACGCCCCTTCACTGGCGACCCGGACACCGTCACCGCCAGCACCGAGGAAATCGCCTATCTGAGCGAGTGTTACCGCCACTATTTCCCGCAACGCCAGCCACCGCAAATTCTCGCCAGCTTCGCCGGCCTGCGGGTGCTGCCCCGGGGCAACGGCAATCCCTTCCATCGCTCCCGCGACACGCTGTTGCACGCCACCCACGGCGGCCGCCTACTGTCCATCTACGGCGGTAAACTCACCGCCTATCGCGCCACCGCGGAAAAAGTCCTGCGCCGCGCCTTGCCGCTGCTGCCACCGCGCAGCGCCCGCGCGTCTACTCGTCGCCTGCCGCTGCCGCCGGCCGCGGCCAGTGCCGGTGAACGCTGACTTTTTCCCAACGGCTGGCGGTGCCCGCCCGTTTACAGCACATAGCGGGGCCGGACCAAAGCAACCACTTGATCTACAAAGTGAATTTCCTGAGATATCGCGAAAAATTCAGCTAACATGCGTGTTTTCGCGGAAGTAATGCACTTTTTAGGAAAAAGCTGAAGGCAGTAAATTGCTGGCCAAATCGGCCCCCCAAGCCCAAATACGAGGCGATATTTCTTTGTTTATTTCCTGCAATCAGAAAGTTACGGTGGTCCGACCCCGGCTCAGCTTCGACAAACACCGCGCATGGTGCCGATAAAATTATTTCACTACCGGTCACAACAAAAACTGCTAGCGTGATTCCCCAGCGGCCGTATCCAAGCGGCCTACCGGTCATCGTACATGCACATTGCAGCCACACCCCCCAGGCGATTTCACGGAATTGTGATCGGCGTGATCAGTATTTTCGTCGTCAGCGCTATCAGCGGCTACATGCTGACGGGTGCGCAACCGCATTGGTCGGCGGCAGCCCGTTATACCGTGGAACTGATGCTGGAGCTGGACGGGCTAGGGCTGCTGCTCGCCGGTGCGGTGACCTGGCGCCGCGGCCGCAGTGGCGGTGTTGAAGCGGGCAAGAACTATATCCTGCTGGTGGTCACCAGCCTCCTCCTGCTGCTGGCGGTGGAAGGCGGCCTGCGCCTGCTGCTCAGCGACGTCACCACCACCGCGGACAACAGCAGCTATTTCGCGCAGAAATGGCTGGCACAAATGCGTTTCAATCATCTGGGATTCCGCGAACGGGAATTCAGCGCGGACAAGCCCGCCGGCGTGTATCGCATCGCCTTCGTCGGCGATTCACTGACCTTCGGCCAGGGCATAGACGAGGAGGCCCGATTCTCCAATCGCGTCGGCCACCAGCTCAACGCCACCGCCCGCAACTCCCACTTCGAGACCCTGAACTTCGGCAAACCGGGCGCCGAAACCGTGGATGAGTTGCAGATTCTGCAGCACCAAGTGCTGCCGGCGCATCCCGATTTCGTCCTGCTGCAATGGTATATCAACGATCCTCAGGACCACCGTCAGGGGGGAGCGCAACGTCCGCTACCGCTGTTTCCCGCCCTGCTCACCCGCAACACGGCGCTGTTTTACCTGATCAACCTGCAATTCGCCCAATTGCAGCGCAGACTGCACTGGATCCAGCCGTTCACCGATTTCATGCTGCAACACTACCAGGATCCGGCCAGCCCGGAGTCGCAGGCCGCCGACCAGGCGTTGCGTGAATTCATCGCCCTGTGCCGGCAACAGGGTATCGGGGTGGGCATGGCGGTGTTCAGTGAATCCTACTTCGACAAAGACACCCTGGACTTTCTCGCCGATCGCGTGTTGAACACCTGCCGCCAGGACGGCATCCCCTGCATCGACGCGCGTCCGTTGCTGGAGCCCTATAAGAACGACATGATCCTGCGCGCCAGTCGTCTTGACCCCCACCCCAGCGCCTTTGCCAACCAATTGGTAGCGGAAGCCATGCTGCGTACCTTCGGGCCGTTGTGGACCACCGGGGGTCGGACCACCACCGGCACCGCGGGTCGGACCACAGCAACTCATTGATATAACACAAACACCGCGGGTCACCGCGGGTCGGACCACAGCAACTCATTGATATAACACAGAAACCGCCTGACCAAACACCGCGGGTCGGACCACAGCAACTCATTGATATAACACAGAAACCGCCTGAAATCAGGCAGGCATTTCAGCTAAGACGCATGTTTTCGGGGAAGAAATCCACCTTCCAAGAAAAAGCGGAAGGCGGCATTTTGCTGGCCAAAATGGACCCTCTAAGCCCAATTTAGCGCTCATTTTTCTTTGTTTAACTAGTGAAATCAGTAGGTTACGGTGGTCCGACCCCGGCTCAGCCCCGCTACTACACCGAAGCGCCTCAGGACGGCCGCGCCGTGTTCGTCATGCCCCACCGCGAGGGCACTCTCATTGGCACCACCGAGCGCCCCTTCACCGGCGACCCGGACACCGTCGCCGCCAGCGCCGAGGAAATCGCCTACCTGAGCGAGTGTTACCGCCACTATTTCCCACAACGCGAACCGCCGCAAATCCTCGCCAGCTTCGCCGGCCTGCGCGTGCTGCCCCGAGGCGACAACAATCCCTTCCATCGTTCCCGGGACACGCTGCTGCACGCCACCCACGGCGGCCGCCTACTGTCCATCTACGGCGGCAAACTCACCGCCTATCGCGCCACCGCGGAAAAAGTCCTGCACCGCGCCTTAACATTGCTGCCACCGCGCAGCGCCCGCGCGTCCACCCGCCGCCTGCCACTGCCGCCCGCCGCGGCAAGTGCGGGTGAACGCTGACTTTTCCCAGCGGGAAGTGACGCAGCGGGACGGACCAAAGCAACCAATTGATCTACAAAGGGAAATCACTGAATTAAGGCGGAAATTTCAGCTGACACGGGTGTTTTCGCGGAAGAAATGCACCTTCTGGGAAAAAGCGGAAGGCGGTAAATTGGTGGCCAAATAGGCCCTCCAAGCCCAAATACGAGGCGATATTTCTTTATTTATTTCCTGCAATCAGAAAGTTACGGTGGTCCGACCCCGGACCCCGGTGGCCCGGCCCCCGACTGGTTTCTAACCTTCAATTTTTAACTTTGCAGGACGATACATTTTTATACTCCATATCGCATGGATATAATGCACATGGCCCGATTTTCCCCTCCCCTAGCTACTGGTCTGTTCTGTTTACTATGCATCCTTGCTTTCCCGATATCGGCCCAGGACGCGCGGCCATCGGAGGCGGAACTCCTGCAGAAATTGAGCAACCCTGATCCATTAACAGGCGGAAGTGCCGCCGGCGCACTCGGGAGAATGCAAAGCGTTGCGGGATTCAAAGCGATTCTCGAAACTTCAAATAATTCAACTTACATGGATTACTACAGCGCCAACTTTCGTGCCCCCTGGCGTGACATGGACAAGGAAATTCAACAGTTGGTAATTACACACATCAGGGAACCCGCTTTCGAAAGGCCCTTGATTAAATTCCTCCGCAACCGCGCTCTCAGCGATCGGAAACTATTCGACTATCTGTTGGAGAAAGTCAGCTCAGGCAGTCCCATCAGCGAAGTCGATGCCTGGTATCAGGTTATTTTCACAAGTGACGTCCCGGAAACCGAAGAGCGTATTTTCAGCCTGCAACCACAACTAAGCAATCGGCAGATGTTCACTCTGCTCGATGCGATGACCAAACGAAAATACAAAAACACGCTCCGCCATATAAAACTGTATTGCAGAAACCTGCCTGTGGATGATCACCCTGGCATGCTCACGCTTATCCTGCAAATCAACTCGCAAGAGGCGGCGGACTTGATAACAGACATGCTGAAAACCTACAAGGTGGAAAACCCAACGCCCGGACATATCCGGGCGACGGCCAGCGCCCTGCGGGATCTGAGCAGGCTTAATGGAAAACTAAAGCTGGATTTTCCAAAAATACTCCATGCCATCGCTTACAAAACGGATAACTTGGTGGCGTCAGCCTACATTGAACTGGTCCGGTTCAAACACCCGGAAGAAGCGGTCCCGGACATGTTGCACTATCTGCACAACAAAGACCTGCGCAATGACGCCTTCATTGCCATTATGAGCTTTCTAAACCTGGACATCTGGAAACGGGCCCGCGAAGAAATCCAAAAGGCCTATGACAATGGCGAGATCGATTACAAATACTTTGACTATGCCACCTCGGATATTGATAACCGCACCACTCATTTTTCCGAGCATAAAGCCGCGGCCCTTGCGCAACAGCGTCGCGAGACATTACAGGAAAAAGCAACGGAAGTTGAAGACCGGTATTTCGGCGAAAATAAACAGAAGACAATCACGAGCGCGGATCACGCCGAAAAATATCTTGATGAACTCAGCATACTTTACGCCCAATCCAGTGATTCACTCACGCCTGACTTTCTATCCCATAAAATAACCTCAGGCCTGGGCTATCTTGGTAACTATTTTCGATTCGAGAAAAAAGATCCCGGGAATGCCATAAAATATTATCAAAAGTCGATCGATTTCAATACACGCTACAAATTATCCGGGGAAATTTATCCCGCTCTCCAGATTGCCGAAACATACCAGCTTGATTTGAACGATACGCAAAACGCAATAAAGTGGTATGAATTCGCCCTCGCCGCGATTCCCGACTCCACACTGATGAGAGAAATGGGCCCGGTAGCGATATGGAGCGGGTCCTGGATCAACCACGAACTACAGTACCTGCGCACTGGCAAAATTCCAAACATCACGCTGGAAACGCAGCAACTGGACACATTCGGCGCTATCCTCATTTTTTCCCCTTCACTCAATTGGTCACAAAGCCTGCAGCCGGAAGAGACCGCTGCGTTGCCGTCATCGAAAAAATTCTATCCCCACTCCCACTTCAGTTTTTTTTACCTGGCTCAACGGGCGAGCAACCTTCCGGCACCGGAGATACTGGCACAAATTGCCACTGTTGATCCCTCCCACTTCTGGCAGGCGAATTTTTTCGGCTTGATCGGGCAAATAGAGAAAGATCAAAGCAAGGGAGATCCCTACCGTTCCCTGATCTCAGAAAATCACAAACAGGCAAAAACCTTATTTCTAAAATCTTCGGCAATCTCATACAAAACCCAGCCCAGACAACAATTTTCCACCCCCGAGAAGACCTTCCAGGTGTTTATAACCGCATTGAAGGAGAAAAACCGGGAGATGTTTCTTTCCTGTTTTTCCCCGACCTCCGTGGGAAAATTCGCGCGTTTGTTTAGTGATCTGACGTCGGAAAACATGGCAAAGGCAGGAGAAAGCTTCGTCTTAGGGCATATGAATTCCGGCTTCGGCGAGTTTCGTGAATACGACATCATCGACAGGAGTCACCATTCCGGCGGCGCAATCCAGTTCGTGTTTCTAAATGGAGAATGGTTGATTATTGACATGTGAACTTACCGGGGGTCGGATCACCACAACCCGTTGATGCAACAAATAAACCGGCTGAAATCAGCCAGGAATTTCGGCTATTATGTGTGTTTTCGGGCATGAAAATCACCCTCTAAGCAAACGCGGAAGGCAGCATTCTTGCGGCCAAAATGGGCCCTCGAAGCCCAATCTGGCGCGCATTTTTCTTAATTTAACTCGTGAAATCTAGAAGTTACGGTGGTCCGACCCCGGCTCAGCTCAGCCGCCGGTCATGGACATGAAGCGGATGATCTTTTCCGGTTTTTCGTTGAATTCGTGCCGTTCGGGTTTGCGCTGGATGGCGGCGACGATGATTTGCTCAAGCTCCGCATCGCTGACGCCGGCGCGCAGCGGGGCGCGCAGATCGACGATGTCATCCTGCCCCAGGCACAGGTGCAACATGCCCTCGGCGGTGATGCGCACCCGGTTGCAGGTGGCGCAGAAATGCTGCGACAGCGGCGTGATAAAACCGATATTGGTATCGGTGCCCTTCACCCGGTAGTAGCGGGCGGGACCGCCGCCGGCCAGCACCCCGGGGACCAGATCGTAACGCTGGCTCAGGCGCTGGCGGATATCGTCGAGATTGACGAACTGACGGCTGGCGTCACGGCCGGTGTCGCCCACCGGCATGGTTTCGATCAGGCGCAGCACGAAACCCTGCTCTATGCAAAACGCCAGCATGGCCTCTACTTCGTCCTCATTGACGCCCTGCATCACCACCATATTGATCTTGA
>DKAS01000091.1:4076-4486 GCA_002448875.1 Proteobacteria bacterium UBA6920 | reverse complement strand
CGGATGTTGATCAGGCGTTTCATGCCCATGCCGTTCCCGCCGTGCCGTTACAACTTGCCTGCCGCCGCCATTTCCATGTAGGCGGGATCGAAGCGCAGTTTGATGTTGGCGCCGCTGCCATAGACCCCGGCCGGCGTGCTGATACCGATGAAACCGGCATCGGGCGCGCCTTCACCGAGAATGCCGTGGGCAAAGCTGAACTCGGCGACGTATTGCATGGTCTGCTTGAGCTTCGGACTCTTGGTGAATTCCACCGCCTTGGCGGCATCATAGAACATCTGCGTAGTCTTCAGCTGCGCGTCGAAACCCTTGAGATCGGTACCCGAGGATTTGGCCATATGCTCGCGCGCGGCGATGGAAGCCTTGCCGCTGCCCTGCATGCCCCGCATGATTTCATACCAGGCGCCGGT
>DKAS01000091.1:0-4014 GCA_002448875.1 Proteobacteria bacterium UBA6920 | reverse complement strand
ACGCTCAACTCCACCAGATTGACTTTCTGGCCCTTGATATCCTTCAGCGCTTTCTTGCCCTTGAGGACGATGCCGTCGTTGCCGTTGGAGAAATCACCGACCAGCAGCGCGGTCGAATCCACCCCGCCCGCCGCCGGAATGGTCAGCGCATCCATATTGGTCATGGTGCAGCCGTCAAAGGCGCCGGCGGTATACTGATTGATCGATTCCACGTAGTCGTTGATCTGCACCACGTCGATCTTGATGCCGTATTTGTCGGCCCATTTCTTCACGATACCGGCCTGGGCGCCGTAGTCCCACGGCATCCAGCCCACGTAGATGGTCCAGCAAACCTTGAAACTGTCCTTGGCCAACACATTGCCGGACGCCAGTGCGAGAACGAACAACAGGAAAAATTTATGCAGGTTTTTCATTACCATCCTCCCGGAAGCGGATTACACGTTATGCGGGCATAGGAGGGATCAACGGCATGACCATCATGCAGCCGGCCTCCCGGGCTTTTATCCCGCCGTGTAACCCGCTTCCGGGACAGCCCAGGGAACAGGTCGATGGCTCTCGGACCAGACACCGCAACGGTCGGAACCCTAGCCATCCATTGAGAACTCACCAACGGCGAACACCTGCTGCCGTCGATACCGCTTATGCGCTGATCGTGCATTGCACGCCATGTGCCACGGATAATTTTCTTTTAATTCATTCAGTTACAAATACCGCGACGCACCGAAACGGGGCGCCGTCCGAATTGGCACGCTAAGATGGTGCAGCCGCCTATTCTGGCGCAAAGGCTAAGGGAAGTTCGATTACTCGGTGGCCACTGGTTCGTGGCGCCGATTGCCCTCTGGTGCATCGGGCTGGAACGAGCGTGCCGCGGAATCTCGACATCGGACCCTGTGACAGCGGCGCAGCCAGGTGGCAGCGAACCAGGCGGTCGTCACTGAGGACCAGGCCGCCGGCGACAGTTTGATCCCAACCGGGCGACTCTGGAACCACCGCTGCTGTTAAGCATCAGGCGCAGAGGTATTCACCTTTCCGCCGGCTTCATCGACTATTTACCTATCTTTTTGCGCCGCTCACAACGCTGGATTCACTTCGCTGCCTGGACGCTGCGCCGGCGCTATTTGCGGTTTGCGCGGCGTTGATCCATACTAGATTTTCGCCGCCAGGCAGCACAAATTTCGGTAACCCGAATGTGGCTGCGGACCGCAGGGCGATGTCGCCCTGGGGCCGCGACCGAATATGTGGCACGTCATTTTTTTAAAAATGACGTCGCAACGGCGGCAAGCACAGGAGTACATCGCATGGCCGCACATCACCGCGTACACGATGCAGACCCTTGCCTGGCAAAGACAGGGAGACTCGCATGCCCATAAGCAAGAAGGACATGACCGCCAGTCTCGACCTGACCAAACACTACAAGGGCACGGGCGCGCGGCGTTCGCGCATTCCGGTGTACCAGGATTTTCTGCCGCCCTGCAATAACGCCTGTCCCGCCGGCGAGGATATCCAGGCGTGGCTGGCGCTGGCGCAGGAAGGCAGCTACCGGCAGGCCTGGGAGAAACTGCTGGAGCACAATCCCTTTCCCGCGATTCATGGCCGCGTCTGTTACCACCCCTGCGAAACCGCCTGCAATCGCGCTTTGACCGATCAGGAAGTAAGTATTCATTCGGTCGAGCGTTTTCTCGGCGATCTGGCCATGGAACAGGACTGGCAGCCCACTTTCGACAAACCCGCCGGTGGCAGCAAGGTCATGGTCATCGGCGCCGGACCGTCCGGCCTGTCGGCGGCCTACCACCTCACCCGCCTGGGGCATGCAGTCACTATTTTTGAAGCCGGACCGGTGGCCGGCGGCATGATGCATTTCGGCATCCCCGCTTACCGCATGCCGCGCCACGAGCTGACCCGGGAAATAGCGCGTCTGCAAACCATGGGCGTGAAGATCGTCTGCAATCACAAGGTGGCCGATGTGAAGATGGAAAAGCAGCAAGGTGGATTTGCCGCGGTGTTCGTCGCGGTCGGCGCCCACCTTTCCAAGAAAATCGATATTCCCGGCCGCGATGCCGGCCGCTTTCTCGACGCCGTCGGCTTTCTGCGCGATGTCGATCGCGGCGCGATTCCAAAACTCGGGCGGCGCGTCGCCATCTACGGCGGTGGCAATACGGCGATGGACGCGGCACGCACCGCCAAACGCCTGGGTGCCGACGAGGCGATGATCATCTACCGGCGCGACCGCGCCAATATGGCGGCCCATGATTTCGAGGCCGACGAAGCCATTGAAGAAGGCGTGAAAATCAACTGGCTGCGCACCATCAAGGAAATCGACGCCGGCAAGTTTACCGTCGAAGTGATGGCACTGGACGACAAAGGGCGACCGCAGCCCACCGGCACCTATGAAACTCTGGAAGCCGACGCGCTGATCATGGCGGTCGGCCAGGAAACGGACACCAGTTTCCTCCAACAGGTACCGGGCATGGAATTCAATCGTGACGGCACGGTGGTAGTCGGCGCCAATATGATGACCGGCGCCGAGGGAATTTTCGCCGGCGGCGACATGGTGCCGTCCGAGCGTTCGGTCACCATCGCCACCGGCCACGGTAAAAAAGCCGCGCGCCATATCGACGCCTGGTTGCGCGGCAAGCCCCTCGGCACACCGGCAAAACACGCTATCGTCGGCCACGACAAACTGCATTTGTGGTATCGCACCAGCGCGCCTAAGCGCCTGCAGCAACATCTGCCGGTGGAAGAGCGCCTGGAAGGTTTTCAGGAAATCATGCAGGGCTTGTCGGAACAGGAAGCCCTGTTTGAAGCCAGGCGCTGCCTGTCCTGCGGCAATTGTTTCGAGTGCGACGGCTGCTACGGCTCCTGCCCCGAGGATGCGGTGATCAAACTCGGCAAGGGCAAGCGCTACCAGTTCGACTATGAAAAATGCACCGGTTGCGCGGTGTGCTACGAACAGTGTCCCTGCCATGCCATCGACATGACGCCGGAACCGGCGGCCGCCGCGGAGTCAACTTCATGAGCGTAAAAACCGTCAAGCCAAAACTGGTCGCCATGGACGGCGGCCATGCGGTGGCCCACGTCGCCTACCGGGTGAGCGAAGTGGCATCCATTTATCCAATCACCCCCTCGTCCGACATGGCGGAACTGTGCGATGTGTGGTCGGCGCAGGGCGTAAAAAATATTTTCGGCACAGTGCCGGATGTCATCGAAATGCAGTCGGAAGGCGGCGCCGCCGGCACCGCCCACGGCGCTCTGCAGACCGGGGCCCTTACCACCACCTTCACCGCCTCGCAGGGGTTGCTGCTGATGATCCCCAATATGTACAAAATCGCCGGCGAACTGACCTCTACCGTGTTTCACGTGGCGGCGCGGGCGATCGCCGCGCAGGGTCTGTCCATCTTTGGCGATCACCAGGACGTGATGGCGGCGCGTGCCACGGGCTTTGCCATGCTCGCCTCCACCTCGGTGCAGGAGGCGCACGACAGCGCGCTGATCACCCATGCCGCCACCCTCAAAGCACGGGTACCGTTCATCAATTTTTTCGACGGCTTTCGCACCTCCCATGAGATCAATAAGATCGCCCTGTTGCCGGACGAGGTGATCCGCGCCATGATCAACGAGCAGCTGGTTTACGCTCACCGGCGCCGCGCTCTGAATCCGTCCAATCCCTTCATCCGCGGCACCGCGCAGAATCCCGATGTCTATTTTCAGGGGCGCGAGTCCGTCAATATCTTCTATGATCAGGTGCCGGGCATCGTACAGGACACCATGGACCGCTTCGCCGGGCTCACCGGCCGGGGCTACCGCCTGTTCGAGTACTACGGCGCCACCGACGCCGACCGTGTCATGGTCATCATGGGTTCGGGCGCGCAAACCATCGAGGAAACGCTCAAGGTGCTCAATGCCGGTGGCGCCCGCCTGGGCGTGGTGACAGTGCGACTATTCCGGCCGTTTTCCGCCCGCCACCTGGTGGCGGTGCTGCCGCGGTCGGTCAAGGCCATCGCCGTGCTCGACCGC
>DKAS01000095.1 GCA_002448875.1 Proteobacteria bacterium UBA6920 | reverse complement strand
ATTGCGGTTGGCGCGAAAATCCTTGAGCAGCACGTTCAGGCGTTTGCTTTCCGGGATGAAAACCGCCGGGCGCAATACTTCCCGCAGATTGAATTCGCCATTGGCGTCGCGGCGCATGAAATAACCCAGCAGATCCTTGGCCAGCAGAATGCCGACCACTTCGTCCTTGGTGTCGCCGATCACCGGAAACCGGGAATGGGCGGTCTGTACCACCATGGGGAGGAATTCTTCCGGTTTCTGGCCGGCTTCCACCACTGCCATCTGCGAACGCGGAATCATGATTTCGCGCACCTGCATTTCCGACACCTGCAGCACGCCCTCTATCATCGACAGCGCGTCGGCGTCGAGCAGTTCGCGGTCCACGGCATCGCGCAGGATGGTCACCAGCTGTTCGCGGTCGGTGGGTTCGCGCAGCAGTGCGTCACTGAGCCGTTCCAGCCAGCTGCGCGCGGGTTTGTTGTCGGAAATGGGCGTTAAATTGTTACTGGGGGGGTCGTCGTTCATGAGGGTCGCGGGTTGGTTACGATGAATAGGGATCGGCATAGCCGAAGGCGGCCAGCAGCTGGCGCTCCAGGGCTTCCATGGTTTCGGCCTGGGCCTCGGTTTCATGATCATAGCCCAGCAGATGCAGGCAGCCATGGATGACCATGTGCGCCCAGTGGGCCGCGATTTCCTTGTGCTGTTGCTCTGCCTCCCGCACTACTACCGGGGCGCAGATCACCAGGTCGCCGATCAGCGGCAGGGTGATGCCGGACGGGGCGGTGAACGGGAAAGACAATACATTGGTCGGCCCGTCCTTGCCGCGATAGTCCTGATTCAGCTGCGCGCTTTCCGTTTCATCGACGATGCGTATGGTCAGCTCGCTGGCCTGCCGGCGTGACGCCAGGGCGGCTTCCGCCCAGGCGCGAAATTGCGCCCGCGACGGCAGCCGCGGCGCGTTGGCAGTCGCGCTCACTGCCAGTTGCAGGTCGAGAGTCAGCCTGTTGCCAACGGTGTTACGGGCTTTTGCGTTCATATTGTTCATAGGCGGTGATGATCTGCTGTACCAGAGAATGCCGCACTACGTCTTTGGTGTCGAAAAAATTGAAGCTGATGCCGTCTACGCCCTCGAGTACATCCAGCGCGTGGGCCAGGCCGGAGCGCGTGCCCTTGGGCAGATCTATCTGGGTGACATCGCCGGTGATCACCGCGCAGGAACCGAAGCCGATGCGGGTGAGGAACATTTTCATCTGCTCGACGGTAGTGTTCTGCGCCTCGTCGAGGATGATGAAGGATTCGTTCAAGGTGCGTCCGCGCATGAAGGCCAGCGGCGCCACTTCGATGACGTGGCGTTGCATGAGCTTTTCCACGTTGTCGAAGCCGAACATCTCATACAGGGCGTCGTACAGGGGGCGCAGGTAGGGGTCCACTTTCTGCGCCATGTCGCCGGGCAGAAAACCAAGTTTTTCCCCCGCCTCCACCGCCGGCCGTACCAGCACCAGGCGCCGGACTTCGCTTTTTTCCAGGGCTTCCACCGCCCGCGCCACCGCCAAATAGGTCTTGCCGGTGCCGGCGGGACCGACGGCGAAATTGATGTCGTGCTGCTTGATATTGTGCAGGTAGTTTTTCTGGTTGGCGCCGCGACCCTTGACATAGCCGCGCCGTACCTTGATTTCCTCGTCCTCGGAGTCGGTGGCATCCGTGGCTTGCGGGTTCTGATCGGCGTCGATGCGTGCCTCCTGTATCATCAGGTGCAGACTTTCCGGGGTGATGGGGTGTTCGCTGGCGTAGTGGTACAGCTTGACGAAGAGATTGCTGGCCAGGTCGACCGCGGCCTGGTCGCCGCTGATGCGCAAGGCATTACCGCGCACCCCAACCTGAACATTGAGGTCGCGTTCGATCTGCCGCAGATTCTGGTCGAACTGGCCGCAGAGATTCGCCAGCTGCTGATTGTCTTCCATGTCCAGCACCAGTTCGTTTACCGCGGCAGCGTCACCACGAACGCTTTTGAGTGGCGAGATTTTCAAGACCGGCGTCCCGAGCTGCCGACTTGTGGAGCAATTTCGCCGCGCAACGAGTTCGGTAGTGCCTCTGTAATGCATACCGTCACGTAGTTTCCAATCAACTCGCGGTTTCCGTTGAAGTTGACTATACGATTATTATCGGTTCTGCCGCGCAATTGTTTAGGGTCCCGTCGCGACTGGCCTTCCACCAGTACACTCTGTAAGGTTCCAACCATATCCAAGCTAATAGCGTGAGATATATCATTTATTCGTTGCTGTAAAATTTCAAGGCGATGTTTTTTTCGCTCCATAGGCACGTCGTCCGGCAGGCTGGCGGCCGGTGTGCCAGGACGCGGGCTGAAAACGAAACTGTAGGAGTGGTCGAAGCCGAGGCTGTCGATCAGGTCCAGGGTGGCGGCGAAATCCTGGTCGGTTTCCCCGGGAAAACCGACGATGAAGTCGGAGGACAGACACAAATCCGGGCGGGCGCTGCGCAGTTTGCCGACAATTGACTTATATTCCAGCGCGGTATGTCCGCGTTTCATCAGGGCCAGTATGCGATCCGAGCCGCTTTGCACCGGCAAATGCAGATGACTGACCAGTTGCGGTACGTCGCGGTAAACCTCGATCAGACTGTCGGACATTTCCAGCGGATGCGAGGTGGTGTAACGGATACGCTCGATGCCGGGAATCGCGGCGATGTAACGAATGAGCAGTGCCAGGTCGGCCTGGTCACCGTCGTTCATCTGGCCGCGGTAGGCGTTGACGTTCTGCCCCAGCAG
>DKAS01000051.1 GCA_002448875.1 Proteobacteria bacterium UBA6920 | reverse complement strand
CATCACCTGGGTCTGGCGCTGGGGGTAAAAATATTGGCCGATTTTGCGCACAATACGCACAATTTCCCGCTGCCAGGATTCCATCAAAGGCGCATTCTTTTCGATGAAATACAGGATATTTTCCTGCGGTTCTGCGGGAAAACGCCGTTCTTGCTGCTTCTTTTTCATGGAGTCCATGATAGGCAGGGTTCGCCATAAGTCATTGACCTGCGATTGCAGGTATTCCTCGCGTTCCTTTTGCCGCAGTTCTTCCTCGGCGGTGGATAGTTTTTGCGGACGTTTATAGCGGTCCACTCCATGATTCATTAACGCGTGGCAGGAGTCCAGCACCGCTTCGACTTCCTGTACGCCGTAGCGTTTTTCGCAATGTACGATGTAATTTTTGGCGAACAACAAATAGTCGATGATGGCGTCGGCGTTGGTCCAGGTGCGAAACAGATAATTACCTTTGAAAAACGAATTATGCCCGTACGCCGCGTGCGCAATCACCAGAGCCTGCATGGTAAGGGTGTTTTCTTCCATGAGGTAGGCGATACAGGGATTGGAATTGATGACGATTTCGTAGGCCAAACCCATTTGACCGCGTTTGTAACGTCGTTCGGTATTGACAAATTGTTTGCCGAAAGACCAATGGTGGTATTGCACCGGCATGCCTACCGACGAATACGCATCCATCATTTGTTCGGAGCTGATGACTTCCAGTTGGTTAGGATAGGTATCCAGGCCGAAATCCGCGGCCACGCGCGCGATTTCCTGATCGTATTTTTCGATCAGCTCGAAACTCCACTCGGAGGTGTCTGCGATGATATTGCGGCTCATTGGGTCTGTTGTTTGGAAAAGAGTTCACGAAACACCGGATAAATGCTGGTCAGCCCGGCAATGTCCTGTATGGCGAAGTTGGGAAAATTCGCTTTGACTTTTTCGTATTCGTACCACAGGCTTTGGTGCTCGTAAGCTGTGATTTCCACGTAGGCGGAATACTGCAGGCTAGGCATGATTTTGTTGATCAGTATCTCGCTGCAGGCCGGCGAGTCGCCTTCCCAGTTATCACCGTCGGAGGCTTGCGCCGCGTAGATGTTCCATTGCGACGTGGGATAGCGCTCTTCTATGATTTCATGCATCAGTTCCAATGCGCTGGAGACCACGGTACCGCCGGTTTCACGTGAATAGAAGAATTCTTCTTCGTCCACTTCCTTGGCCGTGGTGTGATGACGGATAAACACCACGTCGATGCTTTCGTAATTGCGTTCCAAAAACAAATACAGCAGGATAAAAAACCGCTTGGCGATGTCTTTGCGTTCCTCGTTCATGGAGCCGGACACATCCATAATGCAAAACATCACAGCCTGGGTGCTGGGCACCGGCTCCTTAACTCGATTGTTGTACCGGATATCGAATTCGTCGATAAACGGTACGGCGTTCACTTTGGCTCTTAAAAGATTGATTTCCTCGCGCAGCAATTCCACCTTGGGATCATCTTCGCCGTGGGCGGTGAGAATATCATCCAGCTCTTCTTCCTTTTCCTTGAGCTTACGGGCGTGGGGAGCGGCCAATGCCATGCGCCGCGCGATTGCGCCCCGCAGTGAACGGATGACGTTGATATTGGAAGGCACCCCAGCGGTGGTGTAGCCGGCACGGCGGGTTTTGTAGTCCACCACGCTTTTAAGCTGGGTTTTAACCAGATCGGGCAATTCCAGGTCTTCGAAGAAAAATTCCAGAAACTCTTCTTTCGACAACTGGAAGGCGAAATCGTCCATGCCCTCGCCGCTGTTGCTGGCCTTGCCGCCCTTGCCGCCGGCCTGACCGGAAGGGCGCGGGATCTTGTCACCGGGGACGAATTCCTTGTTGCCGGAATAAACGGTCTGGCGCCGGCCGCCGCTGCCATGACGAAACGTGGGCTCGGAAATATCCCGGGCGGGAATGGTCACGGTTTCGCCCTGTTCCAT
Source organism: Proteobacteria bacterium UBA6920 (assembly GCA_002448875.1). Taxonomy (GTDB): domain Bacteria; phylum Pseudomonadota; class Gammaproteobacteria; order SG8-11; family SG8-11; genus UBA6920. Next base: position 21,888 of record DKAS01000051.1, on the reverse strand, counting down.
ATCGGTGATGGAACGACCGGCGATGGCGTCGGACACCGCTTTGCGTATCTGTTCGCTGTAACGCTTGAGAAAACGCTGGCGGTTGACCGCGCTTTTATTCTTGCCGTTGNNCACGAAGTTGACGATCTCGTTGCGAAAATCCTTGGGGTTGCTGATGCCCGCCGGCTTTTCGATCTTTTCCAGTTCGTCATTGAGCGCGGCGCGGTTGAAGATCTCGCCGGTGTCCGGGTCGCGATATTCCTCGTCCTGGATCCAGTAATCGGAATAAGTGACATAACGGTCAAAAATATTCTGCCCGTATTCCGAGTAGGATTCCAGATACGCGGTCTGGATTTCCTTGCCGATGAGCTCGATGTAGCGGGGCGTCAGGTAGCCTTTGATATAGGAGATGTATTTCTCCTCGGTTTCCGGCGCGAACTGTTCGCGTTCGATCTGCTGCTCGAGAATGTACAGCAGGTGCACCGGATTGGCCGCCACTTCCTGGTGATCGAAATTGAACACCCGCGACAGGATCTTGAAGGCAAAGCGGGTGGACAGGCCGGTCATGCCTTCGTCGACACCGGCGAAGTCGCGGTATTCCTGGTAGCTTTTCGAGTTGGGATCGACGTCTTTGAGGTTTTCTCCGTCATAGACCCGCATCTTGGAATAAATGTTGGAATTTTCCGGTTCCTTGACCCGCGACAGCACGGCGAACTGCGCCATCATGTCCAGGGTGCCGGGGGCGCAGGGCGCTTCCGCCAGCGAGCTGTTGCGCAGCAGTTTTTCGTAGATTCTGACTTCCTCGGACGAACGCAGGCAATACGGCACCTTGACGATATAGATGCGGTCGAGGAATGCTTCGTTGTTCTTGTTGTTCTTGAACGCCAGCCACTCGGATTCGTTGGAGTGAGCGAGAATGATGCCCTCGAAGGGAATCGCCGACAGGCCCTCGGTGCCCTTGTAGTTGCCTTCCTGGGTTGCGGTCAGCAGCGGATGCAGAACTTTGATCGGCGCCTTGAACATTTCGACGAATTCCAGCATGCCGCGATTGCCCTTGCACAGACCGCCGGAGAAACTATAGGCGTCCGGATCGTCCTGGGCAAAATGTTCCAGCATGCGGATATCGACCTTGCCCACCAGCGAGGAGATATCCTGGTTGTTTTCGTCGCCGGGTTCGGTTTTGGCCACCGCGATCTGGCGCAGATTGGACGGGTGTACCTTGATGACTTTGAACTTGGTGATGTCGCCGTTGAATTCGTGCAGGCGCTTCACTGCCCACGGAGACATGATGGTAGACAGATAGCGCTGCGGGATGCCGTAATCTTCTTCCAGTACTTTTCCGTCCTCATTGGGCGAGAACAGCGACAGTGGAGATTCATAGACCGGCGAGCCTTTGATGGCGTAGAACGGCACGTGTTCGATCAGCGCCTTGAGTTTTTCCGCCAGCGAGGACTTTCCGCCACCCACCGGCCCCAGCAGATAGAGTATCTGTTTCTTTTCTTCCAGGCCCTGCGCCGCGTGCTTGAAGAAGGAAACGATCTGCTCGATCACTTCTTCCATGCCGTAGAATTCGCGGAACGCCGGATAGATCTTGACCATCTTGTTGGAGAAAATCCGGCTCAGGCGCGGATCCTTGCGCGTATCCACCAGATCGGGTTCGCCTATGGCCTTGAGCATGCGCTCCGCCGGAGTGGCATAGACGAGCGGATCTTTCTTGCACAGTTCCAGGTATTCCTGAATGGTTAATTCCTCGGCTTTTTGCCGCTCGAATCGCGATGCATACTGGTTGAAGATACTCATGGTTGCGCCTCTCGTCGGATATCTCGGTATGCCTGCCACCGACAACAACGTCATCTGGTTCAGGGGCTCTACGCTGTGGTCGCAGCGTTAAGGTGCTTTATCCTATCGGTGCAAAAAACAAGCCAATACTTATCTGAATTTCTTATATGCCAGACTACATACTATCGTAAATCCAAAAGCCAGAGTAATACGCTCGTAAACCTCCCGAATTCACCGCGGCGGTCGCGCACATGGACGGACAATGACCAGGCGATGATCGGAGCACGGACCCATGGGGGGGAGGCAGGGAAGATGTGCCGGAAAGCCGGCAGGACAAACCGTCACCCTCCCGGCTGCACCTTGAACTTATTGACTGCCCATATTTTTAAAAGTGCTTCTAGGTCGGTAAAAAAATGCGGAAATAAGATAAGTCATCGATTGTATTGCGTTACAATCGATGACTATATATGTGGAAAAGAGATGAATGAATCAGTTCGTCTTGCGAAAAGAGAGTATTTTGGCATCCAAGCGCGGTGCCTTGGCCGTTACCTCGGAGGCCGGCAGGGATAGTTTCTTAATCGAATCGATCAAGCCGTCCTTACCGCCGACGGAATCCCACATCATCGCTGATATTTTAATGCAGGCACCCATAGGGGATTTTGCCCGACGTCTTTCCATGTCGATACGGAACTGCAGACCACGCAGGCGATGTTGACGCTGCTGGGGAATCTGCGCGAAAAATTCTTCCAGCATGTCCTGACGTTTGCGTTCGAAGGACTCAGGATCGGTGCTGGCAAGCTTGGACCAAAGATCGAAATCAACCACAAATTGCTGCAACTGACTATTGAGTTTCACATGCGTACAATCACTTTTACCCATACCCGTCTCTCTGCTACCTTGGACTCGAGGATTCACCTCTCCCTGCCATATTCGCTATGACGATTTATTTATAATAGTGTTGTATTAGTGCGTGCAGGGAAATAAACCTTACCCAAATTGGTTAATTCATAGTAGCATGTTGAGAGGTAAGAGGCTAGGAAAAATAAAAATTGTTAAATCAGAAAGTTACAAATTATTATTAAAGTTTTTTATATAAAGAAGGGCGGCCTCATAACAAAACCTGACCAGCGTGATAATGGTGCCCCGGAGACGATTTGAACGTCCGACCTGCGCCTTAGGAGGGCGCTGCTCTATCCAGCTGAGCTACCGGGGCGGTTTACCCTGTTGGCGGATGCGCCAATATGCCTGGGCCAGGCCGGATGATAGCATCCCCGGTTACGGACACAAAGCCGGCTGGCGGGGCAAAATCACGGTTGCTGTTTGTCTTTGTGGCGCAAGGTTTCCAGGGTCGACTCAATCTCCTGTTCCGACGCCTGGCGGCGTTCGCCCAGCAGGGACAGGGTGCGAACGGTGGTGTGAAGCTGGTGCAGATACTGGCGGCAGCGGACGCACATGAACAGGTGTAAACGCATGCCCAGCCGGGTCCGCAGGGGCAGCTTGTGATCCAGGTAGTCGCTGGCTTTTTCCGTTACGTCTTTACAGCTCAACATGGGCTTCAGGCCTTGTTAAATGTGTCGATCACCGCACGCAGTCGGGTTCGCCCGCGGTGCAGGAGTACCCGGATATTGGACTCCGATACTTCGAGAATCTTACAAATTTCTTCGAACTCCATTCCCTCCATATCGCGCAACACCACCGCGGCCTGCTGCTGCGGCGGCAGCGAGGTCAAGGCGGCCATGAGCCTGCCGCGCAACTGGTCGCTGGCGATGATATCCTCTGGCTGTTGATGGTGCCAGGCGCCCATGATCTGGCTGGCCCGCCAGTGGCCGCGGGTGTCGAACCAGTCGCCTTGCTCTTCGGCGTCCGGCGTCGCAAGATCCTCGAAGGAAACCAGGCGCTTTTCCCGGCGCAGGCGGTTCTTGGCGTTGTTGCTGACGATACGCAGAATCCACGTTTTCAGACTTGAACGGCGCTCGAACTGCGGCAGCGCCTGGAGTACGGAGACCCAGCTTTCCTGCACTACTTCATCAGCCAGGCTTTCACCTATAATAGCACGGGCGAAGGCGTGCATGGCTGGATAGTACTGCCGCACGATCAGCCGATAGCTGGACTGGTCACCCCGCAGTAAGCAGGCTATCAGTTCGCTTTCATCAGGGGGACTGTTTGCCGTTGGCGGAGTCATGGTGTCCTGGTTGTAACGAAAGAACTAAAATTGAATCCATGGTTTGACCGGCTGCGGTTAACGCATCAGGCAGGAAGTATAACCCGCAGGGCGGCGACATTCATCACAGGAATGTCACGCCGGGCAGGTGCTGCCATGGCCGCGCCGGTGAAAAAAAACCGCGCTCTGGACGGTAATGTAGCCGGCCAGCGGCAGGTCGCATCCGTATCAGAATTGAACCTGTAAAGCGAGGGCAATAATGCACGCCACTTTACCTTTGTTGCGCACGACCGATTTTCCACCCATCGACCGCGACCGGCTGCCGGATACGCTGCAGGTCAATCTGGGCTACCAATGCAATCAGCAGTGTCTGCATTGTCATGTCAACGCCGGTCCAAAACGCAAGGAAACCATGACCTGGGAAACCATGCAGTCGCTGCTGCGTCTGCTGGAAAACCCGGCGCTGCGCATCCTGGATCTGACCGGCGGTGCGCCGGAACTCAATGCGCATTTCCGGCAGTTGGTGACGGTGGCGCGGCAGCGTGGCCTGGAAGTTATCGACCGTTGCAATCTGACCATCCTGCTGGAGCCGGGACAGGAGGATCTGGGGCGGTTTCTCGCCGCGCACCAGGTAACGGTAACCGCGTCCATGCCCTGTTACCTGCGGGACAACGTCGACAAACAACGCGGTGCGGGCGTGTTCGAACGCAGCGTGGCGGGGCTGCGCCTGCTCAACGAGCTGGGTTACGGGCATGCCGACAGCGGCTTGCAGCTCAATCTGGTGTACAACCCCCAGGGTCCGGCGCTGCCGCCGCCCCAGGCCGCCCTGGAGACGGATTACAAAAATCACCTGCTGGAAAATTACGGGGTACGATTCAATCGCCTTTACACCCTGGCCAATATGCCTATTCAGCGATTCGGCAGCATGCTGATTTCTCAGGGTGGATTTGCCGATTACATGCATCTGCTGAAGAGCGCCTACAACGCGGATAACCTGGGGGCGGTCATGTGCAAGTCTCTGATCAGCATCGACTGGCAGGGTAATGTCTATGACTGTGATTTCAATCAAATGCTTGGTTTGGGCATCGACACCGGCGGCAAGTCGCCGGTGCACATCAACAAGCTGGAATTCGCCGCATTGCGCGACCGGCCCATCGTCATCGGCGACCATTGCTACGGCTGCACCGCGGGTCAGGGCAGCAGTTGCGGCGGCGCCTTACTGGAGAGGAAAGAATAATGAGCGTGCAACAAAGTGTGCTGGATCGATATTCCGATGGCGCCATGGAGGTGCAGGCCAGTCTGTGCTGCCCGGTGAGCTATGATGGCCGGTTGCTGGAACTGCTGCCTGAGGAAATCATCGCCAAGGATTACGGCTGTGGCGATCCTTCGGCCTATGTGCGGCCAGGCGATACCGTGCTTGATCTGGGCAGCGGCGGCGGCAAGATCTGCTACATGGCGGCGCAACTGGTGGGTGAGGGCGGTCGTGTCATCGGTGTGGACATGAACGATGACATGCTGGCGCTGGCGCGAAAATACCAGGAGGAAATGGCACGGCGCCTGGGTGGTGATCGCGTGCGCTTCGTCAAAGGCCATATTCAGGATCTAGCGCTCGACGTCGAGGCCATGGATCGATTTTTGGCGCAGCATCCGGTGAGCAACAGCGGCGACCTGGCGCGACTGCAGCAATGGCAGCAGGAGCAGCGGCGGCAGCGGCCGCTGATCGCCGACAACTCGGTGGATCTGGTCATTTCCAATTGTGTGCTGAATCTGGTAGAGGAAGCGGAGAAACGTCAGTTGATCAAGGAAATTTTCCGGGTGCTGAAACCCGGCGGGCGCGTCGCGATCGCCGATATCGTCTGTGACGAGGCGGTGCCGCAACACCTCAAGGCAGATCCCCAGCTGTGGAGCGGCTGCATTTCCGGCGCATTTCATGAACAGGAGTTTCTGGATGTGTTTAAGGATGCCGGCTTTCTTGCCGTGAGCTATGACAAGTGGAATACCGAGCCCTGGCAGGTTGTCGAGGACATAGAGTTTCGCTCCGTCACCCTGACCGCGGTCAAAGGCGAACAGACCGCCTGTCTGGATACCGGTCAGGCGGTGATTTATCGCGGTCCGTATGCGCAGGTCACCGACGATGAAGGCCATGTGTTCCTGCGCGGCGCAAGAATGGCCGTATGTGAGCGCACCTTCCGCTTTCTGTTCAGCGGACCACTGCGCAATGATTTTATCGGCGTACAGCCGCAACATCCCGGGAAACCGGTTGCCTGGTGCGCACCCGCCGGCACCCTGCGGCCACCGCGGCAGACCAGGGGTGGTAAACACATTGCCCCCTGCTGCGACACCGGCGCCTGCTGCTAGTGCTGCTCAGCGTCGTGATTCCGGTGCGCAATGAGGCGGGCAATATACAAGCCTGCGCCTTTCCCTGGCAGGCGCCGCGTGGCCAGGGCGAGGTGGAAGTCATCGTGGTCGATGGCGACAGCGTCGATGGCACGGCAGATCTGGCGATGCCGCTGGCGGATCGTGTACTGGCCACGGCCAGCGGCCGCGCGCGACAAATGAATGCGGGCGCCGCCGTCGCCCGCGGACGCTGGCTGCTGTTCCTGCACGCGGACACCCTGATGGCGCTGCCGGCGATCCGGGAATTACTCGGTGTATTGTCCAGCGTCGCTCCACCCTGGGGTCGCTTCGACGTGCGCCTGGACAGCGACCGGCCGCTGTTGCGGCTGATTGCGGCGATGATGAACCTGCGCTCGCGTTGCACCGGTATCGCCACCGGCGATCAGGCAATTTTTGTGCGTCGCGACCTGTTCCTAAACGTCGGAGGCTTCGCCGACATCCCGTTGATGGAGGACATCGCTCTCAGCCGGCGTTTGAAAAAATTCACCCGTCCGTATTGCCCACGCTGCCGGATTCTTACCTCGGCGCGCCGCTGGCAACAGCAAGGTGCCGTCGCGACCATGGTGCAGATGTGGTTGTTGCGCGGCGCCTATGCGTTTGGCGTATCGCCGGATCGTCTGCACCGCTTTTACTATCCGGAACAGTATCGTGATTGAACGTCGCCTGCAGATTTTCAGCAAAGCGCCACAGGCTGGCGCGGTAAAAACGCGTATGCAACCCTGGCTCAGTCCGCAGCAGGCCGCGGAACTGCACGCTATTCTCAGCGAGTGGACCGTTACCCGCCTGGTCAACGACAGGTGGCGCAGTGAGCTGTGGTGCGCGCCGCGGCCCGATCTGGAGTTTTTTCAACGCCTGGCAGGCGCGCACGCTTGCAGTCTGCAGCGGCAGCAGGGCCAGGACCTGGGTGCAAGAATGGGGCATGCCCTGCAGCAGGCGCTCTGCGCCGATTGTCATGCGGTAATCGTCGGCACGGATTGTCCGCAACTGGATCGCCAACACATAGACGAGATGTTCACGGCGCTGGCGGACGGGCAGGAAGCGGTAATCATTCCGGCGCAGGACGGCGGCTATGTGGCGTTGGGCTTGCGCCGCTTCGCCCCGGCCTTGTTCACCGCCATTCCCTGGGGGACGGATATGGTGTATGAATTCACCACACGCGCCCTGAACACTCTCGGCTGGTCCTGGCGTGCTTTGCCGGCGCTGCCCGACGTGGATACGCCGGAGGATGTGCGCCGGTTGCTGCAGATGTCGGCCGCATCGCCTTTTCTGCGGCGCCTGGAATCCCTGGTCGCGCGGCGATCGACCATCCCCGAGCATCAACCATAAGGGAGAAAAATGCAAAAAAAAGCCCTGCGGATTTTTCTGTTGCTGTGCATTGTCGCACTGATCTACGGCTATTTCGCCCTGGACCTGTCCCAGTACCTGACGCTGGACTATATCAAGGACCGACAGGAGGAGTTCGCCGCATACTATCAGCAAAACCGCTGGCAGACGATCGCCGTTTACATGCTGATCTATATCGCGGTTACCGGTCTGTCACTGCCGGGCGCAACCGCCCTTACCTTGCTGGGCGGGGCGTTTCTCGGCCTGGTGACCGGGGTTGTGGTTATTTCCTTTGCCAGCACCATCGGAGCGACCCTGGCGTTTCTGGTTTCCCGATTTCTGCTGCGCGATTACGTGCAGGAGCGTTTTCGCGACCGCCTGCAGATGCTTAACCGGGGGATGGAGAAGGAAGGCAGTTTCTATCTGTTTACGCTGCGCCTGATTCCGGCGCTGCCGTTTTTTCTCATCAATCTATTGATGGGACTGACGCCGATACGCACCCCGGTTTACTACGTCGTCAGCCAGATCGGCATGTTGCCCGCGACCATAGTCTACGTCAATGCCGGCACCCAGCTGGCGGGCGTAGATTCCGTGCGCGGCATACTGTCACCCGGTTTGCTGGCTTCGTTCGTGGCCCTCGGCCTGTTTCCCCTGCTGGCCAGAAAATTCGTCGCCCGGATCAAAGCGCGCCGCGTGCTGCGGCGCTGGAAAAAGCCCCGACGCTTCGCTTACAACACGGTGGTCATAGGCGCGGGAGCGGGCGGTCTGGTGGCATCCTATGTCGCCGCCGCGGTCAAGGCCCGGGTAGCCCTGGTGGAAAAACACAGGATGGGCGGTGACTGCCTGAACACCGGCTGTGTGCCCAGCAAGGCGCTGCTGCGCAGTGCCAAGATCATCAATTATCATCGGCGGGCGCATGAATTCGGCTTGCTGCACAGCCAGTTGAATTTCAGTTTCGCCGACATCATGGCGCGGGTGCGCCGCGTGGTCGATACGGTGGCCCCGCATGATTCGGTGGAAAGATACAGCGGTCTGGGCGTGGAATGCCTGGCAGGGGAAGCGCGCATCCTTTCGCCTTACGAAGTAAGGATCGGCGACCGGACGTTGACTACGCGCAGCATCATTCTGGCGACCGGCGGCCGGCCACGGGTTCCGCCGATACCGGGCGTGGAGAACGTCCCGTATTTCACCAGCGACACCATCTGGCAGCTGGATACCATGCCGCAACGTTTGCTGGTTCTGGGGGGTGGCCCCATAGGTTGCGAACTGGCCCAGGCATTCTGCCGCATCGGCGTGGAGGTTACCCTGGTACAGCGCAATACACAGATCTTACCGGCGGAAGACGCGGATGTGGCACGGGTCGTCGAGGAAAGACTGGCAGCCGAGGGGGTAAAAGTACTCACTGGCACCTCGGCGGACATATTTTATCTGCGCAACGGCAGACATGAGCTGCAGTGCACGCGGGATCAGGGTGAAAATCTCTATCTGCATTTCGATGCCATCCTTTTCGCCCTTGGCCGTGAGGCAAACAGCGCCGGATTCGGGCTGGAAGAACTGGGTGTGGCGCTGAATGACGATGCTACGGTTGCCGTTGATGCTTACCAGCGGACGAACTATCCGAATATCTATGCCTGCGGCGATGTTGCCGGACCGTATCAGTTCACTCATGTCGCCGCTCATCAGGCCTGGTATGCAGCGGTCAACGCCCTGTTCAGCCCGTGGCAGCAATTTCGCGCCGACTATCGCGTCATTCCCTGGGCGACTTACACCGATCCGGAGGTGGCGCGAGTGGGGCTCAATGAAAAACAGGCCCGGGCGGCGGGGGTGGCCTGTGAAGTAACCACTTATGGCATCGACGATCTCGATCGCGCCATCGCTGATGAGGAGGCCCGGGGGATGGTTAAAGTGCTGACCGTGCCGGGTCGGGACCGCATCCTGGGAGTGAGCATCGTCGGCAACCATGCCGCCGATATGATCGCCGAATTCGTGCTGGCGATGAAGCACGGCTTGGGTTTGAACAAAATACTGGCGACCCTGCACATTTACCCGACCATGGCAGAAGCCAACAAGTACGCTGCGGGTAACTGGCGACGCCGGCATATGCCGCAGCGCCTGCTCAACTTCGTCGCGCGGTATCACGCCTGGCGCAGATAGAGGGGAGGGTGCCGATCAATCCTCGGCGGCGATGCGCCGGGATTGGCGTTCGATATTGGCGACATAGCGTTCCACCATGCGCTGCTGGACGGTGCCGAGATTGGCGAACTCCAGGCCCAGCCTGAATTTGCGATTGCCTTTTTCCTGCCCCATATAGCGGATCATCACTGCGCAGACAAAACTTTCCGCCGCGTTTAGCTGGATTTCGCATTCGGCGATTTTTTCGCCCACCGCAAATGATCTGGGGGGTTGCACATCGAGGAGCACCGCGATACCGCCCAGGGAGATGTCCACCAGCCGGCAGGTAATCTGGTTCTGCGGGCTGGGACGCAATACGATAGTGACAACCTGGGAAGGCGCGAGAACAACACGGTGGAAGTTGCGCAGTTGGAAATAGCGCATTTCCTCTGGAAAGCGGAAAATGTGTTTGATTTCCCGGTCACTGCCAATGGACTGCAGATATGCCATGGTAAAGTGCAGATCGATACCGTCCACCAAGGTCATGAATTTCGCGTGCTTGACCCGCGGCAGCAGTGCGTTGCCAATGAAAGGAATGACGCCGTCGATGACGACCAGTTTTTTTTCCCCATCGATGCGCAACAGCATGCTGCCAAGTATTTCCGGCGAATGATCTATGCCAATCTTGACTATGGTATGGTGCAGGGCAACCCGATCAAGCAGTTGCTTCATGTCGATGGGTGTGGTGATGATCTTGCAGGGGCGTTGCTCGCCTTCCGTTGCCAGGTGATTATCTTTGTCCATGCAACATCGCCATATCAGGGCAGGAGGCGATTTTAGGCTTTGGCCAGCGAATTCGCGCCACTCTGATGCCGGGTGCGTCCATTGTTGCCGTACAGATCCCGGCCCTGGTCATTTTGCCCCTTGAGGATGCGCAGCAGATCGCCGGTGGCTTTCTGTCCTACGACGACCATGCGTCCGTTAATATTGTTGAGGTCATTACACTGTTCGATCAGGGATCGTACTTCGCCGAACAGACTGGCATGCTGTGCGGAGGCAACTGCGGTGATAAGATCGCGTACGTCCCTATCCGCGCTGTTCACCTGGTCCGCGGCAAGACAGCGCAGCAGTTGCTCCTCGCAGGCGCCGAGTTTTTCCGCCAGCGTGACTTTCTCGGCGACGATGGTGTTCAACTCTTCTATTCTGTTGTCCTTCAAGGCCTCATGCTCGCGACGCAGAATGGCGAGCAGCGCCTGCAACAGGGTTGCTTGCTGCTTGACTATGGATTGCATGGGGGCGTATGTCGACATGTTTTCAGTACTTAAGCAGGGCTTCCAGACGGATGAATTTTCTGGCAACCTCGTCTTCGTCGAACTTGATCTTACCTTGCGCCAACAGGCCGCGCAGTGCCTGGACCTTGTCCTGGTTGATGGTCGGCAGTCTTTCGATTATTTTCATGAAGTCCCGCGTACGGCGTTGCGCGCGCGTTCTGCGCCAGCGGGATGGATCCGCCTCGGCATTCACCAGTTCGCAACAGTCAGCACTGCGTTCCGTGGTATCCACGGCGCAGGGAAGAGATTTGTATATCAAAGGAAGACTTGCCATATATACCTTCTACCGCGGCGTCTATGCATAGGTTATCGAGCCTGGGTCCGCGCTTCTTTAGGCGGCCTGTGCGAATTGGTTCACATACTTACCTGAACTTCGCCGGTCGCCAGCACCAGCCCCTCAACAATCCGTTTTGACTGCAGATTTCTCACCCGGATCATTTCGTTAGGCCGGCCGTCGGTCAAGGCCTCGCCTTTCATGCGGACTTCGAGTTGGGCAGTTTTTACCAATAAAACGACCTCGGCGCCACGATTTATTACCGGACTGGACTCCAGCGCCAGCGGTGAAAGTATCGTTCCCGCCGGAATATGGCGTTTCACGCGTTTTCCCAGCAGCTCGCTGTCACCGGTCAGGTAGCCCAGGGGCAGGGATGTGACCACGTGTTCCTGCAACTGCACGTCCTCGGCGGTGATCAACTGTCCTTTCATCAGCGGGTGGCTCGCCACGAAGACCTGTCGCGAATATTGCACTTTCACCGGCACCATCAGACTCCACTGCGGCGCCGGGCACTTGACTGCAACGGTCAGGTTGCCTGCCGCAGCATTGCCAAGCACCGTGCTGGTTTGCAGTTTGTGCGCGCATTTGTCCAGTCGCAGCCGCCCGTCCAGCGGCGACACGTTGATTTCAGGTTTGCCATCGCTCACGGTAGATGCGACATGAACGGCGACGGCGGATCTGATATCTTCCAGCGATTGCATATCGGCGGCGAAGACCAACGCGGTATTGAATCCGGCTGCGCAACTCAGCCAGATCACTGCAGCAGACAGCAAAGGCCTGGAAGAAGCAGCTAAATGTGAATTCATGTTTCCGGATCGGCAAGGGTTTGTTAAATATGTTTGCAATATACATACCAGTAACCGATGAGCTTTACCAGGCAAAAGCAGTTACCGATAAGTTAGCGAATGGAAATGGAGTCAGCATGAGCGTTGTCGCCAATAACACAATTACCAGCTTGATGGATTCGGTTGACCTGCGTACGCAATTAGCGGGGAAAAACCGTCTCGAACTGCTGCTGTTCAGATTGCAGGGCAGGCAGAGCTTCGGCATCAACGTGTTCAAGATTCGCGAAGTCATTCAATGCCCGCAGATGAATCATCTGCCCGAGTCGCACCCGACCATCGCCGGCGTTATCACCATTCGCGGACTGACGATCCCGGTAATAGATTTGAGTAAAGCGCTGGGTTTCATGCCGGTGGACGATCCGCTGAACAAATTCGTGATCGTCGCTGAGTACAATAAATCGATACATGGTTTTCTGGTAAACAGCGTGGATCGTATCATTAACATCAAATGGGAAACGGTGATGGCACCACCCAAGAGTATCGGCAAGGGCACTTATCTTACGGCCGTAACCGAGTTCGAAAATCAGCTGGTTGAAATCATCGATGTCGAGAAAGTACTGGTGGATGTCATCGGCGACAGCTCCGAAGTATCGGAAGAATTCAAGGAGAGTCATAAGGCGATAAAATCGCCGGTCAAGCATGTGCTGGTGGTCGATGATTCCAGCGTAGCTCGCAAACAGATCAAGCGCACCCTGGATGCCATCGATGTGGAGTCCAGCTTCGCCGGCGACGGCCTGGAGGCTCTGGAATATCTCTATGCCATAGTCGACAGCGGCACGGATATCAACAGCAGGCTGGCGATGGTGATAGCGGACATAGAAATGCCGAGAATGGATGGTTATACGCTGACAAAGAAAATAAAAGAACACCCGTTGTTGAAGAATCTGTATGTTCTGCTGCACACTTCGCTGAGCGGCGGATTTAATCAAGCGCTGGTTAAGAAGGTTGGTGCCGATGCCTTTATCCCCAAGTTCGAGTCCGACGAGCTGGCGACCGCCATTATGGCCAGATTTTCCCTGCTCGAAGATGGCGACGCCTGACTCCCCTGCCGCACTGAAATTATTTGCCGCTCGGCCGGAAAGAACTTGCCGCGGTGCCGCGCAACAACGCTGTAGACTGCTTTAACTCATTGAAATATCACAGGAACTAAATCTGGTACGCAGCTTGCTATGTCGGTATATCCGACACAGGAAAGATGCGCATGCTATTCGATTCAAATTCCGTATTCGGAATCCATGAACAGGCGCTGTTGCTCAAGGCACAGCGTTCACAGGTGCTGGCGAATAACCTGGCCAATGCCGATACCCCCGGATTTCAGGCCAGAGACATGGACTTTCAGGCGCTGCTGGCTGATGCCATGGGTTCCGCCGCTGCGCCCGCTCTGACCATGACCCAGGCGGCGCATATGCCCGCCGACGCGGGCGCCCTGGATGCGGAGCTGATGTACCGGCAGCCGCTGCAAGGCGCGGTCGACGGTAATACCGTGGATGCGCAGATGGAAAAAAGCGAATTCCTGCAAAATTCTTTGTCGTTTCAAGCCAGCTACGTCTTTCTCAACGGCCGCATTCATACGCTGATGGCGGCGATTCGAGGAGAATAAACATGTCACTACTGACGAATTTCGCGATTATCGGTTCGGCGATGCGCGCCCAGGCAGTACGCATGAACGTTACTGCCAGCAACCTGGCCAACGCCGACAGCGTTAACGGTGATCCGCAGGCGACCTACCGCGCCCGGCAACCAGTATTCGCTGCCATGCTCAGCGATCTGATGACCGAGGATTCGCAGCAGGGCGTCACCGTCAGCGGCATCGTCGAAAAAGGCGGCACACTGGAGCAGAAATACGAACCAGGCAATCCGCTGGCCAATGCCCAGGGCTATGTTTACCTGCCGAATGTCAACATCGTCGAGGAAATGACCAATATGATTTCCGCCTCGCGCAGTTATCAGACCGATGTCGAGGTATTGAACAGCACCAAGCAAATGATCAGCGCGCTGTTGCGCCTGGGTGAATGAGGGGAATGATCGCCAATGAGTGATATCAGCAAAATACCCGACGGTGTACTGCAGGGATTGCAACTGCCGGACAGCAACCAGAATACCCAGTCCGGCAGCGCCCTGGGCAAGGACGCTTTCATGACATTGATGCTGGCGCAGCTGAAAAATCAGAATCCGATGGAGCCGATGACCAACGGCGAGTTTCTCGGCCAGATCGCGCAATTCACCTCCGCCAACGGGATCAGCGATTTGCAGCAATCCTTCGCGGCGTTTGCCAGTTCGATGTCATCGCAGCAGGCATTACAGGCGGCAAGCATGGTCGGCCGCAAGGTGCTGGTGGATTCCAACCAGATTTCCTGGGATGGCGCCGAGGCGGCAAATATACGCATTAATCTCGGCGCGGCGACTGACAATGTAACCATCAGCGTCAGCGATGCTCAAGGCGGGGTGGTGCGAAAAATTCAGCTCGGATCGCAGGCCGCCGGCGATGTCACCGCTGCCTGGGACGGGCTGGACGACAGGGGAAATATTCTGCCTGCGGGCAGGTATACCGTCAACGCCATGGCCGGCAACGGCGACAACCAGTACCAGCTGACCACCACCGTCAGCGCCGCCGTCAACAGCGTGATCCCCGGGCGCAATGGCAGTGAGACCGTGTTGAATTTGCAGGACCTGGGTCCGGTTGCTTTCAGCCAGGTCAGGGAAATAATTTAGTCAGGCAATACCACAGGAGTTTGTCGATATGACTTTCAAGACTTCGTTAAGCGGACTCGGCGCCACCCAGGCAGAACTGGATGTCATCAGTAACAACATTGCCAATGCGGATACCACTGGATTCAAGACCTCACGCACGGAATTCGCTGACATCTACGCCTCGGCGTTCGCCGACACGAGCAACAACTCGCCGGGAACTGGTGTTACCGTTGACAACACATCGCAGCAGTTTAATCAAGGAAACATAGAATATACCGGCCGCGCCCTCGACCTTGCGGTGGAAGGAGAGGGATTTTTCGTGGTACGCGATACCGCGGGAACTTATCTGTATACCCGATCAGGGGTGATGGGCGTAGATCGTGATGGTTATCTAGTCAACTCTTCTCAGGCGCGTCTGCAGGGATACATGCCGGACGCCGCCGGAAACTTCAGTATCGGCAATATGGGCGATCTGCAGCTGACTACGAGCACCGGCGCTCCGCAGGCAAGCACCATGGTAACCATGGGTGTCAATCTGAACGCGGCGGAAAACTATCCCGGATTCCCGGGCGCGCCTCTTGTTTTCGATCCCAATGTGGCAAATTCGTATAATCAATCGACATCGGTAATCGGCTACGACTCTTTGGGTATTCAGCACAATATTAATTACTACTTTGTCAAGGATTCCGCTACGTCCAATCGCTGGTTTGTCTACGCTTATGTGGACGGCACCGCACCCGCCGATCAGCTCACTTCCGGCGGCGTATCCCCGATTCAACTCGATTTCGACACCAGTGGTTTGCTGTCTACGCCCATGCCGGTGACCTATGATCCGACGACAACGATCAACGCGGCGACCGGTGCCAACGAACTGACCTTGCAATTGGACATTTCCGGAAGTACGCAGTATGGAAGCAGCTTCGCGGTCAACACCTTGTCGCAGGACGGGTTCACTACGGGGAATTTCGTCGGTGTTGCCATAGACGACACTGGAGTCATCACCGCCCGCTATTCCAACGGTCAGGAAATGACCATGGGAAAGATTGCTCTGGCATCGTTTCCCAATCCACAGGGGTTGGCGCAACTGGGTGACAATGCCTGGGGAGCCACCTATGGCTCCGGCGATGTCACCTACGGCGAAGCGCTGATCGGAAAATTCGGCGCGATTCACGCCGGCTCGCTGGAATCGTCCAACGTCGATATCGCCGAGCAATTGGTGAAGTTGATTATCACCCAGCGCAACTATCAGGCGAATGCGCAGGCGATATCGACCGAGGATCAGATGACGCAGACCATCATTAACATGCGTTAATCCGGCGGCTGACCCATGGATCGCATGCTTTATATAGCTATGTCGGGCGCCAAGCAGTCAATGCTGGCACAGCAGGTTAACACCCAGAACCTGGCAAACGCCAATACCAGCGGTTTCAAGGCTGATCTGGCGTCATTCGTCAGCGCGCCGGTGTACGGTCCGGGATACGCGTCACGCGTTTACGGCATGGCAGTCAGTCCGGGGACGGATTTGTCGCCAGGCACCTTGAATACCACGGGACGAGATCTGGACGCGGGCATCGTCGGTGACGGCTGGTTCGCGGTGCAGGCACCAGACGGCAAGGAAGCTTACAGCCGCGACGGCAATTTGCGCATCGGTACCGGCGGCCTGCTGACCAACGGCGCTGGCCGTCCCATGCTGGGTGAAAACGGCCCCATCGTCATTCCGGCCGCGCAAAACATCAGCATCGGCACCGATGGTACCCTGTCCATTGTCGCATTGGGCCAGCCGGCCAGCACCCTTGCGGTGCTGGACCGGCTGAAACTAGTCAAGCCGGACAAGGCAGAACTAAGTAAAGGCGAGGACGGACTCATGCACCTGGCCAATGGCGCCAAGGCCCCGGCGGATGCCACGGTCACCCTGAGCAGCGGCAGTCTGGAAAGCAGCAACGTCAATCCGGTGGATGCCCTGATCAATATGATAACCCTGGCCAGACAGTTTCAATTTCAAATGAAGACGATATCGGCAGCCGAGGAAAACGACAATCAAACGACGCAGATGATGCGTCTGGGATAAGGTGAACAAAGCATGTATACAGCACTCTGGGTGGCAAAAACCGGATTAGACGCGCAGCAGACCAAGATGGCGGTGATTTCCAACAACATCGCCAACGTCAACACCAACGGTTTTAAGAAGGCACGCGCGACTTTCGAGGATCTGCTGTACCAGAACGTGCGGCAGGCGGGGGGGCTGACGACACAAAATACGCAACTGCCCTCGGGGTTGAGCATGGGCACCGGGGTGCGTACGGTGGCCACCGAGAAGATCCACTCGCAAGGCAGTATTGTGCAGACTTCCAACACGTTGGATGTGGCGATCAAAGGTCGTGGTTTCTTCCAGGTGCTGCTGCCCACCGGAGACATCGGTTACTCGCGTGACGGTAGTTTTCAGCTTGACGCCCAGGGACAAGTGGTGACCGCTCAAGGCTACCCGCTGCAACCGGCGATCAGTATTCCGGCCAATGTCCGCAGCGTTACCATCGGCAACGACGGTGTGGTTTCCGCCTCGGTGCCCGGCAGTGTGCAGGCGGTGCAAATCGGCAATTTCCAACTGGCGGATTTTACCAATCCCAGTGGCCTGGAGTCCTATGGTGAAAACGTGTATCTGGAAACCACTGCCAGCGGTTCACCCCAGGTCGGAAATCCGGGTGCAGGCGGTCTGGGCGGCTTGAGCCAGGGAGCGCTGGAAACTTCCAATGTCAATGTGGTGGAGGAACTGGTCAACATGATCGAAACCCAGCGCGCCTATGAATTGAATTCCAAGGCGATTACCACCACCGATCAGATGCTGCAGTATCTGAGCAATAATACCTGAGGCGGAGCCCGGCATGCGTAGCGCGTACTGTCTCCTGGTATTGGCCATTCTGTTGCAGAGTGCCTGCAGTACGATTCCGGCGGAACCGGATCCGGCCTATGCCGCCGTCCGGCCCGCCTACAGCGAACCCCTGCCGGTGGCGGACGGCGCCATATATCGCGTGGGCTACGGCATTTCCCTGTTCGACGATCGCAAGGCCAGGCGGGTGGGCGACATCATAACCGTGCTGCTGTCGGAAAGCACCCAGGCCAGCAAGAGCGCCAATACCAGCGTAGCCAAGGACAGCAAGCTGGATCTGGGCACGCCCAGTCTCTACGGCGGACCGGTGACCCATATCGGCCGCGACGTGCTCGCGGCCACCGCCGATGCCAGCAGAAGTTTTTCCGGTGGCGGCGACGCAACGCAAAGCAACAGCATCGCCGGTACCATAGGTGTGAGTGTCGTCGAGGTGCTGGCCAACGGCAATCTGGTGATTCGTGGTGAGAAGCTGCTTACCCTGAATCAGGGCAGCGAACGCGTTCAGGTCTCCGGCATCATTCGCGAAGCGGATGTTACGCCGGACAATACCGTCATGTCGACCCAGATCGCGGACGCGCGCATTGCCTATATCGGCGAAGGTGCACTATCCGATGCCAATACCATGGGTTGGGTATCGCGTTTCTTCAACAGCGGCTGGTGGCCGTTTTGAACGGGAGAGCGAATATGGGCCGCGAATTGCTGCGCATCGCTTTGCTACTTGTTGTCGGCATGCACTCAGCTTTGGCTGATCGGATCAAGGATATCGCCGATGTGGCCGGGGTGCGCAGCAACCAGCTCGTCGGCTACGGTCTGGTGGTGGGGCTGGACGGCACCGGCGACCAGACCAGTCAGGCGCCATTTACGGTGCAAAGCATGAAAAGCATGCTGGCGCAGTTCGGTATAGTCATACCGCCCGGTGTCAATCCGCAATTGAAGAATGTCGCCGCCGTGTCCGTACACACGGACCTGCCGGCTTTTGCCAAACCGGGACAGTTCATCGATGTCACCGTTTCCTCCATCGGCAATGCCAAGAGTTTGCGCGGCGGCACCCTGTTGATGACGCCTTTGAAGGGTGCCAACGGCGAGATCTACGCCATTGCTCAGGGCAATGTCGTGGTTGGGGGCTTCGGCGTGCAGGGCAACGACGGCTCGAAAATAACATTGAATGTGCCCAGCGTCGGCCGCATCGCCAGTGGCGCCACGGTAGAACGCATGGTGCCCACCGCCTTTACCAGTAACAGCAGCATTATTCTCAATCTGCGGCGTGCGGATTTTACCACCGCCCTGCATATGGTGGATGCGATCAATAACAGTGTCGGCCCCGGCACCGCCAGTGCCATCGATGGCGCCTCGGTGCGGGTGGAGGCGCCGCTGGACGTGGCGCAGCGGGTAGCGTTCATGTCAGTGGTGGAAAATCTGCCGGTGGAGCAGGGGGAAGAGGCAGCCAAGGTCATCGTCAACTCGCGTACCGGCACCATCGTCATCGGCAAACACGTGCAGGTGTCGCCGGCGGCGGTGACGCATGGCAGTCTCACCGTCACCATCAAGGAAAGCAAGGAGGTGAGCCAGCCGGCGCCGCGCTCGGCGGGCGCCACCACGGTGACCGCTACTTCGGATATCAAAGTGCAGGAATCGGGCAGTCGCATGTTCCTGTTCGAACCCGGTGTCGCCCTGAATGATATTGTGCAGGCGGTCAACCAGGTAGGGGCCGCGCCCGGCGACCTGATCGCCATTCTGGAGGCGTTGAAGCAATCCGGAGCGCTGCGCGCGCAGTTGATAATCATCTGATGGACGGCAGCCTGCCAAATGTTGACCCCGGTACCGCCTGGAGCCTGTACGCGACGGACCGGGGAGCGGCCGACTTGAAGGCCCAGGCGCGTGCCCAGACTCCTCAGTCTCAGGAGGCCGTGGCCCGCCAATTCGAGGCGCTGTTCCTGCAGATGATGCTGCAGAGTATGCGCCAGGCGTCCCTGGCGGATGGCATCCTGGACAATGACGACAGCAAGTATTACCAGCAGTTGTTTGATCAGAAAGTCGCCCAGTCGCTGACTGCGCGGGGCGGCATCGGCCTGGCGCCGGCCATCGCACGGCAATTGTCGACGTTGGTCGCCGCGGACGCGGCTGCTGCCCATGTCGAGGACGGCGCGCCGCGTCTGCAGTCCGGTGGTGATTCCCCCAACCGCACCGATTCCGGTGCGAATTAT
The DNA here is from genome assembly GCA_002448875.1 of Proteobacteria bacterium UBA6920. GTDB lineage: Bacteria > Pseudomonadota > Gammaproteobacteria > SG8-11 > SG8-11 > UBA6920. The sequence continues at coordinate 1,908 of DKAS01000051.1, read as the reverse complement.
TCAAGCAAATCAATCAAAAGCTATTTGCAAAATATTTATTGAGAAATGTTAAACGGGCGATTGCGCGTCGTTAGCGGGACGATATCCCTGCTAACAGGAGTCCCTGTGTTCAGGGATTTTAACGAAAATTTACAAAGCGCTTGGAGGTATCCCCATGTCGACCCTGAATACGGCTATATCGGGCCTGCTTGCCTTTCAGCGTGCGCTTGCGACCACCAGCCACAATATCGCCAACGTGGCGACGCCGGGCTACAGCCGCCAAGTAGTTGAGTTCGCCACCCGCTTTCCCTTGACGACCGAAGGCGGCTATATCGGTAACGGCGTCAACTCCCTGGCCGTCACCCGCATGCAGGATGCTTTTCTCACCCAGCAGATCTGGGCACGCTCTTCTTCCGTGGGCTTCACCGATATTCAGGAGACCCTCACCGGCCGCATCGGCGATATCGTCGCCGATCCCAGCGGCAGTCTGGCGCCGGCGATGCAGGATTTCTTCAGTGCCCTGCAGGATATGGCGGACAACCCGTCCGACATGCCATCGCGGCAAATGGTGCTGACCCGGGCCAGCATACTGGGCGACCGCTTTCATCAGTTGAATTCCCAACTAGACGACATGCGCCGACAAGTCGGCGAACAGACCAAGAGTGTGGTTTCAGAAATAAATTCTTACGCCAAATCCATCGCCGATATCAACCTGCGCATCATGCAGAGCAACAACGCGGGCAGCGGACAGGCGAACGATCTGCTGGACCAGCGCGAGGCCATGGTCGAGCAACTGTCGAAGTTGGTGCACGTCACTACCCTGGCCGCCGACAATGGTTCGCTCAGCGTTTTCATCGGCAATGGCCAGACGCTGGTGATCAACAGCAGCGCCGCTAATCTGGCCGTAAACCCGGATCCCTACGACGCCCGTGAGCAAATGATCAGCTATAACACCGCCGATGGAGCCGCGTCGTTTGATATCACCGCGCAGGTAAACGGTGGACAGCTCGGCGGATTGCTGGAGTTCAAGAACGGCCTGCTGATGACCACGCAAAATGAAATCGGTCGCGTCGCCGCCGGTTTGACCGCTATGGTGAACGACCAACACCGCCTGGGCATGGACTACTACAACAACCTGGGCGGGGATTTCTTCGAGCCGCTGGCCGCCACTTCTGCGGAAGTCCTCGCCAACCGCAACAACACCGGCAACGCACAGCTGAGCGCGCAAATCACCGACTACAGCCAGCTCAGCGACAGTGATTATGTCCTGACTTATTCCGGCGGCAACTACAGCCTGCGGCGCCTGGCCGACGATACAGTAACCAACCTCGGGGCGGCAGCGCCGAACCAGGAAGTGGACGGCGTGACTTTCAGCATCGCTTCTGGCGCCATGAGCGACGGTGACTCCATACTCGTTCGCCCGCTGCGCAACGCCGCCAGTCAGTTTTCCCTGGCGCTGACCCAACCGCAACAGGTCGCCGCAGCCAGTCCGGTACGGACTAACCATTCCAGTTTTCAATTGGATGGCAACGCCTCGATCAGCGGGGTCAACGATACCGGAAATGCGGCGTTTGCCACTGCCGGCTCTCTGTCGCCACCGGTGCTGGTGAGATTCTTGAGCGCCAACAGTTACGAGCTGGTCGACGCCGGCAGCATGGCGGTCATGGAAACCGGCATCGCCTACAATCCGACGACGGGGGCGGACATTTTTCCCACGCCGGGCGGCTACGATCCGGGTTATCAGGTGCACTTGCAGGGTAATTTCGCCGCCGGTGACAACTTTACCGTCGAGTACAACAGTGGCGGGGTCAGCGACAACCGCAATGCCCTGTTGCTGGATCAATTACGTTCCGTCGAAACCATGCTCGATGGCAGCGCCAACCTGGCCGAGTCCTACAGTCGCATGGTCGGCCGGGTGGGTTCAGAGGC
>DKAS01000146.1 GCA_002448875.1 Proteobacteria bacterium UBA6920 | reverse complement strand
GCCCATGAGCGCAGCCTGAATATCGATCTGCTGCTGGGGTACATCAAGTCCATTCTGCCCAGGCGCCGGGATCTGAAAGTGATCATCACTTCCGCCACCATCGATCCCCAGCGCTTCGCCGACTTTTTTTCCGCGCCGGTCCTGCAGGTGTCCGGTCGCATGTACCCCGTTGCAATACGCTATCGCCCCCCACTAGAAGCCGATACGGAGGAGAGCGAGGAGAGTCCCCTGGAAAAATCCGTGCTGGACGCCATCGGCGAGCTGGCGCGCGAACCGGCCGGCGACATCCTGGTGTTCTTTTACGGAGAAAACGCCATTCGCCAGTGCCATCGGGCGGCGCAGAAACGCTATGGCCACCGCTATGAAATTCTACCCCTGTATTCGCGCCAGACCGCGCAGGAACAAAACAGGATATTTCATCCCGGGGCCCGGCCGCGGATTATTCTGGCCACCAATGTGGCGGAAACCTCGCTTACCGTGCCTGGAATCCGTTATGTGGTAGACAGCGGCGACGCCCGTTTCAACCGCTATAACTACCGCTCCAAGGTGCAGCGGTTGCCCGTCGAAAAAATATCCCAGGCCAGCGCCAACCAGCGCGCCGGGCGCTGCGGCCGGCAGCAGGACGGGATTTGCATCCGTCTGTACGACAGTGATGATTTCCAGGCTCGGCCGGTCTTTACCGAGCCGGAAATACTGCGGGCCAACCTGGCGGGCGTCATCTTGCGCATGTATGCGCTGGGCATGGACGATATCGCCGAATTTCCTTTTCTTGACCCGCCCGACAGCCGTTATGTGCGGGACGGCGTGCGTGTACTCCAGGAATTACAGGGGCTGGACGCGAGCGAAGCGCTGACCGAGCTCGGCCGCCAGCTGAGCCGATTGCCGGTGGATCCGCGTATCGGCGCCATCCTCCTGGCGGCCAGCCGTCATAACTGTCTGCGCGAAATGCTGCCCATCGCCGCCTTTCTCAGTATTCAGGATCCGCGCGAGAGTGGCGTGGAGCTGCGGGACAAGGCCCGCGAGAAACACCAGGAATTCGCCGACGACCAGTCCGATTTCATCACCATACTCAATCTCTGGCACTGGCAGCAGGAGCAGCGCAAGTCCCTGTCCAATCGCGGCTGGCGCCGGCTGTGCGCCGACTATCATTTATCGGCTACACGCATGCAGGAATGGGCCGACGTGCGCCATCAGCTGGCGCAGATGCTGCGTGAGCAGGACTACCGTATCAATCAGCTGGCCGCCGATTATGAGTCTTTGCATAAAGCCTTGCTTTGCGGTTTCGTCAGCCAGATCGCACAGTATGTCGAAGAGGGCGCTTATCGCGGCGCCCGTAATCGCACCCTGTACCTGCACCCGACCTCGGTCTTGCGTGGCAAGACACCCGCCTGGATAGTCAGCGCCCAGGTCATCGAGACCTCACGCACCTGGGCGGTTTGCGCCGCGCGCATCGAACCGCATTGGACGGCGGAGGTAGCGCAACATCTTACTCGCAGCAGCTATTTCGATCCCTATTGGGATGCGGATCGCGGCCAGGCCTACGGCTATGAAAATGTCGTGTTATACGGACTGACCGTCATCGCCGGACGGCGGATTTATTATGGCAACGTCGATCCGGCGTATAGCCGTGAATTGTTTCTGCGCCAGGGGCTGGTGGCCGGCAGGCTGCCGGGCAGGTTCGCCTTCGTTGAACAAAATCGCAATGCGGTCGAGCAGGCGCTGCAGGTCGAGGACAAATTGCGCCGCCTGGGTATCGTCGATGCGGAAAACCGGCTGTATGAGTTCTACAGCCAGCGCGTTCCTGCGCCGGTAATGTCGGCGGCGGATCTCAAAACCTGGCTGCAAACCGCCGCGCCTGGCGAGCGCGACCTGACTATCAGCGAAGAACAGCTGCTGGGAGCGCAGGCCACGGCGTCGCCCGAGCATCCGGATCACCTGCGCATCGGCCGACACGAGTTTTCCCTCAGTTATAATTTTGCGCCCGGCGAAGTCGATGACGGCGTCACCCTGGAGGTGCCGATCATGCTGCTCAACCAGCTGGACGCCGACACCTTTAGCTGGCTGGTGCCAGGCATGTTGCGGGAAAAGATCACCCAGTTGATCAAATCCCTGGCCAAGCCTTTGCGCCGCAATTTCGTGCCCGCCCCGGATTTCGCCGATGCCGCGGTGCAACGCCTGCGCCATGGCGAGGGAAACCTGCTGCGCGAGCTGGCGACCGCCCTCAAGGCGATGACCGGTGTCGAGGTGAAGGAGACCGACTGGGGTCTGGAGACACTGCCGGCGCATTTGCGTATGAACTTCCGGGTGCGCGATCCCGCGGGGAAAGTTATCGGGCAGTCACGGGATTTGGCTTTTCTGCGGGACAAATACCGGGCGCAGGCGGTCAGCCAGTTTCAGCGGCAATTACACTGGTCGCTGGAGAGCGGCGGCCACCGCACCTGGGATTTCGCCGATCTCCCCGCGGAAGTCCATCAGCAGCTGCAGGGCATCGATTGCACCGGCTATCCCGCCCTGGTCGATGAGGGCGACAGCGTGGCGATCCGGGTTTTCGACAACCCGTCAGCGGCGCAACAGGCCATGGCAAAGGGTTTGCTGCGCCTGTACATGCTGGATCTGCACGGGCAGGTCAAATACCTGCAGAAGAATCTGCCGGACCTGGAGCGCATCTGCCTGCTGTTCAGCACCGAAAAGCCGTGCGCCGACATTCGCGACGCACTGCTGGCCAGGAGCTTTGCCATGACTTTTCTCGGCGACACCGCCGTCATTCGCGGTCGGGAACAGTATGCGCGGATCAGGGAGACGAATCGTTCCGCCCTGGTCGGCCAGGCCAACCAATTGTGCCGGCTCGTCCTCGAAATAATGCAGATACGCGCTGATATTCTGCGTAAATTGACGCAAATGGAGACCAAGGCGCCGGCCGTCGCGCTGGCGGATATCCGCCGGCAAATCACGCAACTGACGCATGTTGATTTCATCGCCAGCACCCCGCAGGCAATGCTGGAGCACTTTCCGCGTTATCTGCGTGCCGCACTTGTCCGTCTGGAGAAACTGCCCGGCCGTGCCGACAAGGATGCCAGACTGGCGGCCGAATGCGGCCAGGCGACGGCCTGGTACGAGAAGCTCGCGGCCCATCCCACGTTAAAGGAACGCTATACGGCGCAGTTGCATCAACTGCAATGGATGTTGCAGGAATTGCGCGTAGCCCTGTTTGCGCAGGAACTGCGCACACCGCAACCGATATCGCTGGCGCGCATCAGCAAGTTTCTCGAACAGCATGCGCTGCAGCAGTATCTCTGAGCGATCAGCGCTTATTACAGGCTTTTCAATGCGGATATCTGTACGAAATCGTGGAGATAGCGTTTCTGACCCGGGGTTTCGGCCAGCACCAGGGAGAAAACGAAATTGGAAGGTAAATTGCCCTTCGCCAGCAGATTGTCCGCCTTGATACGGGTACCGGCGATGTCAAACCGGCTTTCGTCGGCGACAATGGCAATGTTGGCGCTGATGCTGCCATTGGTCATTTTGACATCCGCATTGACCGCGGTAATGCCCTGATCGCTGCCGGCGATCACCACGTTTTCCATATCGACGACGGAATTGCGGATGATCACCTTGTCGGCGAAAACATTGCGCAAGGTGACATTCTTGCAGCCGTTGATTTCGATTACCGTGAAACTGCCGTCCACCACCAGATCAGACTGTTCATTACAGGTAAGCGGGCCTTCCTTGGGGGCCGGTCGCGGTTTTTCCTCCCGCCGGGTGATATCCTGGGGTTTAGCGGCGAGAAAATCCGCCACCGCCTTGTTGAACTGCTCCGCCGCCTCGCGCATGGGTGCGTGACCTACCCCCGGGAACAACTGCAAGGTCGCGGCGGGCAGCACTTCCTCCAGCACCCTGCCGGTGCGCACCGGTGCCACCGGATCCTTTTCCCCCCACAGCAGCAGTGTTGGCTGCCTGATGCGGGGTACGAGGGTGCTGAAATCCTCCAGCACCAGGGAGAGGGCGGCGATTTTGGTGGGGTTGCCGCCCAGAATGGTTCTGCGCAGGGGCGGCGCATTGAGCAACAGCTGCGGCCCAAGATCGATGTATTCCGCGGCATCGACGAAAAAGTTGATGATGGCGCGCACATCCGCCGACAAAGCGTCATAGACTTCCGGTGCCCGCTGGCCGACTGCCGATGCCGCCACGTATTTTTCAAAAGCCACTTTGTGCAGTATGCCCGCCGCATCGACCAGCACCAGCCGTGACACATCATCGGGATAGGTAGACGCGTAGCGCGCGGCAATGGCCCCGCCCATGGAATGTCCGACCAGCATGAACGGGCCATCGATGTATTTGTGGCCGATAAAATGTAAAAACTCGGTGTAAGTGGCCGGTGAGTAGAGATTGTTCCCCTTTGCCGAGCGGCCGAAACCAGGCAGGTCAAAGGTGACCACGTGATACTGCCGCGCCAGCAGCGGTATCAGCTGTTCCCAGTCCCGGGCCGCGCCGTCGCCCAGGCCGTGCACCAGCACCACGGACTTCTTGTGATTGCGCCCGACTTCGTAGATGAATGCCTGGTCCTTGAAGACCGGTTCCTCGTCGTAGATGACATTGCCACCGGGCAGGTTCAGCCAGGGATCCTTGGCCAGAGCGCAGCGCGGGGAGGAAGCGAATGCCAGCCACACGACGGCGACGGCGATATTGAGCCAGTGTAAATCGGATTTTGCTAACCGCATTCAGTAGTTGTTCGCTGCTTTGGGCAGGAAAATATCCTTGGCCTCGGAGAACTGTTGTTGCGCCTGCTGACGGATTTCATCGGCCTGATCCGGGGTAAAGGTCAGCAAACGTAAAGCGGTTTGATCATAGCTGAAATCACCGGCCGCGACCACATCCGCCAGATCCGCGTGTTTGGCCAGGATATTGGCGACATGAACGATGGCGCATTCCAGCTGGAATTTTTCCGCGCGCGCGGGTTCATGATGAAAGCGCGTGGTTTGCGCCAGACCGGGTGGCAGCTTCCAATGGGTGAGCAGCGCGGCGCCCAGTTCGGCATGATCGAAACCGAGCAGACGGCGCTCCGCCTGGTGAATGTCGAGATCCTCGCGGCCGGCCAGCACCATGCACTGACGCAACTGCCCGGGCAGTTTCATGAACATCACCAGATGACCGATGTCGTGCAGCAGGCCGGCGACGAACAGGCGTTCGCTGTGCAGCACCTTGGCGCGATTGGCGAGGATGCGCGCGCACACCCCGGTGTACAGGCTGTGGTGCCAGAATTTACGCATATTCGCCATATCCAGCGGAATATGCTCGAACGCATCGATGGCTGAGGTGGCCAGCACCAGATCGCGCAATTCGCGCAAGCCGATGACAGTGATGGCGCGGGAAACGGTTTCGATGGAGGAGGGAAATCCGTAGAACGCACTGTTGGCAATGCGCAGCAGGCGCGCGGTCAAACCGGTATCGTGGCTGATGACCTCGCCGATCTCGGCGGCGGTACTGTTCTCGTTTTCCGCCAGGTCAAGAATTCGATAATACACTTCTGGCATCGACACCAGATTGGATACGTCCTTGACCAGGGTAGTCACCGCTTCCGGGGCGGCTCGATGTGCTGTTTGTTCACTCTGGCTCATATGCTCTGGCCCACGTCAGTTGGTCTGTATCGTGATCTGGGGCAATAATCCAGTTCATAAGTGTAAAAAATCATATCATATAAATAGATAATGTCGTTTGTTTTACGCGGTGTCATAGCAACGGAAATCTCCCACTCTCCAGTTTTGATTTCGTGCCGTCCCGTTGCCCAATGCAGTCGTTTGTTGTGATTCAAACCACAAATTCCTCAAAAATGTTAGTTATTGAAACTGGAATAGAAATCGCGAAGTTTTTTCATCTTATTGTTATCAATGAAATATTGATCAAAAAATAGCAATATATATCAACCCCCGGGCCGCAAACCTGTGGCTCTCTTCTAAACTTGATTTCTTAAACAGCGATGCCAGAGCTTAGTTTAACAATGTGATACGCGCGAAGTTCACGACAAAAGACACGGATTAGATAGGGACAATAACAAGACAGGAGAAATCACACTATGGTGGATGACTTCAAAGGCCATGAGGCATGGCGGATCCTGAGGATCCTCAGCGAATTTATCGAAGGTTTCGACAAACTGGATGACATCAAGGATGGCGTCACCATTTTCGGCTCGGCGCGCATGAAAGCGGAAGACGTCTATTACCAGGATACCCTGCGCATTGCATCGCTGCTGGCGGAAAATGGTTTCAGCGTGATTACCGGCGGCGGGCCGGGCATCATGGAGGCGGGCAATCGAGGAGCGTACGAAAAGCAAGGCGTGTCGGTGGGACTGAACATCGAGCTCCCCCTGGAGAGTCGTAACCCGTACCAGACCCGCTCGCTGTACTTCCGCTATTTCTTCGCGCGCAAGGTGATGTTCGTCAAACATTCCATCGGCTATGTCTGCATGCCCGGGGGGTTCGGCACTCTGGACGAGTTTTTTGAAGCCCTGACCTTGATGCAGACCTGCAAGATTTATCCGCTGCCGCTGATCCTGTACGGCAGCGACTACTGGCAGGGTTTACTGGCCTGGATGCGCGGCACCATGCTGGCCAAGGGCACGATCTCCGAGCAGGATTTTTCCTATATCCGCCTGACCGACGATCCGCAGGAGGTGCTGGCGATCATGCTCGAACACCGGCAGTGGAAAGACGTCAAGCGCCGCAAGGCGGAACAGCGCCAGGACGCCATTCCCTGAGCGGACCGCCTCAGGGCCGTAAGCCGCCGGCCGGCAGCAGGCGCGCGGTTTCCACGCTGTTCAACACCTGATTTTCCGCCATGCCGCCCGCGATGTATACCCGGTCAGCGTTGACCGCGATCGCCGCCGCGCTGCGCGGCAAGCGCAGGGGCAGCGTCTGCTGCCATTCCTCCACATCACCGAACAGGCTGACCCGGGCATATTCAACCGAATCCAGGCGGGAGTCCCCGGCATGGCCACCGGCCAGAAACAGGTAGGAACCCAGGGCGAAGGCCTCGGCCATGAAACGGGGAATCAGCAGCGAAGACTCCATGACCTGCCACGGACCGATAGAACCATCCTGAGCAATAGGCGCGATTTCGACGTCGCCATGGGAAACGTCGCCGGCATTACGCATATGCCCGCCCAGCAGTACCAGATAATGTTTGAACAGGGTGGCGGCGTGAATATAACGGTCGATTTGCGCTGCACTGGCATCGGTGATCCACGGGCCCAGACTGCCGTCTTTGGCAATGTGCGCGTGTTCCATGGTCTTGAGGAAGACGCCGTTGTAGCCGCCGAGGGCATAAAGATTGTCACCGTACACCACCGCCTTGAGGCCGCGGCGCGCTGTGTTCATCTGGCTTATCACTTCCCAGGGCCCCAGGCTGCCGTCATCGAGGATGCGCGCCCGTTCCACGCTGGCAACGGGCTGATTTTCATCACCCAGGCTGCCGCTGCCACCGCCCAGCGCGTACAGATAGTCCCCGGCGGCGACCGCCGCCAGATAGAACCGGCCGCGTTGCAGTTCGCTGGTCCGGCGCCAGGATCCCAGGCGGCCATCGCGCCCCAGCGCCGCGAATTCCACCGTGTTGACGTACTGGCCTCGGTTGTCAACGCCGCCGACGACGTAGAAATTTCCACGATGGATCACCGCCGCCAGCGCGCGCCGCGGCAGGGAAAAGGAGCGCGCCTCCTGCCAGTGCTCCGCCGCTGCCGACATCATGTCGCCGTCGTTATTGCCGAACATCATCAATACGCCTACCGCGGCCACGGCGATAGCCGCGGCTGCCATTACTTCAACATTTCGCAAGGCTGGAAGCTTCCTCTGTCAGAATCCGGATCGAGGCATCTTATTCTTCTTCAAACGCGGAAAAAAGGGGGTAACGCCGGCGCGGGCGGATGCCGGCCGGAGCGGATCAGGTGCCGAAGACCGGCTCAGAACAGAAGTTTGGCCAGGCTGAAGTGGTGGACGAAGCCGATGGCCGCGCCGTCGGAACGAAAGTCTTCCGCCTGCAGGTAGCGGTAAAACTCGAAACTCATGCCGGTGGTTTTGTTGGAGTAGACCTCGATGCCCACGCCGAAGCTGGTACCGGTCTTGGTGTCGGAAATTTCACCCACATTCTGCGTTCCGGTGTCCGCTGTGTAACTGCCGGTGGCGATACCGCCCAGCGCATAGAGATTTATCTGCTTGCGCGTCAGCGGGATGTTCAAACGGCCGAAGGCGGCGCCGAAATAGTTGTTCACGGCGCTGCGTCCCGAACTGTTGTACGAGGGCAGGGAACCACCGCCGTGAAATTCCACGGCGAGGAAACTGGCGAGAAAGAAACCATAGCGCACATGAAAGCTGTCGAGCTTGTTCAAATCAGTAGGATAGTTTTCGCCTTCCAGCTTGCCTTCGACATTTTCCCGGTAGTAGCTCACGCCGACATAATTCCCGCTATCGATTTCCGCCAACGCCGGACTGCTTGCCAGTGTCACCAGTGTAGCCAAGCCCCATGCTGCTTTCTTTATCATTTCTGGCCTCGTAGAAAAAATTCGCCCTTGCCCCAATTCTCAAATTTGATAAGGAATTTACCGGGTTACAAGGGATTGCTAACACTTGCTATCGGCAGGGTAAGGAAAATTATTAGTGGGTTCACCAGGATATTTTCAGAATGACGTTGTATTCGCTTCGCAAAACGACGACATCGCATCACCGGCACGTAAATAATTTCGTATCCCCGCCGATAGGGAACACAGTGATAGTGCGTCAGGTCGCCGCGCCGGGCAGACCGACCGGCGACGCACCCAAGCTAACCCTGTGGCTAATGAGTGAACAAGCAATGCTTCCCGAAGAGAAAAGCGATTTGACACCGGAATCAATGGTAAAGGGCATGGTAAAGCTGGTGTCCCTTCCCCATGTTTGTATCAGGGTTAATCTCATGGTGGATGACCCGAAATACTCGGCCACGGAAATAGGCGAAGTCATCAGCCAGGATGCGGCCTTGACCGCGCGCCTGCTGCGGGTGGCCAACAGTTCATTCTATGGGTTTCAATCGAAAATAAGCACCATCAGTCGCGCCGTTACGGTAATAGGCTTTCGTGAGCTACGCGATCTGGTGGTCGCGGTGTCGGCCGTGCGCACTTTTTCCAACATCCCCATGGACCTGGAAAACATGGCGGCTTTCTGGCGTCACAGCATCTTTACCGGGATCGTTTCCCGACTACTGTCCAAGCAATGCAGAATACTCCACAGCGAGCGTTTGTTCGTCGCCGGTGTGTTGCATGATCTGGGGCAGCTGGTCATTTTTCATAAAGTCCCGGATTTGGCCAATAAAACCCTGAAACGTATCAAACTGACGGGCGAAGAAACGTACATCGCCGAACGCACCATCATTGGCTTTGATCATGCGGAAATTGGTGCCGAACTGGTTAAATCCTGGCATTTACCAAAAAGTCTGGAAGACACCATCCGTTTCCACCATACCCCGGAGTTAGCCGTGGAAAATCCGGTGGATACCGCCATCGTTCATATTGCAAATATTATCTCGGACATCGCGGAGGAACATGAAAACGACAGGAAACGGCACTACGAAAGAATTCACCCGGAAGCCTGGCGCGTCACAGGGCTTAGCGAAAATGTAATAGATTCAATAATTTGCGAAGCTCATCCGTTGTTGTTTGAAGGCCTGGCGCTGATCATGCCGGGAGATTGAGCAAGCGGATTAGACTTGCTCAACATTTTAATTCAAAATACCCCCCAATAAGAATTTATCCGCGAATCAAATTAAACTACACTCCGTCATAATAAAACTTTCGTTTATCTATTTAACATATAATCTTATAATTCACACACACGGGGTCGTAGGGGGAGGGGGTGTGGAAGCAGTCAGCGTGTCTAAGCCGCATCCATCTTACATTCAGCCCGATAATAAATAAGTTTTTGCAAATTTATATAGAGTATTAATGATAACGATATATCATTCCGTGTTATGGGAATGCACTAATTCCAGTCAATACGGAAGGTAACAGGTAGTTTTCATGAAAGAGTGGTCTGGCGTAGCCTCGGGCAACACACCATTAGATAGTTCGGGCATCAAGTTAAACACCCACGGCGGCTTGGGTCATATTTGCTATGTAGACGACAGCAAAACGTCGGCCTATGTCACGCAGAAGATTCTGACCGAACAGGGTTTTCAAGTCGACCACTACAACTCGGCCGAACCGGCCGTCGTCGCCGTTCTGCAAAAAAACTTTGACCTGCTGATCACCAATATGAACCTGGACAACGCCGGAATGGACGGCGACGAACTGGTGCGGTTCATCAGGCGCAGCGGTCACCCATTAAAAAAGTTGCTGCCGGTCATCGTTATCACCGGCAATACCGAAAAAGAAACGCTGTTACGTTTGTACGAAGCCGGCGCCAATGCTGTTCTGGTCAAGCCCATCTCCGGTGAAGTGCTGGTGGAAAAGGTCAGAGACCTGATTCCCAGCCGGCAGGCGGTAATGGCGCCGCTCAGCGGTTTTGATCTGCCGCCACAAGAGGCACCGTTCGATCAGCCGGCGGCAGCCCCTACACCGTCGGCGCAAGCGGCCGCGGCGTCGTCGGCCGGCAACGCAGCTCCGCCGCGCACGCCGGCCAGCCCGCGACCGCGGCCCGGCGCGCCCTTGCCGCCGCGCAGCACCATCCGTGGCGGCACAACTGCCGGCGCGGCGGCGCGGCCCCATGCCACGCCGCCCAAGCCGCGTCCGCCGCACGCACCACACATACCTTCGGGTAACCGTATCCCGGCGCGCCCTCCATCCGCGCCCGCCGCGCCGCCGGTTATGAACCAGTCGCTGGGGCAGCGTATGCAGACGCAACCACCGCTGCCCGATGATCTTTCCGATCTGCCGGTCAGTCCATTTGCGCCCGCAGGCAATAATCTCACCCAGGCGCTGAAGGGCGCGGTGATTACCGCCGTGGAAAAGATCAGCGAAAAATCGCGCCAGGGCCTGGAGCGCCTGGCGGGGCATCGACAGCAGGGGTCGTTCTGGGAACATCAGGAACACAGTAAGAAGCAGATGAACGACGCCGCGGCCTTGATTGCCAAGTTGCGGGCCCAGGCACGTGCCAAGGCGGCTGATGCCGCGGACTCTCCGCAAAACTATCCCGACGAAAAGCCGGTACCGGCCGCCGTTCGCCCCCGTCAACATGACGCGCGTCCGGCGGAGCCGGCCGTTCCCACGACCCGCAAACCGCCAGTCAGGGAAAAGGAAGCCAATCATTTCAATATCGAACAGGCGGCACCGTCGGAAACGGATTTCGAAAACCTGTTTTCCGGCCTGATTCCCGGTCAGGAAAGGCCGGCATCGACCCAGAGCGAGGCGAAGCGGGAAAACGCTGCGCCGGAGCCCATCGCCGGCGATAAGAAAATGATCACCGCCCTGGATATCAATCTTGATCTGGTCAATTTCCAGGATACGCTCTATCAATCGCCCTATGGCAATATGAGTTCGGAAATCCTGGGCAGAATCGCCTTGCTGGTAAAACAATATAAGATCATTATCGGCGCCGGCGTCATTGCCATCCTGCTGCTCTTTACTGGAGTTGGTGATTTCTTCACCGGTGGAACCGCGGTTGAAGTAGAAACCGTGCGCGTCGGTCTGGGCAATATTCATCAGGCCATCGTCGTGCCGGGCAAAGTAGTCAGCAAAATGAAGGTGGATGTCAGCCCTTCATCGCCGGGGCAGATCGTATCCCTGAAGGCCAACGAGGGCAGCCAGGTCAAGAAAGGGGACATTCTGGCCGAACTGGAGAACGAGCAGGCGATCAGCGACCTGAAGCGTTCCGAGGGCAATCTGTTGAGCGCTCAGGAAGAAACGGCGCTGGCGGAGAAAACCTGGCGCCGCATGAATAATGCCTTCCAGTTGGGCGCGGTGTCGAAATACGCGGTGGATGAAGCAGAGGCCGCGTTGAAATCGGCCCGGGCGCGTGAAAGCGTGGCCAAAGAGGAAGTGCGTTCCACCCGTTTGTCCCTGGACAAACTGTCCATTCTGGCGCCGTTCTCCGGTACCGTTACCGCGCGTCACGTACAGGTCGGCCAATGGGTTTCGCCCAGCGAGGCCATATTTACCCTGGTCGATCTGAGCGCCAAGGAAATCGAGGTCAAGGTCGACTCCGCCGACAGCAGCAGCATCAAAATCGGCCAGGTGGTGGCGTTGACCTCGGACGCCTATCCGGGACAGCGCTGGATGGAGTCCGTTTCCCGCGTCGCGCCCGCCGCCAACCGCGAGGACAGCGCCAATACGGTGTCCGTGTTCGTAACCCTGGGCAGTTCGGCCCCGGAACTGCGTTTCGGCCAGCAAGTGGACGCGGAAATCCGCACCTCGTCCAGCAACAACATCATCAAACTGCCCATTGAGGCGCTCATCACCCGCAATGGCAAAACCTGGGTTGCGGTGATAGAAAACGGCAAGGTGCATTTCAGCCCGGTGGTGATCGGTCTGGAGGATTTCACTCACGTGGAAATCCTGCAGGGCGTCAAACCCCGGCAGGAAGTCATCATGCCGCGCGACGCCAGTTCCCTGCACGAAGGCGATGCCGTACGCATCGTCGCCACGCAAACCGTTGAATGATCGACCTGATCAATGTGAGCAAGGCCTATCGGGCGGGCGAAATGCTGGTGCCCGTTCTGAATGGCGTGTCGCTCAACATACATAAAGGCGATTTCATCGCCATCATGGGCCCTTCCGGATCGGGTAAGTCCACCCTGCTCAATATCATCGGTTGTCTGGATACCCTGGATCGGGGCGTCTATCAGTTCTCCGGACAGCGCATCGATCTGCTGGGCGAAGATGAGCTGACCCACATCCGGTTGCGGCATATGGGGTTCGTGTTCCAGATGTTCAATCTCATACCCCGCTTCAATGCCCTGCGCAATGTCGAATTGCCGATGATCTACGCCGGGGTGCAGCCGCCGCAGCGCATGCAACGGGCGGCGAATTCTCTCAATCTGGTGGGTTTACGGGATCGCATGTATCACGTGCCCGCCAAGCTGTCGGGCGGGCAGCAGCAACGCGTGGCCATTGCCCGGGCGCTGGTCAACGATCCCGACGTCATCATCGCCGATGAACCGACCGGCAGCCTGGATACCAGGACCGGGCACGACATCATGACCTTGTTTCAATCCCTCAACCGCGCGGGCAAGACTATTGTCATGGTCACCCACGAAGACGATATTGCGGCCTATGCCAAGCGCGTCGCGCGGATGAAAGACGGCGTCATCGAGAAAATCACTTACAATTGATTCCTGGATTGACCGCATGATGCTTGGACAACTTCGTGATATCTACCTGCAGGCGTTCTGGGCGTTGCGCGACAATCTGCTGCGCACCCTGTTGAGCATTCTCGGCATCTTCATCGGCATCGTCGCGGTCATGGCCGTAGGTACCGTCACCCAGACGGTGCATCACTACGTGTTTTCCGAACTGGCCAGCTATGGCCTGCAAACCATCTGGATCTATCGCCACCGTGAGCAGGAGGGTCCATACAACAGCGAACGCAGCGGCTCCGGCATTACCAACCTCGATCTGGAGCAGATCCGGCAGGGATGCTGTCCGGCGGTCAGCCGGGTATCGCCTGAAGTCTATTACGCCGACTGGCAGCAATTGTTCCGCTATGGCAACCGCTTCGACAACGCCATCCTGGAAGGGGTGGACGGCGAATTTTTCGAGATTTCCCGCGATGAATTCACCCTCGGCCGCAACTTCCGCGACGAGGATATCGATAACCGGCGCAATGTCGCCATCATCGGCCCGGCGGTCCAGGAACACCTGTTCGGCCAGCATTTAAGTCCATTGGGCAAGTCTATCCGCCTCGGCGAGCAGAAGTTCGTGATTATCGGCGTGCTCAAGGAAAAACACCGGGATTTTCTTGCCAGCATCGGCGCGGCGGAAAACTACGACGTCAACAACAAAGTCTACATCCCCTACAGTGTGCATCAGCAGCTGCTGTCCTCCAAGGACATCCACCAGTTGCTGATCGAGGCGCATTCCGTGGCACAGACCCGGGATGCAGTGGAGCAGGTGACCGGCCTGCTCAACCGGCGCTACGGCGATCGTTTCCAGTATACGGCGGACACCATGGAATCCTGGATCAACACGGCCAATCGCATTCTATCCAACATTTCTCTGATCGGCCTGATCGCGGCGTCGGTATCGCTGCTGGTGGGCGGCGTCGGCATCATGAACATCATGCTGGTTTCGGTNNAGCGCCAGCAGGACATACGCCTGCAGTTCGTCCTGGAGGCGGTGGTCATCAGTTCTCTGGGAGGGGTGGTTGGCCTGATCATCGGCTTCAGCGGCAGCGCCATCGCCCAGCGGATTTTACAGATCCCGCTGCAACCCCCGTGGCTGATTATTCTGGTGGCGCTGCTGGTATCGGTCGCCGTCGGCCTGGCCTCGGGCTATTATCCGGCCAAACGCGCCGCCGCCCTCAAGCCGGTGGAAGCTCTGCGTCACGACTAGACGGTGCTTGCAACAGGCGCGCTGGTCCTCCCGGTTAAGGATTATCCGGGGTGAGAACGATGTTGGAATCGCGCAGGGTGGCGTTGAGTTCCAGGGTTATGCCGGCGACCACGCAGGTATTGACCATACGCACGATACCTATATCAGGGTTGATATTGTAGAAGCTCGGGTCTATTTTCGAATATCCCTGGGCACCGACCGCGCAGCTTAACCGCGGATCGACGGAGGCGGTCAGTGTTTCCGCGCTGTACAGAGTCCCGCTGTAGCCCACGCGGTAGGTATAGAAATTGCCGTACTGGGTTTCGATTTTTTCTATTACAACCTGGTTGTCGGGTGTCCGCTCGATCTGGTTGCCGTTGAGCACAAGGCTGCCGTTCAGTTTGTCGCAACCGCCCGCATTGCAACTGCTGATAATGTCGAAAGCGTAGGGATGCAGCGTTGCATCGTTGGGATCCAGCGGTGACCACAGCACCTTGACCGGCTCGGGCGTAATATGCGACGCATCGGTTTCCACCCAGTAGAGATCGTCTTTGCTGGCGCCTTGCGTCGCCACCAGGTACAGCGAACCGGCGTCCACGGCGTCCACCGGACTCTGGGTAAAATATTGCACGGTAGCTGTCTCCGTCCCCAGGATATCCAGGTTGGTGGTAGCCTTCAGCACATTCATGGACAGACTGGTGGTCGGATTGAAAATACTGTCCAATTGCCAATCCACGGTCATGGAGCCGTGGATGTTTTCCGATTGCAGCGTGGGCAGCAGGCGGAACCCCGTTACCACATACTCCATATGCTCTCCACCCTGAATGATACGCATGACCTGTTGCCTGATGGGGTAGGTCTTCAGCGTTTTGTCTGTATGGACCAGGCATGACTCGAGCACCAGCGCCAGACCCAGGGTCAGGGCAAAACGTAGAACGATCCGGGACGACATAATTGAGAGAATCCTTGATAAAAGTTAACTTATTATAGCGTCAGTTTCGCGGGAAAGGTGAGGTGCCTTGCCCGTAGCGGCACTGGCTTCACGGTCGTCGCCGCGCGACAAACCCGCGCCAACTGTGCTATATGCTTAAAAAATTCAATGCATTAACCTTCTCCTCTCTATGGGTAGAGAAATACCCCGATGGAGTAACCGCAAGGGTTCTGGAAAAGATGATCAAGCCTACCGTATTCGATCCCGACTGCCATCGCTGTCCGCGGCTGAGCCGCTTCCTCCGCGAGGTGGCGGCAGACTATCCCCATTATCATGCCCGGCCGGTAGCGCCGTTTGGCGCCGCCAGGCCGGACTTATTAATCGTCGGCCTGGCGCCCGGGATGCACGGCGCCAATGCCACCGGCAGGCCGTTTACCGGGGACCATGCCGGCATCATTTTGTATCAGACCCTGTACCAGTTCGGCTTCAGCAATCAGCCGCAATCACTGCACGCGCGGGATACCCTGAAACTGAAGAACTGCCGCATCACCAACGCCGTCAAGTGCCTGCCGCCGGCCAACAAGCCGGAAGGCGGCGAAATCAGCCAGTGCAACGTGTTTCTCGCGGCGGAAATTGCCACCCTGCCGGCCGCGGCCTCGCTGCTGGCGCTGGGCAATATCGCCCACGCCGCCGTCATCAAGGCCTGCGGCCTGAAACTGCGCGACTATAAATTCGCTCATGGCGCGGTGCACGAGCTGCCCACGGGGCGCACCCTGTTTGATTCCTACCATTGCAGCCGTTACAACACCCAGACCCGGCGTTTGACCGAGGAAATGTTTCATGACATTTTCCGCACTATCCGCCGTCACCTGGACCAACGTCCATGACCGAAGCCACCCGTCATCCACTGACCAGTCCCGAGGCGACCAGGGCCTTTCTGCGGGAGCTGCCGGCAATGCCCGGTGTCTATCGCATGTACGATGGCGAGGGGAACATTCTCTACGTCGGCAAGGCCAGGCAGCTGAAAAAGCGCGTTGCCAGCTACTTTCAGAAAACCCATCTGGACGCCAAAACCCGCGCCCTGGTCGGGCAGGTTGCCGCCATGGAAATCACGGTCACGCATACGGAAACCGAAGCGCTGCTGCTGGAAAACAATCTGATCAAGGAGCACAGGCCGCGCTACAATATCCTGCTGCGTGATGACAAGAGTTATCCCTATATCTACCTTGCCGCCGAGCACCCCTTTCCGCGTTTCAGTTTCCACCGCGGCGCTAAAAAGCAGCCGGGCCGGTATTTCGGGCCTTATCCCGGCGCCGCCGCCGTGCGCGAAACCCTTTATCTGCTGCAAAAGCTGTTTCCGGTGCGACAATGCGAGGACAGTGTGTTCAACAACCGCTCGCGCCCCTGCCTGCAGTACCAGATCAAG
>DKAS01000139.1 GCA_002448875.1 Proteobacteria bacterium UBA6920 | reverse complement strand
TTCACCACCGATTCCGCCGCCAGCCTGCGCGGCATAGAAATCGGCGCGCAGCTGGTGATCAAAGCCACCAAGGTGGACGGAGTTTACAGCGCGGACCCGAAAAAATTTCCGGACGCCACCCGCTATACGCGTCTGACCTACGACGAAGCTCTGGAAAAGAAACTGATGGTAATGGATGCCACCGCCATTGCCCTGTGTCGTGACTATAATATGCCGCTGCGGGTGTTCGACATGAACAAGGCGGGCGCGCTGCTGCGCATCATCAACGGCGAGGACGAAGGTACGCTCATCGAAAGGGGAGACCAGGCATGATCCAGGATATCAAGAAGGACGCCGAAGCGCGCATGCGCAAATCCGTCGAGGCCTTGAAGCATGATCTGTCCAAGATGCGCACCGGGCGGGCTCATCCCGGTCTGCTGGATCACGTCATGGTTTCCTATTATGGCTCCGACGTGCCCTTGAAGCAGGTGGCCAATGTCAACGCCGCCGATGCGCGCATGCTGACTGTCACCGTCTGGGAAAAAAACATGGGCCCGGTGGTGGAAAAAGCCATTCGTGACAGCGATCTGGGTTTGAATCCGGTATCCGCCGGCGAAGTCATCCGGGTGCCGTTGCCGGCATTGACCGAGGAACGGCGCCGCGACATGATCAAGCTGGTCAAGGCCGAAGCGGAGAACGGCCGGGTGGCGGTGCGCAATATCCGTCGTGACGCCAATCAGGATCTCAAGGAGCTGTTGAAGGAAAAGGAGATCAGTGAGGACGATGCGCGGCGCGGCGAGGAAGAAATCCAGAAGTTGACCAACAAATACATTGCGGAAATCGACAAGGTCCTGGAAGAAAAAGAAAAGGACTTGATGGAAATCTGACAACGCCGAGCGTCGCCAGCAGGTGCTGTCACTGCTTTCCTCACGCGCCGCCAATGGGTAGAGAGCGATGTCGAACGGTGATCAGGAAATAGATCGTTGCCAGCAGACCATGCCGCGCCATGTGTGCATTATCATGGATGGCAACGGACGCTGGGCTGAACAGCGCGGCAAGCTGCGCGTCTCCGGGCATCGCGCCGGAGTGGAGACGGTGCGCGCCATCGTCCAGGCTTGCGCCGAAAATAAGATCGAGGTGCTGACGCTGTTCGCGTTCAGCAGCGAGAACTGGCGGCGTCCCGCCCAGGAAGTCGGGTTGCTGATGGAATTGTTCATCACTGCCCTGTCACACGAAGTCAAGAAGCTGCATGCCAATAATGTGCGCATGCGCATTGTCGGCGATGTCAGCGGTTTTGAGCCCAAATTGCAGCAAAGCATACGCGATGCCGAGGCGTTGACCCGCGCCAATACCGGCCTGACCCTGGTGATCGCGGCCAACTACGGCGGGCGTTGGGATATTACTCAGGCGGCGCGATCCCTGGCGCGTGACGTGGCCGCGGGGACGCTGGCGCCCGAGGCCGTCGACGAAACGGCATTGCAGGCTCGCTTGAGTCTGCACGACCTGCCGGAGCCCGACCTGTTCATCCGCACCGGTGGCGAGCAGCGCATCAGTAATTTTCTCCTGTGGCAGCTGTCCTATACCGAACTGTATTTCACCGACGTGCTATGGCCGGATTTCGACAAGCAGCAGTTCGCGCTGGCGCTGGCCTCCTTTGCCCAGCGGCAGCGCCGCTTCGGCCGCACCGGTAAACAGGTGGAGCAGCTGATTCGTGCTTAAGCAACGATTGCTGACCGCATTCGCCCTGGCGCTGGCGCTGACTGCGCTCATTTTCCTGTCGCCGACCCTGGTATTCGCCGCCTTGCTGGCCGTCGCCATCGGTATCGGCGCCCATGAATGGAATCGCCTGGCCGGTTTTGCCAGCCGGGCCTTGCAGGGCGTTTTTTTCCTGGTCATAGTCGGCGGCTTTGCCGGCCTGTGGTGGATGTTTCGCAATCAGCCGCAGCTGACGATTTACCTGCTGGCGACGGCGGCCGTCTGGTGGCTGCTGGCTACCCTGTGGCTGGCGTTCTTCTCCCAGCGCCTGCATCTGCGCGCCCTGCCGGTGCCGCTGCGCATCCTGCTGGGTGCCTTGCTGCTGCTGCCACCCTGGTACGCCCTGACGGTAATGCACGGCGACCCACGCTTCGGTCCCGGGTATGTCTATTTTCTCCTGTGGGTAACCTCCTGGGCGGACAGCGGCGCGTATTTTGCGGGGCGCAAATTCGGCAAGACCAAGCTGGCGCCGGTGATCAGCCCGGGTAAAACATGGGAGGGGGTGGTCGGTGGCTTTGTCGCCGTAGCCATCGTCGCCGCCGCGGGCAGCGCGCTGCTCGACCTCGGAACGGCGCAGGCCGTGTGGCTGGTTGCCGTTTCCCTGGCGGTGGTGCCGTTTTGCATCGTCGGCGATCTGCTCGAAAGTCTGTTCAAACGGCAGGCACAGTTGAAGGACAGCGGCCAGCTGCTGCCCGGGCATGGCGGCATGCTGGACCGTATCGACAGCATCACCGCCGCCGCACCGCTGTTCCTGTTCGCCCTGCTGCTGGGAGCCGGCCTATGAGTTCGGCCGCGGCCGGCACCGCCGGTATCACCCTGCTGGGCGCCACCGGTTCCATCGGCATGAGCACCGTGGACGTGATTCGCCGTCATCCCGATCGCTTTCATGTTACCGCCCTGGTGGCGCGCAGCCAGGTGGCGCGCATGGCCGAGCTATGCGTTGAGTTTCAGCCGCGTTATGCCGTCATGGAAGGCGCGGCACAGGCGGGGCAGTTGCGCGAGCTGCTGCAACAACGCGGCTGTCGCTGCGAGGTGCTGAGCGGCGTTACCGCCATGGAGCAGGTGGCCGCAGCCACGGAAACGCAACTGGTGGTTGCGGCTATCGTCGGCGCCGCCGGTCTGCTGCCTACTCTGGCGGCGGCGCGGGCGGGAAAACGCATACTGCTGGCCAACAAGGAAGCGCTGGTCATGTCCGGACAGTTGTTTATGGACACGGTACGGGCCAACGCTGCGGTCGTGCTGCCGGTGGACAGCGAGCACAACGCGATTTTCCAGTGCATGCCCGCGGATGCTACCGAGGATATTCAGCGCGCCGGCGTCGAGCGCATCTTGCTGACCGCCTCCGGCGGACCTTTCCACTCCCTGGAGTTGTCGAAGCTCGAGACGGTGACGCCCGAACAGGCCTGCAAACATCCCAACTGGGTGATGGGCAGGAAGATCTCGGTGGATTCCGCCAGTATGATGAACAAGGGGCTGGAGGTGATCGAAGCCTGCTGGCTGTTCAATGCCCGGGTGGATCAGATCCAGGTGGTGATCCATCGGCAGAGCGTTATCCATTCGATGGTGCAATATCGTGACGGTTCGGTGCTGGCACAGTTGGGCAACCCGGACATGCGTATTCCCATTGCCAACGCCCTGGCCTGGCCCGAACGCATCGATTCGGGAGTGGCGGCGCTGGATATCTTTCAGGTGGCGCACCTGGATTTCGCCGCGCCGGACCTGGGTCGGTATCCCTGTCTGGGCCTGGCGATGCAGGCCGCCCGTGCCGGGGGGACCGCACCGGCAGTGTTGAATGCGGCCAATGAAATTGCGGTTGGCGCTTTTTTAGACAAAAAAATTCGCTTCACGCAGATAGCGACCGTGGTGGAGGATACAATGGGCGCCTGCCCTCCGGGGTCGGCGCAGTCTTTGGAAGCCATCCTGGCTGCCGATGAACAGGCCAGGGCGCACGCCATGCGCCAGATACACAAACGAGGGTAAAACCACGTGTCGATGGGGAATATAGCGTTTTCACTGGCGGCGTTCATTGTCGCCCTGGGCTTGTTGATAACCGTTCACGAACTGGGGCACTTCTGGGTGGCGCGGCGGGCGGGAGTCAAGGTATTACGTTTTTCCATCGGTTTCGGACGGGCGCTGTGGAAGCGTGTCGCCGGTGCCGATCGCACCGAGTATGTGCTTGCGGCGGTACCTCTGGGCGGTTACGTGAAAATGCTGGACGAGCGCGAGGGCGAGGTCCCCGCCGAGGAGCTGCACCGGGCTTTTAACCGCCAATCCCTGGGCAAGCGCAGCGCCATTGTTTTTGCCGGGCCGCTGTTCAATTTTCTGTTTGCCATCATTGCCTACTGGTTGATGTTCGTCATCGGTCTGCCGGGTATCCGGCCCCTGGTAGGGGAGGTAAGCACCGGCTCGTTGGCCGCGGCCGCGGGT
This sequence comes from Proteobacteria bacterium UBA6920, assembly GCA_002448875.1. Taxonomy (GTDB): domain Bacteria; phylum Pseudomonadota; class Gammaproteobacteria; order SG8-11; family SG8-11; genus UBA6920. The sequence continues at coordinate 9,335 of DKAS01000139.1, read as the reverse complement.
ATCGTCGCGGATGAGGAAATCGTCGCCGTCGACGGCCAGACCACGCCCACCTGGGATGCGGTGCGGCAGGCGATTCTCAGCGGCATACTGGATGCGCGCCGGGTGGAATTGACGCTGCGCCACGGGGAAGCCCCCACGCGCACCGTCGCCATGACGCTGGACAAGGATTTCATCAATACCATCAAAGATGGGCGGGTGTTGGAGCAACTGGGTCTGGCCATGGTCCAGCCCGATCTGCCGGCGGTCATCGGCTCGGTGGTGGCGGGCAAAGTGGCGGAACAGGCAGGCTTGCGTGCCGGCGACAAGATTCTGCGCGCCGCGGATCAGGTGGTTGGCGACTGGGAGCAGTGGGTGCAGATCATCCGTGCTCACCCCGGGCAGGCGATGGCGGTGGAAATTCAGCGCGCCGACCAGACCCTGCAGCTGATGTTGACCCCGGCGGTGGTGCAGGAGGATGGCCAGACTATCGGTCAGATCGGCGCCGCTGCCCAGCCTCCAGGACCGGTGCCGGAGTCGCTGCGCGCCGTCTTGCGCTATGGGCCCCTGGAGGGGCTGTACAATGCCACCGCCAAAACCTGGGAAATGTCGGCCCTCACCCTGCGGATGCTGGGCAAGATGATCATCGGTGAAGTGTCCCTGGACAATCTCAGCGGCCCCATCACCATCGCCAAATACGCCGGTTACACCGCCAGCGCTGGCCTGACGACGTTTCTGGCGTTCCTGGCTATTGTCAGTGTGAGCCTGGGTGTATTAAATTTGTTGCCCATACCCGTGCTCGACGGTGGTCACCTGATGTTTTACGGCATCGAGTGGATCAAGGGAGGACCGCTGTCGGAAGCCTACCAGATGAGACTGCAGCAGGTGGGGTTGGTTATTCTCATGCTGCTCATGTCTATCGCTCTCTACAACGATTTCGCGCGCATATTAAAATAAAGGATAACAATCTCGATGCAGTATGGGGTATCAGGACGCGCCGGACCGCTTATTTTGTTTCTCCTGTTGTCAGTGTTGCAGAGCGCTGCCGCCGAAGATTTCGTGATCAAGAACATCAGTGTCACCGGCTTGCAGCGCATCTCGGTGGGCACCGTGCTCAACTACCTGCCGCTCAAGGTCGGTGACATCGCCAGCACTGATAAAGCTGCGGAAGCGATTCGCAGCCTCTACAAGACCGGTTTTTTCTCCGACGTGAAGATCTACCAGAAAGGTGATCTGCTGGTGATCGAGGTGGAGGAGCGGCCGGCCATCGCCTCCATCGCCATCAGCGGCAATGACAGCATCACCACGGAGGTGCTGGAGAAGGCGTTGAAGGAGGTCGGGCTGGGGGAAAACCGCGTGTTCAACCGCTCGCTGCTGGACCAGATGGAGCAGGAAATCCGCCGGCAGTACGTGTCCCTGGGCAAGTATGCGGTGAAGATAGAGTCGCGCATCACCACCCGCGAGCGCAATCGCGTGGACGTGGCCATCGTCATCAACGAGGGCGCTTCGGCCCGCATCAGCCGCATCAATATCATCGGCAACAAGGTGTTCGACGAGAACACGCTGACCGCCGATTTCGAGTTGACTGGGCCGGGATTCGCCACCGTATTTTCCGACAGCGACAAGTATTCCAAGCAGAAACTGCAGGGTGACCTGGAGCGCTTGCGCTCGTACTACCTCGATCGCGGTTATATCAAGTTCGATATTCTCTCTACCCAGGTGTCTATTTCTCCGGACAAGGAGGACATCTATATCACCATCGTCATCCAGGAAGGCGAGCGCTATTCGGTGAAGGATGTCAAATTGATGGGCGAAATGGTGGTGGATGAGAAAGAGCTCAATGGCCTGGTCAAGGTCAAGGCCGGCGAAGTTTTTTCGCGCAAACTGGTCACCGATTCCAGCACCGCCATCAGCGATCGCCTCGGTGACAATGGCTATGCCTTCGCCAACGTCAATGCCGTGCCTGATATCGATGATACCAACAAGAGCGTGGCGCTGACTTTTTTCGTCGATCCGGGCAACCGCGTCTACGTCCGGCGCATCAACATCAGCGGCAACGAGGAAACCTCCGACGAGGTCATCCGCCGTGAACTGCGCCAGCTGGAGGGCGGCTGGTTTACACCGCAGAAACTCAATCGTTCGAAAACGCGCCTGCAGCGTCTGGGCTTCTTCGAGGACATCAATATCGAAACACCGGCGGTGCCCGGCACCTCCGACCAGGTCGATGTCAACGTCAAAGTGGCCGAAGGCTCGCGCGGGCAATTGCAGGCCGGTGTGGGTTATGCCCAGCCCAACGGTCTGACCCTGAACGCCAACGTAGTGCTTAACAACTTCGTCGGTTCCGGCAAGCGCGTCAGCCTGGAAGCGGTCAAGGACCGGTATCGCAAGACGCTCAATTTCTCCTGGACCAATCCGTATTTCACCGAGAGCGGCATCAGCCGTACCATGTCGGTATTCTATTCCAACGTCGATGCCGCCAAGGGCGGCTATGGCGATTATTCCGCCGACGACCGCGGGGCACGGATGAATTTCGGTCTGCCCCTGAGCGAGTTCAATACCGGCCGGCTGGGGCTGGAGTTCAAGAAGACCCTGCTCAAGGTGAATAACGACACCAAGAAAGATGCCAACGGCGACACCCTCAAAGGCCCGGATGGCCAGGATCTGTATGAGGCGCCGCTGGCGTTTCGCACCTGGCAGCAGGACAACGGACGCGAGTTCAATACCGTGACCTTGGACACCGGCTGGACCCATGACACCAGAAACCGGACATTCCTGGCGGAAAGCGGTTTTCTGCAGCGCTTCTCCCTGGACCTGGCCACGCCGGGCGGGGATCTGGAATACTATAAAGTCAGCCAGGATCAGGAAATGGATTGGGAGCTGGCGGATGGCTGGGTGTTCCAGTTGCGCAGCTTTCTTGGCTACGGCGCCGGCTATGGCCAGACCCAGGAGCTGCCGTTTTTTGAACGCTATTTCGCTGGCGGGGTAAAGACGGTGCGCGGTTACCGCCCCAACAGCCTGGGCCCCAGGGACCGGGAGACCGGGGATGCCGTCGGCGGGGACACCAAGATGGTGGCCAATGCAGAGTTGATTTTTCCGATACCTTTCGCGGAAAATAGCAAGAATTTCCGGATCAGCACCTTCGTCGACAGCGGCACCGTGCGCCTGCTGAACCGCAATTCCCGGGACACCATCGATACCGCCATCGATGACCGGATGCGCACGGCTTATGGCTTCGCCGTCCTGTGGGTCAGTCCCATAGGCGTGTTCTCCTTCAATTGGGGCTGGCCCATCGGTGAGACCCGGTACGACCAGACGCGGGTGTTCCAATGGTACATTGGCGCGCCATTTTAGTTACAATATAGGCAGGTTGCTTTACACTAATAATATTATGGTAAAGAATTCCATGCGCTTAATAGTTCAAACATGTCTGTGGGCGGCGCTTGCCCTGCCAGGGACTTATACCGCCGCCGTGGCCGCGGATCTCAAGGTCGGCGTGGTCAACGCGGCCAAAGTGCTGGAAGATGCGCCGCAGGCGGAAGCCGCACGGCGGCGTCTGGAAAAGGAGTTTGCGCCACGCGATCAGGATCTGGTGGCGATGCAGAAAAAGCTGCGCGGCATGGAAGAGAAGCTGGAAAAAGACGGCGCCATCATGAGCGACGCGGAACGTATGCGCATAGAACGCGATCTTACGGCGCAGAAGCGGGAGATTCGCCGTGATCAGGATTCGTTTCGCGAGGATTTCAACATGCGGCGCAACGAAGAACTGAGCAAGCTGCAGCGTCAGGTGTCGGATGTGATCGTGGCGCTGGCGCGGGAAAACGGCTTTGACCTGATTCTGACCGACGGTGTGCTGTACGCCAGCGACAAGGTCGACATTACGGAACAGGTATTGAAGCGTCTGGTAGGATCGGGTAGCGACAAGAAATAAATCGTCAACCGGATTTTTTCGTCGGTGTCCGGCGCGGCCCTGCGCCCAACCTCTGTGTTTATTCCGCATAGCCATCATTGCGCGGTTCACGCCGACCGGCCCATCGCCGTTAGCATCCGCACGTCAGCGGGCGCCGGGCGCCATCGCAAGAATCGAATTTCTGGTATTATAGGGCCGTCTGCGCCAAGCCGGCGCGGTCGCCACCGCACGGGGCAACCGATAACAACGACAAGGGTAAATGAGTGGAAACCGTAATGGATATCAATCAGATACTGGAGCATTTGCCTCACCGGTATCCGTTTTTGCTGGTGGATAAGGTAGTTGAATGCATACCTGGCGATCGTCTGGTGGCCATCAAGAATGTTTCCTACAACGAACCGTATTTTCTCGGGCATTTCCCCCAGAAACCGGTCATGCCGGGGGTGCTGATAATTGAAGCGCTGGCGCAGGCCACGGGCATTCTGGCGTTCAAGACAGCGGCCATCACGCCCAGTCCGGATTCCATTTATTACCTGGTCGGCATCGATGACGCGCGCTTCAAGAACGTGGTATCACCCGGCGACCAGTTGATCCTGGAGGTGATTTACCGCAAGGCGGTGCGCGATGTCTGGAAGTTCGACGCACAGGCCCGCGTCGGCGACAAAGTGGCGGCCAGCGCATCCATCATGTCGGCCCGGCGATGATACATCCAACCGCCGTTATAGATAGCAAAGCCCGCATCGGCACCAATGTCAGTATCGGGCCGTATACGGTGATCGGTGCCGATGTCGAGATCGGTGACGGGACCTGGATCGGGCCACATGTGGTGATCAACGGTCCGACGCGCATCGGCAGAGACAATAAAATATTCCAGTTCTCTTCCCTGGGTGAGGTGCCGCAGGACAAGAAATACGGCGGTGAGCCGACCACCCTGGAAATCGGCGACCGCAATGTCATCCGCGAAGGCTGCACCTTCAATCGCGGGACGGTGCAGGATCGGGGCTACACCCGTATCGGCAACGACAACTGGATCATGGCTTACGTGCATCTTGCCCACGACTGTGTCGTTGGCAACAACACCATTTTTGCCAACAACACTTCACTGGCCGGTCATGTGATCGTTGACGATCATGTGGTGCTTGGCGGTTTCACCCTGATCCTGCAGTTCTGCCGGGTGGGTCAGCACGCATTCACTTCGTTCGCCAGCATGGTACAGAAAGACATACCGCCGTATGTTACGGTTTCCGGCCATTGGGCCAAACCCTACGGCTTGAATACCGAAGGCATGCGCCGCCGCGGTTTTTCCAAGGAAACCATGGAAGTGCTGCGCAAGGCCTACAAGATCATCTATCGTTCCAACCTGCGCCTGGAAGAGGCGCTGCAGGAACTTGCCCCGCTGGGGCAGGATCACGCCGAGGTGCAGGCGATGATCGATTTCATCAGCAAGAGCGAACGCGGCATCGCGCGCTGAGGGCGCCGCATGCCGCTCCTGCCGCGACCGGAATCCAGTCCATGCGCATAGGCATCGTTGCGGGAGAACCGTCGGGAGATGTACTGGGCGCGGATTTGATCGGCGAACTCCGCCGTCGCCACCCGCAGGCGGAAATCTACGGCATCGGCGGGCCGCGCATGCTGGCCGCCGGCTGTCGCAGCCTGTTTCCCATGGAAAAACTCGCGGTCATGGGTCTGACCGAAGTGCTGCCCCACCTGTGGGAGATTCTGGGCATCCGCAAAGCCCTGCTGCGCCATTTCATCGCCAACCCGCCCGACGTGTTCATCGGCGTCGACGCGCCCTCGTTCAACACCGGTCTGGAACTGCAATTGCGCCGGCGCGGCATCAAGACCGTGCACTACGTCAGTCCCTCGGTGTGGGCATGGCGCAGCTATCGGGTGAAGAAAATCGCCCAGGCGGTGGATCATATGCTGACCTTGTTTCCCTTTGAGGCGCAGTTTTACGCGCAGCAGGGAATGCAGGTTACCTTCGTCGGTCATCCGCTGGCCAATGCCATCGCCCTCGAAGACCAGCAGGCGCAGGCGCGGCGATCTCTGCAGCTGGCGGCGGATGCCCAAGTGGTGGCGATCCTGCCCGGCAGCCGTTTTTCCGAGATCAATTATCTGCTGCCGGATTTCCTGCGCACGGCGCGCCATTGCCGCAACGAGATTCCGCAGTTGGTTTTTCTCGTTGCCGCTGCCCATGCCGGTGCCAGCCAGCGCATCAGCGAGCTGGCGGCGCAATACGCGCCGGACCTGACGCTGCGGGTGCTGGTGGACCACACCCATGAAGTGATGGCCGCCGCCGACATCGTTCTGCTCGCGTCCGGCACCGCCACCCTGGAGGCCATGCTGCTGAAACGACCCATGGTGGTGGCCTACCGGGTGTCGCGCCTGACCGCCTGGATCGCCCGTCGTCTGCTGCACATCGACCGCTTCGCCCTGCCTAATCTGCTGGCGGGGGAGATGCTGGTGCCGGAATTCATTCAGGACCAGATCGATCCGCGGCCGATGGCGGAAAAAGTTCTGTATTTTCTGCACAGCGACGCTGAACGCCAGCGCCTGCGCAGCCGCTTCAGCGCCATTCATCAGCAATTGCGTTGCGACGCCAGCAGTAAGGCGGCCGATGCCGTGCTGGCGCTGGCGGCGGCCCGCTGAGGTATACAGCAGCCATGGACCCGTATGGGGAGTTGATCGCCGGCGTCGATGAAGTGGGTCGCGGCCCCCTGGCCGGTCCGGTGGTGGCGGCGGCGGTGATTCTGCATCCCGACCGGATTCCGTCCGGCTTGGCGGATTCGAAAAAGCTCAGCGCCGCCAGGCGCGAGCAGCTGGACGAAGAAATCCGCAGGCTGGCGCTGGCCTGGGCCATCGGACGCGCAGAAGTGGAGGAAATCGATCAGCTCAATATCCTGCAGGCCAGCCTGCTGGCCATGCGCCGCGCCGTCATGGCCTTGTCGGTGCAGCCGCTGCAGGCCCTGGTCGATGGCAATCAGGATCCGCGTCTGCCGTGTCCGGCGCGCTGCATCGTCAAGGGCGATGCCACGGTGCCGGTGATCAGCGCCGCCTCCATCATCGCCAAGGTGTATCGCGACCGGGAAATGGACCGGCTGGACGCCGTCTATCCCGATTATGGATTTGCCGGACACAAGGGTTACCCCACCAGCGCCCACCTGCAGGCATTACGCCGGCACGGGGTCAGCGCCGTGCACCGGCGTTCCTTCCGGCCGGTGGCGCAGCTGCTGGAGAGCGCTCCGCTATCGTCATAAAAATCCGCATGTTCGTTATTATTATGGTTTATTGCCGGTCCCGTGCCGGCTTTGGCGCTGGGGCAGAATCAACCCGCCCGGGGGCAGGACAGGGTGGGGCGGCCATAAGCGCTCTTGTTTTAATCATGTCATTGACCCGGCACCAAGGCTTGGTCAATGACAGGATTAATGCCAGCGCCTGAGTTATACTAAGGCCAGCCATCAATCCTTAGCCATCTTCCACAGGACCTTGTATGAAGCAACGTGTTCTTTTTGCCGCCGTGTTGCTGACTGCCACCACCCTGAGCGCGTGTGGTGACAAGAAAGAAGCGACCCGTGCCGTGAGTTTCGCCAACGACGTACAGCCTTTGCTCAATGCCTACTGTCTCGAATGTCACAAGCCCGGCGGGCCCGGACTGGAAGCCAGCGGCCTGAGCCTGGAATCCTACGATAATCTGATGAAGGGAACGAAGTTCGGCCCCATCATCACCCCCGGCAGCAGCCTGTCCAGCACCCTGGTCACTCTGGTGGAGGGGCGGGCGGACAAGAGCCTGAAGATGCCGCACGGCGAACGTAAACCGCTGGCACCGGAAGCCATTAAACTGATTCGGGACTGGATAGATCAGGGCGCCAATAAAAACTGAGGCAACGTCGACCGGCCGCGGGTAACAATCGACAGTGTCCAATTTCGCTCATCTGCACGTCCATACCGAGTACTCCCTGGCGGACGGCCTGTTGCGCATCAAGCCGCTGGTGGCGGCAGCTGCGCGTATGCAGATGCCGGCCATCGCCATTACCGACCTGAGCAATCTGTTCGCGGCGGTGAAGTTCTACCGCGCGGCATTGCAGGCCGGCATCAAACCGCTGCTCGGCGCCGACCTGTGGCTGCAAAACGAAGCGGACAGCAACAACCCGCACCGCATCGTCGTCCTGTGCCGCAATCAGACCGGCTATGACAATCTCTGCCGCCTGCTGTCCCGCAGCTATCTCGAAGGCCAGTACCAGGGACGCACTCAGGTCAGCCGCGACTGGCTGGTGGAGCGGCGCGAGGGTCTGATCGTTCTTTCCGGCGGGCGTCTGGGGGACGTGGGCCAGGCTCTGCTCGCAGGGCAACAGGCGCAGGCCCGCGAGGCTCTGCGCTTCTGGCAGCAGCATTTTGCCGATCACTACTATCTGGAGTTGACCCGCACCGGCCGCGAGCAGGAGGAAGCCTATATCCAGCAGGCGTTGCTGCTGGCGGCGGAGCAGGATCTGCCGGTAGTGGCCACCAACGATGCGCATTTTCTCCTGCGTGACGACTTCGAGGCGCATGAAGCCAGGGTCTGCATCCACGATGGGCGGGTACTGGACGATCCGCGGCGCCTGCGCCGCTACTCCGAATGGCAGTATCTGCGCGATCCGCAGGAAATGGCGCAGCTGTTTGCCGATATTCCCGAAGCCATTGCCAACTCGCTGGAGATCGCCAAGCGCTGCAATGTGACGCTGACCCTGGGCAAGGTTTTCCTGCCGGATTTCCCCGTGCCGCCGGGGGTCGCCATCGGCGAATTTCTCGCGCAGCAGGCGCGCCAGGGCCTGGAGCAGCGCCTGCAGGCGCTGCGCGCGCAGACGCCGGCACTCGACGCGCAGCCGTATCGTGATCGCCTGGAACTGGAGCTGACGGTGATCAACGGCATGGGCTTTGCCGGGTACTTCCTCATCGTCGCCGACTTTATCGGCTGGGCCAAGGATAATGGCATCCCGGTGGGGCCGGGGCGCGGATCCGGCGCCGGTTCGCTGGTGGCCTACGCGCTCGCCATCACCGATCTGGATCCCCTGAAATACGATTTGCTGTTCGAGCGTTTTCTCAATCCCGAGCGCGTGTCCATGCCCGACTTCGATGTCGACTTTTGCATGGAGCGGCGCGACGAAGTCATAGACTATGTGGCCCGCCACTACGGCCGCGACAAGGTATCGCAGATCATTACCTACGGCTCGATGGCGGCCAAGGCGGTGGTGCGCGACGTCGGTCGCGTGCTCGGTCACCCCTACGGTTTCGTCGACAAGATCGCGAAAATGATTCCCAACGACCTGGGCATCACCCTGGATAAGGCGCTGGAACAGGAAGAAGCGCTGCGCCAGCGCTATGAAGAGGATGAGGATGTGCGCGCTATTCTCGATCTGGCGCGCAAGCTCGAAGGCCTGACCCGCAATGCCGGCAAGCATGCCGGCGGCGTGGT
>DKAS01000096.1 GCA_002448875.1 Proteobacteria bacterium UBA6920 | reverse complement strand
ATTCAGCGTACCGCCGGTGCCGAAACCGGTAACCCAGTAGTCAAGCGAAATATCAGAAAAATCTTCCAGAATCTCGACGGATGTGGTCCTGGCGTGTACCTCGGCGTTGGCCGGATTCTCGAATTGTCGCGGCTGCCACCAACCGTGTGTCCTGGCCAGCTCCTCTGCCTTTGCCACCATGCCGGAACCCATCTGGTCGGCCGGCGTCAGAACCACACGGGCCCCGAGAAATCGCATCAGTTTACGGCGTTCCACGCTGAAGTTCTCGGCCATGGTGATGACCAGCGGATAACCCTTCTGCGCGCAGACCATGGCTAAACCGATGCCGGTATTGCCGCTGGTGGCTTCGACGATGGTTTGGCCGGGTTTGAGTTCGCCGCGGCGCTCGGCATCTTCGATGACACCCAGGGCCAGCCGGTCTTTCACCGAGCCCATGGGATTAAAAGATTCGACCTTGACGTAAAGGTTGACGCCCCGGGGCGCCAATTTGTTTATGCGGACTACCGGTGTATGACCGATGGTGTCCAGAATGCTGTCGAATCGCTTACCCATGGCGTTTATTCCTAATCATTTTGTCTGGCCGCCGCCTCGTGACGGTAGCGTATGCTACATTTCTCGACCGCGGGACCACACACCGTGCCGCGCGCCAGATGACAAGATCGCGGCTTTTTTTGACGCCACGGTGGTGACACGTCACGGACCCGTGTCACCACCCGGGTCAGACTACCGGCAACGTTTCTGGTAAGAAAGAGTCATCGTGCCACTTGAACAGAACGCGGCGTCAGCAGTGCCAATACTACCGCCACCGCAATCAGGGCCGCAACGTCGCCGATGAGATGTCCCATATGCATGGTGTTGACGACCGACTGAATACCCATGATTCCGCCGTGCACAATGCTCGACCAGACGGCGAACCAGATCAGGCTGCGGTGCGCCATGGGATCCCGCGATGCGATCATCAGGAATATGCCCAGCGTGGCATAAATGCCCAGGATCATCTCCAGATATTCCGACCGCCCTCCCTCATGCCACGTCCACCCTGTTGGCCAGACGATACCCAGCGGCCAGATGCCGAAGGTGAAGGTCAGTCCCACCAGTAGCAGGGCAATGCGTAGATACTTGATACGATTTTCTTCAGTCATGCTGGTCTCCTAAGAAATGTCGGCAGCGCGTTTTACACCTTCTCGATTGTCATGTTCGATCGTCTCGTTAATTCTGATCGTTACCGGTACAGTACTACTTGCAACGGATGACTACCTCGATGTATTCGCTCGGCGCCACCAGGGTGCCATCGCTGGCGCGATTGAATTTTTCCGCCAGGGCGATCAGATCGGTGGCGAGTTCCTGCTGTTTGTTATCATCGAGCGCCGCGAACGCTTTGTGCATCGGGCCGTAGAAACTGCGAAAAATTTCCAGCCAATGGGCGGCGCTGTGGTAACGGAACATAAAGTTGCGACGCTCGATGCTGATGGCGTCGATGTGCTCACCGAACAATTCATGCAAGCGCGCCTCGGTGCCCCATAATGCGGGAGGCTTGACCCCGGCCGGCGGCGGCAGGTATTTGCCCAGCGTCTTGAAGATCTGGCCGACCAGACTGTCGGGCGTCCAGTTGGCCAGGCCAATGCGGCCGCCCGGTTTGCAGACCCGCGCCATTTCGGCGGCAGCCTTGTTCTGGTCGGGTGTGAACATGACCCCAAAGGTGGACATTACCACATCGAAGGAGTGGTCAGAGTAGGGCAGGTTCTCGGCATCCGCCTGTTCAAACTGCACCGGCAAGCCTTCGGCGCCCGCCCGCATACGGCCACGTTCCAGCAAAGTGGGCACGTAATCGGTGGAAACGACATCGCACCAGCGCCGCGCGGCGGCCAGTGTCGCGTTGCCATTGCCGGCAGCGACATCGAGAACGCGTTGACCGGCGCGCAGGTCCAGTGATTCGCACAGTGACTCCCCCACGATCTGCAGCGTGGTGCCGACCACCGCATAGTCGCCGGCGGACCAGGCAAGGTGCTGTTTGTGCTTAATGGCCGCAAGATCGGCAGCGGCTGCAGGCGTGGCGGAAAGAATGGCTGACATGAGATTTCTCCTTGGTTTTCTAATTTAATAACTAGTAAAATCAATGACTAAGGTAAGTGGTGGCCAGGTTCGTCGTAACAACAACACACGCCCCTTCGACAGACCTATTTCACTCCAGGCAGGGGCAGGCGCGGTCACCCTAAGCGGGACAAAAAGCGGGACAAAATCGGGGTCGAACCTGCTAGACTCGGGGCGCGCCAATTTTCCATCGTGAGGGCAGGCAGAAGTGCAGGAATGGACGGGTTCCTTTGGCTACTGGTTGCGGCGACGGCGCAAGGCGCTGGATTTAACCCAGGAAGCACTCGGTCAGCGGGTCAGTTGCTCGGGATTCACCATTCGTAAAATCGAAGCTGATGAGCGCCGCCCCTCGCGAGGGCTGGCGGAACGGCTCAGCACGGCCCTTGCCATACCCGACGAAGAACGGCGCGCTTTTCTCGACGCAGCGCGTGGCTTGCATGCCACCAGCCGACTGCCAATGCATACCGCAGTAGTGGAATCCGGCATCCCGTCTTCCTCATCCACGAAACCGGGCACTTCCCCGGCCGTTGCAGCCAAAAGCGCGAAGAAAGGTGCAGCCAGCGATACCTCTCCGTTCGTCGGGCGCCATAACGAGTACGACAAGATAGTCAGACTCATCGAAGGTCTTGGTGCGGGCATTGGAGGCAGCGCGCTCATCGATGGCGAACCCGGAATCGGTAAGAGCCGCCTGTTGCGCGAGGTAACGAGGTATATCGATGCCCTGGGTTTGCCTTTGCTCGCAACCAACTGTTTTGCGATCGAACACGCCATGCCCTACCAGCCGGTGATAGATCTCATCTCGCGTGTCCTCGATCGTATACCTGACGCAGCGGTTCACAACTTGCCGCCCGTTTCACTCGCCGAACTTTCGACCCTGGTCCCTGAGATCGGTGATCGCTTTCCGGATCTGCCGCAATTGTCCAACGATTTTCCCGAGGCGCGGCAAGCACGTCTGGCCCGTGCTGTCGACCAGTTGCTCGAGGCATACCGAGGTGGTCATCCGCTTGTCCTTATGGTAGACGACATGCAGTGGGCCGACGACGCCAGCGCGCGAGTTTTTCATTACCTGGCACGCCATGCGACCCAACGGGCTGTGCTGGTGATTTACGCCTACCGGGATGAAGCGGTCGACAGCGATGAACGCTTCGCTCAGCTGATAGAAAGTCTGCGGCGCGATACGTCCGCTTACCGCCTGTCCCTTGGCCGTTTGGACTTTTCCGATACACAGAGTCTGGTGGTGACGACGCTCGCGTCCGCCAAGCTTGCCGTGCCTGATCTGGCAGAGCGTCTGTATCGCGAAACGGATGGCAATCCGTTTTTTTTAATTTCGATTCTGCAATCGCTGAGCGATGGTGAGATGCGCCTGGATAAACACTCAAGCGACGCATCGGAACTGCTGCCCGACACTTTGCGGGCCGCGGTGCGCGTGCGGCTTTCGCATGTGCCTAAATCGATACGGCCGCTGCTCGATACGGCGGCGGTGCTCGGCCGTCGCTTTGATTTCGATACGCTGCTCGATGTGACGCGTGAACCGGAGGCGCAATTGCTCGATGCCGTCGAGGAGCTCGTCAAGCGCCATTTGCTGCGCGAGGAATCCGATGAGGGCGTCTACGATTTCTGTCATGACAAACTTCGCGAAGTCGTCTACCGGGATATCAGCAGCGCGCGACGGAAATCGCTGCATCGGGGGGTAGCCGAAAGCCTGGAGCGTCTGCAGGAAGGCGCCTCGCACGAGCGAGATGCCCAGCTTGCGGAACACTACGAACGCGCGCATGTCTGGAACAATGCGCTGCATTACCTGCTGCGAGCCGCAGATCAGTCGCGGAATTTGTTTGCCATGCGCGACGCCCTGCACTGGCTGGATCGCGCTATTGCGCTGTGTGAGTCACATCCTGAGGTGATGGGTGCTGAGCAGCTGCTCGAAATCCATGAAAAACGCGGTGTCGCGCGCGCTCAGGCCGGGCAAACGCAAGGTGCCGTCGCCGATATGCGCCGGGTCATCGATGCCTTGCGCGCAAGCGGCGAACGGGAAAAAACGCGGGTCGCGATGATTCAGCTGGGTATGGCCTATCGGCGCGCCGATCAGTATGATGAAGCAACGGCATGTCTCACTGAGGCCCTGCGAGAATCGCGCTTGATGAATGACGAGCGTCAGGCCGCGGATACCCTGTATCATCTCGGCACCGTGGCGTGGAGCACAGGAAAAAACCATCAAGCCATCAGCTTTCACCAGCAGGCGGTCGAGATGTGCGAACAAAAAGGGTTTGTCGACCTGGTTGCGGTACAGGCCTATCACGGTCGCGGCGAGGCGTATTTTGCCGATGCCAGGCCCGTGGCGGCCATCGAGTGTTATACGCGCTCGCTGGAGCTCGCTCGTGGTATCGGCGATAAGAGTTACGAATCCGAGAATCTGATGATGATCGGTCACGCCTGTATTGGCAGTAAAGGGATCGGCGATTACTGCCGAGCAACCCAGAATTTTGAACAGGCATTGGAAATTGCTCGCGAGGCCGACTTGCAGTGGCATTTCGGGCCAACTCTGCTCGGTCTCGACCATGTGAGGGCGTGCACGGGTAGCTATGGTGAAGCATGGAATGGCATGCAGCAGACCTTGCGCTGGCTCGAAAGTCTCGAGCAGGTGCGATACCAATTTATCGCCATTGACTGTATCGGCCATCTGCTGTTGGATCTGGGGTTGAACAAACTGGCCATCGAACATCTTGAGCGCGGTCTCGCGCTCGGTCGCAGCACCGGTATCCTGTTTTGGAACGCCGCTCTAAACACACATCTTGCGCTTGCCAGATCGCGTCTCGGTGAGGGCGCAGAAGCGGCGGCGCTGCATGCCACACTGGAGCAAACGCGCCGTATGTCTGAGCGCTATATGCTGGTCGGATGTCTTGCCGCTCTGGCGGAGATCGCCCTGACTGCGGGTGACATCAGGCAGTGCCGCGCCTATGCGGACGAATTACTGGATCTCTCCACAGTGAATGGATTGCGTGAACTTGAAGGGGTCGCCCGGCGCTGGCGTGGTGAAGCGATGCTGTTGGATAAGGACTACTTGTCGGCGCAGGCGGAATTGTCCCGCGCCGTGCTGCTTGCGGAGGATGTTCGCCGGATAAGGCTGCAGCTGGATACGCAGGCGGCGCTCAGCCGCCTGGCGGACGCCCAGGGTCAGTCAGTTGTCGCGCAGCGGCACCGCGACAAGGTGCGCTCAATTGGCAGCGCTATGGAAATGAGTCTGGCATCGACTGGGCTAAAAGCGCATTTCGGCATCAATTGAAAAGCGGGGGTACCAATTCCATTGAGCACTCCGCCAGTTATTACAGAATGACCGCCGGCTCGAACAGACTGGCTTAAAGTTCGGTGGCAATAATGGCAGGCGCGGTGCCATCGAACCCCGCACCATATCAGCAATAGCATTCCCAGGGACCACCCGTCCACGCCGCCGCCGCCAGGTCCGACAGCACCAAGGCCTGCTTCGCCGTCATCTGTCACGGACTTGATCCTGATCTTCGCCGTGGCGGTACCGATGTTGCCGGCGGCATCAACAGCGGTGAATGTAATGGTCACCGCCTGGCCGTGAACAAATACGTTCGGGGCGTCGTTTAGCGCGGCGCCGACCACACCAACGTTGTCACTGGCGTTGACCGCAGACAAAAAGGCGACGATATCAGGATGGTCCCGGCCGACATTCACGTTGGAGAATATGACCAGATCATCGGGTGCGTGCACCACGGGAGCGCTGGTATCCGCGGTCGTGGTTGCGGTCAGCGATATCTGCCGGCTGGGGTGCGGCCCGTCAAAGTCGACAGACAGTGTCCCCGCAGAGGTTCCACCGCCGGCATAGGTAACGTTGATGGTCACCGAGCCGCCGCCGGGAAGCAGCGCGTCGGCGCCATCTGAGACAAATGCCGGGTTGTTCACGCTGATGGTGAGAATTCGTGCCGGGTTGTCCGTCGTGTTGCTGAGGGGCAGCGGCAGGGTCTGGCTGCCGGCGCCCGGACCGACCCTGAAGGCCAGACTGTCAGCGGAGGAAGTGATCGTATATTCGCGGTGGCCGTCGCGAAACATCACGGGCATGAAGCCGGAGACGGGGGTGATCGGTTGCACGTCACCGACACCTGTTCCATCCTCGTTGATTTCCCGCCGCAGGAAGGAATACCAGCCGGCCTGACCAGGGAGCGAGGGAGTCATCATCGACACGTAGTTGTCGTCGCCCCAGAACGATGGCGTCGACCAATGTTCAGCCTGGTCGTTGGAATGGCGGTAGACTTCACCGATCACTCCCGTTAAGGTGTTATAAGTGATGGTCCTGGAAATAATCTCGCCGCTGTCGTTGTATGCCGCATAGTCCACTTCGTTCATGACCAGCTGGTAGTCCTTGTTGCCGGCAAATCGGGGATAGCCGCGGGAGATAGCGTGGTTTTGCGCGGGAAACGGAAAATGAAATCCCTGGGCTTCAAGGTCCAGGATGGCGATGGACCAGAATCCATCTCCGGTGTTGAGGTGGGTGTAGAAGTCAAACACGATGTAACGACCGCTGAAATCGAAGCTCATATCCGCCGCGTAGAAATACGCTACATCAGCCACCCCCCGGTTATCCCGGATGAAATGCGGAGTGACGGCGCCGGTGTCCATGTCCAGGATGTATATATAGGTGTCGTATAGCCACATACTGACATAGGCTACATATTTACCGTCCGGTGAAATGGTAAAACCGTAGATATCACTGCGGCTGGTCAGCGCCAGATCCGGCCCGTGCAGAACCGCCAGGTAGATGTTGTTGTCGGTGCCCAGATAGAAGTAGTGGGGGCCCGTGCCGTCCACATAAACAGCGGGATGGGTGTATAGCGGCTCGAGGACGCCGTCGGCCGGATCGTTGTACGGACCGCTGCGGCCATCTTGCGGCACGCTGTCAAACGGTGTGGGATAACGCTGGACCCAGATCGAAAACGGCTCCGGCCAGGTGTCGTATACCCCGTCAACGGGCGCCATATAGACCATCATATCATCGCCGCCCGCCGCATTGACGGCAGTGCCGCCGGTGCCGCCGAGACCGCTGTCCTCGATGACGCCATCTTCCGTCACGCCCACTTCATCAAAGGCTGCGGCCACAGCGGCAACCTGCACCGATGCGGTGCCGAACAGGTCTTCCGCCGCCTGCAGCAGGGCGCGACGCGCGTCGATGAACTGCGCCGTTGGGGTAAGATAGGAGGTCAATGCCAGGTGGTAGATCTGTTCGGTATCGTCCCGACCGATACTGACACCCAGCTCCTCGGTGCTCAGGCCCTCGGCGATAAGCCAGGCCGCGCGATTGGGGATGCCGCTGTTGGTGTGCACGCCGTCGCTATCCACATTCGCCGGCATTTGGTTATAGTCGCGCATATGCTCGGGCTGCGCGGACAGGCCTTGCAACGGGTGCGCCAGGTTTCGCAGGTAACCCGGACTCGGAGCGATACAGCCATCGGACATCAGCCAGTCATCGCGATCCACCATGGCGCCAAACACGTCAGCAAACGATTCATTGAGCGCGCCGCTTTGGTCCACATACACAAGATTGGCGCTGAACTGGATCACGCCGTGGGTCATCTCGTGGGCGACAAGATCGGCACATTTTGCCGTCGAGGAGAAAATCCCTCCGCCGTCGCCAAACACCATGGCATCGCCGAACCAGTACGCATTGTCCATGCCGTTATCATAATGAATGTAGCCGACCAGATTCATGTCATTGCCATCGATGCTGTGACGGCCGAAGGTATTGCGGTAGTAATCGTAGGTTAAGCGTATATTCCAGGCCGCGCTGACGGCCGTCGCGTCGGCCCAGCTCCCGGCGTCGGTGCTCGAAACCATGCCCGCCAGATTCAAATCCACGCCGCTGTGGAAATCAAGCAACCAGGTGTCACCCAGGGCCTGGGCGCCATCCGCCACGGGATCGGGATTGTGGGCCGGTGTCGGCGTTGTCGGGTCGATCAGGTAGTATTTCCCGTCGCTGTCGTGCTGCCAGACATTGAAACTGCGCGTTGCACCCGTCAGGTCCTGGCCGGTACCGACTGCGGCGCCTTCATGGATATTATTGATACGCAACAACACCTGCCCGGAGCCGGCGTGGATAAAGTACTGCCAGCTCTCCGCCAGCGAAGGTGTCACCTGGATACGGTAGCTGAGTGTCTGTGCGCCATTCTTGGTGGCGAGGTAAACCAGCTCCGGTGCCACATCCGGCACCAGCGGTTCTGACCGTTGCAGGTCGCGGCTAACAATGGTTACGGCAGATCCGGCGCTGATGGCAGGCTTCCGCACCAGCTCGGCCCGGGAGGGCTGAAATCGACCATTGAGCAGATAAATGCTGGTATCCCGGTTCATGTGTACAAGTAACTGCTGGCCAAACACCGGGATACCCCCGGACACCTGCTGAAAGCGCAGGTGTGCGCGTCCGCGCTTGTCGGTCTCATCAGCGACCAGTTGCAATTCTTCCGCTGGTTTGTTCAGTTGCATCAGATCGCGAATTTCGCCGACAAAACTCAAGGCAAGCGCGGCCCGGCTGGCGCCTCTGGCGGGGGCGGGTCTGATACCCGCCCCCTGCATGCTGATCAACGTCAGTGTGCCGTTGCCCTGGCTGAAGCGTACCGACACCGCCTGCTTCCCCCCAGCACGCGCTTCGAGGGCGGTCAAGGCCTTATCGCGGGCGGCGCTCGCCGACATACTGTTGCGTTCTGCGCCTGCCCGACTGCCCAGATGCGCCTGAATGGAGTTATAGAGATCTGCGCCGGTAGTGGCGGCGGAGTAGTTGGCCGGCGCCGGCTCGCTACGCAGCGATCGCTCGGTCTCGCCGGCGGCGCCCGATGATCGGCCCGGTTGCGGTAGTGGTGCAGCCAGCGCCGGGTGGTCAAAACAGGCTAAACCCAGCAACACTGTCAGGACCAGGGAACCGCCGGCGACCAGCGGTCGGATTTTCAGAGACAGGCCGGGCACTTGAAGAGCTCCTCACCGCCGTTCCTGCCGGGGACTGGCGGTACTGCTTTGTGTACGAATTTGAAAATGTGAACGCAGTCGCGTTATTCCACTGGTCGTCCGGCAGGCGAGGACTATTCAGGCGAACTTGGTGAGCAAAGATGGCAGGTGCGGGAATATATGGAGGCCGGTTTCGGTTATCACGTACAGTGATAGCTAAATTCGAAAAATAACAGTCTCCGCGTCTCTATCCTGTGTGTCTGGTGTATCGTTTGTATATATTTAAATGGATTGCTCAGGAGGTCGCGTCGGTTAAAAATCGCTTTTGCGGCCCATTTACCTGTGCGACTTATGTAAACTGCAGACCAATTTTCAACAACGAGTAGGGTGTCATGGACAACAAAAAGAAAATACCAGTATGGCTTTTTATGGTGGTGGCTATTAGCGTTTTAAACGGAATAGTTACAGGTTTGCATTTTCTGTTGATATTTCTCGACCTTATCCCGATCAAGGGAAAATTAGCCTCGGTCATGGAAATAGCGGTTGGTGATGTGGTGGTAAGCGTCATTCCATCGTTCATTGCCGCCTACGGTTTGATGAAGATGAAGCTCTGGGGTTGGCTGCTTTCATTCGTCGTCGCTGGCAGCTACCTCCATGGGCAATTTGTACTCTTGGGTCGCTTCTTTCTAAACGATCAGTTAGGTTCAATGAGCTTTGTTTCCGGGTACTTTATTGTTTTCAATATAACGATGAGCCTCTTCTTGTGGGAATATCGAAAAGAATTTTTTGAACTCCCGGTGTCGTAGGCGTTATCTTGACAGAGCAGTTGGTTAGTACGGACCTGTTTAAATTGACGTTGGACCACCTCATGAAATCGCCTGGCGTGCCATCGAAAATTCTCTTTCTTCCGGGTGCATTGGTTCGAACTCAGCTTTGGGAGCCGGTTGTGGGATTGATAAGCTTCCCCGCGCATAAGGACCATGTCGGTTGGCCTGGCTTCGGATCAGTTCCATCGAACCTGCTGGTGAACGGTATTGACGCTATTCCCGCCGGTTCGCCATCCGTCGGCGTGAAAGGTTGGATATACAATGGTCAGGATGCCAAGCAAACAGCCTATTGGATTCGCGAGACGGACGGTATTTCCGCGGAACATCGCCATGAATTCGGCACCGCAGGCGCCCGTACCTTTCATTGTTTTGGCGGGAAGCGCGTGTAACGCTGCGCAGGAAAAAATTATTCCGCTTTTTTACCTGCTTCATAGGCGGCCAGCAGGGCGGCCTGCAGTTGCGGATGCTTGCTCAGGTCGGCGATGTTCAGGTGTCGGGCGGCGATGTCATCGAGGATGCGCATTTCCCGCTGCTGCCGCCACAGGTGGCGAAACCGGTCGAGATCGAATTGCCCCTCGTGCAGACAGTGCCGCGCCAGCCCGGTGGCCTGGGAAAACACCAGTTCATGGGCTTCCATCACTTCATATAGATAGGAGTAGGTGTCGATGCCGTGCTGGCCCGCCAGCAAGGCGTGCAGATCGACCAGCTCGGCCCCTTTTTCCATCAGGACGTCCAGGTCCAGGGTGGCGCTGGGGGCATGGCGCTCGCCCTGGTAAGAAAATTCAACACTGATGTCTATGCGGTTTTCCAAGGATTCTCTCCGGGGCTGATGTGCCTCAAGATGCTGGGGATTATTCCGTAAATGGCTTCCTACCGCCAACGTTGATGTGAGCAGCGCTTTTCAAGCAACGATAATTCAGCGCGATTTTGTCCTTTGCCACCTCTCTAATCTCCTTTAAAAATAATGATATGGCATTAACCATAAGCATTTGCTTATCGTCATGCTAAGAAAGATTTATTTTTCTTAATTAATTTCCTCATTAAACTCTGCACTTATTAATTTTAGGCGTACTTTAACAAAGGGAAATGGTCGGGAATTCAACTTCCCTGTGTACCTCATCCTAGTTAGCGGGGCCGGGGATGGCTCCCAATCTACTAGCCTTTTATCTTAAGCAGGAGATGTAAATGGATCAGTCAGCACGTTACGCGGACCTTAGTCTGAAGGAAAAAGACTTGATTGCCGGTGGCCGGCATGTACTGTGTGCGTACAAGATGACCCCGGCGGCCGGGCATGGCTTCCTGGAAGTGGCGGCGCACTTCGCCGCGGAATCGTCCACGGGCACCAACGTGGAAGTGTGTACCACCGATGAATTCACTAAGGGCGTTGACGCGCTGGTTTACCATATCGACGAAGCCACCAACGATATGCGTATTGCCTATCCGATCGAGCTGTTCGACCGCAACATCACCGACGGCCGCACCATGCTGGTTTCCTTTCTGACCCTGACCATTGGCAACAATCAGGGCATGGGCGATTGCAAAGAAGCCAAGATGTATGACTTCTACATGCCGGAGCGCATGCTGCAGCTGTTTGACGGTCCGGCCAAGGACATCTCCGACCTGTGGCGGATTCTCGGCCGTCCGGTGGTCGATGGCGGTTACATCGCCGGTACCATCATCAAGCCCAAGCTGGGTCTGCGTCCCGAACCTTTCGCCAACGCCGCTTACCAGTTCTGGCTGGGCGGTGATTTCATTAAGAACGACGAACCGCAGGGCAATCAGGTTTTCTGCCCGATGAAGAAAGTGATCCCGCTGGTGGTCGACGCCATGAAGCGCGCTCAGGACGAAACCGGCCAGGCGAAGCTGTTCTCCGCCAACATCACTGCCGACTCGCACGCCGAAATGCTGGCCCGTGGCGAGTACATCCTGGGCCAGTTCGGTCCCGATGCCGACAAGGTCGCTTTCCTGGTCGACGGTTACGTGGGAGGTCCCGGCATGGTGACGACCGCGCGTCGCTGGTTCCCCAACCAGTACCTGCACTACCATCGT
>DKAS01000026.1 GCA_002448875.1 Proteobacteria bacterium UBA6920 | reverse complement strand
TCCCCGCGGGCACCAGCACCATACCCTGCGGCGCAGCGGCGGGCGCGGCCTGTGTCGCCGGCACTACCATTATCGTCCACAACAGCAAACCCACACCGCTTTTCCTTACGATCATCTGCAACCCCATGGCGTTCATCGCCCCTTATTGGTCTTTCGCGCAGCGAAAACCGAAACTTTCGTTGCGCGTGGATTTGAGAAAAAAAGCCCGGTTGTAGCTGGGCGCCGAAATCCCGCACTGGTAGAACGAGCAGTCCCACCAGGAACCGCCCTTCAGTGTTTTATAGGTCTGGCCATAGTTCTGCGTGGGACGGGTGTTGCCCGGATAAGCCTCGTACCAGGATGCGGTCCATTCCCAGACGTTGCCGNNCCGCGCGCCGCTTTCTCCCATTCCTGGTCGGTGGGCAAACGCTTGCCCGCCCACTGACAATAATCCTGGGCATCCATCCATGAAACATAAACCACCGGGTGATCTACCTTGCCGGGTGGATAATTGCGGTTTTCGAAGTGTTGCGGTGACTTGTGTCCGGTGGCGTCGATGAATTTTTTATACTGCAGATTGGTCACTTCGTATATATCGATAGAGTACGCCGGCAGTTGCACCCGGTGCTGCGGCCCTTCATCGGACAGGCGCTCGTCGGTGCCCATGACGAACTCCCCCGCCGGAATCAATACCATCGGATTGGGATCGGCGCCGATGCGGGTTTGTTCGTAGTAGCGCGGCACCCCCATACCGGTGATGGGCGCAGTATTTTCGTCCTCAGCCGGCGACGACGCCTCCTGCTGCAATTGCGCCAGGCGCTGCAGCTTGGCGTCGACCTGCTCCTGGTCGTGGCACTCCAGACAGGACTGGGTTTCCAGCACCTTGCCTGCGGCGGCGATATCCTCGGTATGGCAGGCATCACAGCGCGTCACCTGCGGATGCTGCATATGGCCGGCGGGCAACACCGTTGGCGCCGCCGCGGCACAGGGCGGTGTCAATACCGCCAGCAGACACGCCGCCAGCCCCCACTTCCCGTCGAAATCCCTCTCCATTTCCTACACCTGATAAAAAAGTAAATAACAAGATGCCGCCGGCGATCGCAGGGGATCTCCGGACAAGACGAGGCGCTTAAACTGTGAAGGTAAAAGACTCGGTCTACTGCGGCATTCTAACAAGCCGGCAGCACCGGTTGAAAGTAACAAGGGAAGGGAATGCGATTTAAGTCGGCCACCAGAGCGTGCCGGGAACCCGGCACAGTCTGATGGCCCGGAGGCTTTAGTGGGTTAATGTCTCATACATCACGGACATGATCACCACGATGCCAACCAGAACAGTAATTTCCAACATGGTTCTGCTCCTTGCAAGCAAACGTGAGCGTAATCCCCTTGTCTGGATAGGTTATAGGTTAAACTTATCCCTAAATAGGGAATACATATGGCTATTATTCAACCACAACCCTTATTCCATGTCAATTATATGCTATTACTTATAGTCGCCATTAGCATTGTTTATAAAGAGTATTTCTTTTAGATTTCATAACACTAAGCAATATTACCATGATAGCTTGATGGATTTTTCGGAGCTATAATTTTTCTCAATAAACCACTATTTACATATAGCAAAGAGACCTCGCCTCCCCAGGAAACTACGGGATTGGCGAATACCGCAATGTTTCCAGGCCTATCCGTAAAAAAAATTATATACCCACCGGATGGAGCAGCCGCATCGTTATATCCTACAATATTAATATGCAATAAGAGTTGCCCTTTGCCCCCACATCCTTTCTAATACCCACCGGGGGATCTGGTTGAGTCCAGATACTTTAAATAAAGAAAAAAACAGGGAGCTCTCGCATGATCACCGCCAGTCAGCGGCTGCGCCGCGTTGCCGGCTTTCCCATCCGTATCAGTCTGCTCTCCACCCTGCTTACCCTGCCCATGACCTGCCTGGCTGACGCCGATCTCAGCGGTGGCCTGACACTGATCGGGCAAGGGGTGAGCGGTGTCGCCAGTGACGAAGCCACCTCCGGTTTCAATTACTCCGTCGACCTGCAACTGAGCAGCGACGTGGGCGACGGCAATCTCTTTATCTACTTGAATACCGCGGAAGGTGCCGATGCCTTTGCCGGTGCCAACGCCGATTTCGAAGGCGGCAGCCTGGAAGAAGGCGGATTCAGCCGCACCGGCGTCGCCGAGGCATGGTACCAGCTGCCGCTGTCCGCGGCGCTGAAATTGACCGCGGGCAAGATCGACCCGACGGGCATCTATGACGGGAATGAAGTGGCCAATGACCAGACGCTACAGTTCCTGGCCAACGATTTCGTCAATAATGCCGCCATCCCTTTTCCCGCCTACACCGTGGGCGTCAATGCCGCCTATGAATTCAGCGAGGACCTGAGTGTCAACGCCGGGATTTTCGAACACGAAGGGATCCACGGCACCATGGAGGATACCTTCTTTATCGGTGAACTGGGCCTGGGCTGGGAACTGCTGGGCGGTAAAAACAACATACGCGTGACCTACTGGCAGGACGATCTGATCGGCAGCGGCTTCGCCGTCAACAGTGATCAGGATTGGGGTGCATACAAGCTGTTTCTACGTTACGGCAGCACCGCCCTCGACGATTTGCCGGCGGCTGCCAGCCAGGAGGAAATCGACGCCGCCAACCAGGATGTGGCCGCGTCCTTCAGTGTGGGTGGAAATTACAAGCTGGGCGACAGCATGCTGGTGGGAATAGCAATTGCCGTGGACACCCCGCGTGACGAGAATCTTGACGCGCGCAGCTGGCTGGAAGCGTATTACAGTATCGAGCTGGATGAAAACCTGGCCGTTGCCCTGGACTACCAGAACATCAGCAATCGGGACTTTGATGCCAGCGCGGACAAGGTGAGCGTCTATGGCATACGAATGCAAATTGGGTTTTAATAATCCGTTCATGTATCCGATTTCGGGCGCGGTCATAATGTATAATATTTC
Source organism: Proteobacteria bacterium UBA6920 (assembly GCA_002448875.1). Classification (GTDB taxonomy): domain Bacteria; phylum Pseudomonadota; class Gammaproteobacteria; order SG8-11; family SG8-11; genus UBA6920. The sequence continues at coordinate 16,916 of DKAS01000026.1, read as the reverse complement.
GCCAGCGTCACCGACGATACGGCAAGATAACAGCATGAGCCGCCGGCAAGCGGTGCGGGAATAATAGAGGTAAATGTAGGATGAAGAGGATAGTCGCTGTGCTGGCGATCAGCGCCGGTGTTTGCTTTGCCGCCAACGCCACCACGATAGACAAGGAAGAATATATAAAAACGGCGCAGGAAACCATCAAGAAGGTCAAGCGCGGCAAGGTCAAGGAAAAAGACCTCGACAAACTGGTCGCCAACCAGAACAAGCTGATCCGGCTGGCCATCGAGGGCGCCCTGTCCTTCGCCGAAGACAGCCCGAAGGACCGGAAGATGATGCATCTGACCGTGCTCAATTCCGAGCGGATGAAAAATCTGAGCCTGGACCAGATCGAAAAGGACTGGCACGGCGGTGACTACATGCGCACCCATGGCATCGAAATCAATGATATCAGTCATGTCAGCGATGCAATGAATCTGTATGACGCCATCATTCACCCGGCCACCGCCCTCATCGCCCTGGAGCAGTATCGCAAGGACGGTGACGCGGGGCATCTGGTGCAGGTGGAAGATGAGCTGACCGAAGTAGTGATGCACGTAGGCCAGATCGGCGGCAAGGAAGAACACTAAAAAATATTCAGGGATGTCGTCCGACGGCGGGCCGATCGCGCCGGCGGGCGGTGACCAGGGGCGGTCACCGGAAAAAATCTGTTCGTGGGGAACAGTAACCATGGAATCCTGCCAAGCTGTGATTCGCTGGAATACATTGGTAATGGTAATTCATCAGGTCCAACGGCTCGCCGCAAGGCGGCTTTTTTTCGAGAGAGCGGGTTAGTTATGACAATGAGAAATTTTCTTGACACGATGCATCAGACCAACGGTCGACGTCTGCTTCCGGTGGCTGGTGCGCTGATCGCCATCCTCCTGTCCGGCTGTCAGGGCGCGACCAGTGACAGTACCGGCACCAGCACCGGCAGCGGTAAGAGCAAAAAAGCCAGCGCGGCGGTGGCTTCCTGCATGAAAAAAGACGGCAAATGGGTGAATGACACGCTGGCCAAGCGCAGAGGCAGTGACATCTATGCCGGCGGTCGCCTGTATGACAACTGGATGGAAGAACTGGCCCTGGCCGACAACGATCTGCCGCAGGGCGACCAACCCCTGTGGGAGACCCGTGACACCAATAACGGCAACAGCACCGCCGAATCCCTCGACACCTGGCGCTGCAAGGAATGCCATGGCTGGGACTACAAGGGCAAGGACGGAGTCTATGCCAGCGGTGATCATTTCACCGGGTTTGACGGTATCCTGGATGCCCGTGACATGAAACCGGAACAGCTGTTCTGCACCATCAAGGCGGAAAAGGACCATGATTTCGGCGAATATTTCGCCGACGATCAGGCGATCCTGGACCTGACGGCCTTCATTCTCGACGACCTCAACGGCATGCAGGATTTCGACCTCATCGTCAATGCTGATCTGTCGGTCAACGGCGATGCCCTTTCCGGGCAGGCCCTGTACACCGACAATTGCGCGCTCTGCCACAACGACGACGGCAAGGGTGAAGGCGAATGGCTGGGGGACATCTCCATGGAAAACCCGGCGGAATTCGGCCACAAGGTAATGTTCGGCGATCCCGGCGCGCCGGAGATGCCGGTATTCGGCGAGGGCAGCCGCAGTGTTCCCGCCTTCCTGCTGGACACGGAAATCGCGGACCTGCTGGCCTATGCGCAGGCAAACCTGCCGAAAACGCCGAAAAGCGATGGCGGCGGCACCCCGGCCAATGCGGCCGATATCGTCCAGGGCGCGCTGCTTTTTGACGACTGGCCCACGGTATTGGCCCGAAACCTGACCAGCGCCAATCCGCTCTACGATCTGCGCGATAAAACCAATACGGCCACCGCCGCCACGGCGGCGGCTGATACCTGGCGTTGTGCCGAATGTCATGGTTGGGATTATCGCGGCAAAGACGGCCAGTTCCGCAGCGGTCATCCTCAGTACACCGGTTTCGGCGGCCTATTGAACGCGCAATACCGCACTCAGACAGCGTTGACCAATGTCATCAGCAAGGGCTTCGTCAACCCGGTCAATGGTCAGACGGTGCACAGTTATGGCAGTTATTTCAGCGCCGCGCAGATCAACCAGCTGGTAGCCTTTATCCAGGGTGGCATAGTCGATACCGAAATCTATGTTTCAACCCTGGGCACCAACCCGGTGGCGCTGGGCGACTCGGTCAACGGCAAGATCCTGTACAACTCCTCGGCCAGCACCGCAAGCAACCCGGCCTGCAGCAGTTGCCACGGCGCGGATGGTAAAACCATCGCCCTGGACGAAGGCAGTCTAGGCGCCATGATGCGCGCTGAGCCGTGGGAATCGCTGCATAAGATTCGTTTCGGCCAGCCCGGCGAACCCGGCATGACCGAACGCTGCATGCTGTCCCTGGGACGCACCACCGAAGAAGCCGTGGATATCGTCACCTTCGGCATGATAAACAACGCAAGCAGCGGCCTGGCGGACTGATCCCGGTACGCCCGTTCGAACACAAGGCCGCCGCAAGGCGGCCTTTTTTTTGCCCGATGCCTTTAGAAATCCAGTTGCATTCCGGCGCTCAGCAGCGAAACCGTGCCGCTGCCAGCGCCGCCGCTGGCCGGATCACCATCGAGAAAAAGATTGCCGTAATTTGCACCGCGCCCATTCACCAGCCGTGACCACAGCAGCTGGCCGGCCAGCGCCGGCGACAAGCGCCACGTGTAGCCTGCCGCCAGCTGCCAGGCGCCGGAGTCGCGCTGTCCGCGCTGCTCTCCCGCCGCCAGCCATTGCACCCCGAAGACATCATCGCCAACGCTGCGACTGTAATGCAGGGCATAGGTGGAGTGATCAAGCACGCCGGCAGTACCCGCCCACAGCTTTTCGTAACAGACACCGATGCTGTTCAGGGCGAAGCGCACGCTGGCGCCGAGTCGCGCGCCCCGCTGCTCCGCCCGCCCGGGCAGCAACTGCCGTTGCCAGGCGGCGCCGCCGAATACCGGTCCCAGGCGCAATTGCAGGCTGGCGCTGGTCAATTCGTAACGATGATCATCGCCGCCGGCATTGGCAGTGGACGCATCATGATTGCCGCCGGCGTAGAGCACGCTGCCGGTCAGCATGTCCAGCAGGCGCGGGCTCTGATACTGCAGCATATTGCGCGCGCGCTCATCCAATAGATTGCCGGCGCCGGAGGCCGCGCCCAGCAGGTTGCGACTGTCGGCGCCGCTGTCGGCAAACAAGGTCAGCTTATCGCGCAGTTTGCTGTACGGGGTTTCCACCGTGCCCGCGAGCAGCTGGCCGTAACCACCCTCCACCCCCAGGTAGCTGTCCCGCCAGTGCAGGCCGGCATCCTCGCCGCTGATATCCACCGCGCTTTCCAGACGCCACAGGGCGCGCCCGCCGGAACTGATGTCCTCAATCCCCTTGATACCGATGAAGCTGCCGCCGGACGCGACGCTGGTGGCGGCGGCGTCCTGCTGCTGCGCCAGTTGCAACGCCGCCCGGGCGCTGCCGTAGACGATGGGATCGGCCTGACCCGCCAGGGGCCACAGAGCGAGCAACAACCAGGCGCTGAGCTCGCGCCGGGGGCGACGACATACCGCGTGCACCGCCGCGGCGGCCGTCACCGTGTACCGCCGGCGACGCGCCTGCCGCGCCACAGGCGCAGCAGCAGCGGCGGGATCAGCAGCCACAGCGGCCACCAGAGACCGCCACCGCCCTTGCCACCAGCCGCCACGCTGTTGCTGCCGCAGGTGACGCTGTCCGCACTGCTCCCCGCCACCGCATAGATATCCTTGATAACCGTGCCACCGCTGCACAGGATATTGGTGGCGGCGGAGACAAACGCGACGAGGCTGGCATCGGCGCTCAGGGTGGAGCCGAAGCTGGTACCGTTGACCAGGGAACCGTCCGTGCCGCTGCTGGCCAGGCGAATGGTATTGCTGAGGCGATCGGCCACATAGACATAGGCGATGGTTTCGACATAGTTGCCGCCACCGCCACCGGTGGCGGCGGAAATAGCATCATAGTAGCCGCCGATTTCGCGCGTCACCGGCAGCACCTGATAGCCGGCCACCAGGCGCGTCGTCAGATTGCGCGCTGCGGAATCGAAGCTGATATAGCGGCCATCGCTGCTGATGTGGGCATTGCCGCTCACCCCGTCGGCGACTTTGCCACCCCCGCCGCTGATCAGGGAGACGGTAGCGGCGGTCCGGTTATAGAGATAAATATCTTTGAACACGTTGCTGTCGCTGCTGACCAGCGCGGCAGCGGAAGTGAAAACCACATAGGAGGCGTCGTAGGACAGACGCGGTTCGTCATTGTCACCGCCTTTGTTGCCGACCAGCAGTGACAAATCGCCGGTTGCACGGTTCTTCAGAAAGATATTGCGATAACCGCCATTGACGCCGTTCACATCGGTGGCGGTGGAAGCGAATACCAGCCAGTTGCCGTCACCGGAAATATAGCCATTGAAGCTGGGGCCGCTCAACTTCACGCCGTTGGACTCCCCCACCCGGGACAGCACCGGTGTCGCGCTGAATGCGCCATCGGCGCCGGGTGTCCCGCGATCGACCAGCACCACTTCACTGGTGTTGCTGACGGCGTTCGGCAGCAGATTGCTGGCATAACAATAAAACACCACGTAGCGGCCGTCACCGGAAATCGACGGCGATAAACAACTGTTGTCCAGATTGGATCCGTCCAGCGTCACGCTGAGCAGACTGGTGGTCTGCGCCTGGCGATCGCGCACCAGGACTTTCTGCCGGCTGCCGCTGTCGCCGGCGGCGAGATTGGATGCCTGACTGAGAAACACCACATGGCGACCGTCATCGGACAGGGCGGGACGGATGCTGAGCAGGTTGCCCTGCTGCCCGTCGCTGGCCACGCTGACCAGTTCCACCACGCCGGTCTGGCGATCGAGGATGAACACGTCACTCTGGCCATTGTTGTCATTGGCCACCAGATTGGTAGCCAGGGAGTCGAAGGCTACGAAACGTCCGTCGGCACTGACCGCCGGTTGATCACTGTTGGCGTCAGCTGCCACGCCCGCGCTACCCAGGCTCACCAGTTCGGCGGCCTGACCCGACACGGGCCCTGCCACCACCCCCACCAACAAAACAACAACAATCCTACGCATACGCCCCCTGAATCAAACTATAGCCTTGTCCCCGTGTTTTGCAGCAGAATACTTTATGAATCATACGGTTAGTCTCGGGCTCTGCCTACCCGGCAAGTTTCAGGCGTATTCTAGCACCTCCCTCCATCCCATTTTTTATAGTTGATCTCATTTCCACGCACCTGTTGTTTTCTATCAGTTGTTGCATGAATCCAACAACACATTTTTAACTTCTTGAAAGTTTAAGTAAATTTTAATGGTAATTTTGCACATTGGCGTTGTGCACAGTTTCGTGGCCAGGAGGGCCAAAGGAACGTACCGTATCCCCATAGAAAACGGTTGTCACACAGGACGTAAGGAAGCGAGGCACAAATCCATGTGGTGGTTCAATACAATGACACAAACAAGTTCCCGCATCAGGCTGCAAGGGCGTAGCCAACCCAGCCGCCTGACCCTGATGCTGCCGCTGATCTTTGCCGTACCGTATGTGCTGCTGACCGCCTTATTGATGGCAGCGCTGGTAAGCTGTGATCAACGGGAGTCTTCCGGACACTTCGAGCTGGATCTGCAATCGCCGATGTTCGGTGACATCGTGATCGAACAGGGCGGCCGGCAGACGGCCAGCGTGGTGATTAATCGCAATATGGGCGGCGCCAAGTTTCCCGCGGCGATAGAATTGAGCCTGCAAAACGCCCCCGAATGGCTGGAATACCATTTTGAATCCAACCCGGTGGCCAGCGATCGCAATATTCTCAACATCTCCGTCCCCGCCTACGCGCTGCCGGGCACCTACCGTCTGCAATTGCACGGCGCCAGCCGGCTGGACAACACCCTGGTTTCCGATTCGTTCACCTTCCACATCCGGGTGACGCAGACCGGGGAAAACAACCATTCCGCGCAGGAAGCGGCGCTGGCTCGCAATACCAATCGCCTGTTTGCCGGCTGGTTCAACTGATCGCCGGTCCGGAGGCCAGACGGTGCGCCCAGCGTATGGGTTCCGGCAGGCGGTAACGGGGGCTGCAGCGTAGGACATAGTGCACGGCCGTGGGCAGATCCACGCGATGGCCGATGGACACATACACGGGTTTGACGCCGCTGCGCGTACACACCACCATCCCGATCACTTCCTCCTTGTCCACCAGCTCCACCGCTGCGCCACGCTGCGTCGGCAGAGCAGCATGCTGCCCGAGCAAACGGCTTTTACCCACGCCTATGCACGGCAAGCCGGTCAACACGCCCAGATGACAGGCGATACCCAGCCGCCGCGGATGCGCCCGGCCCTGGCCATCCACCAGCAGCAGATCGGGCAGCGTCGACAACTGCGCCAGCGCCGCCAGAACCGCCGGCAGCTCACGAAACGATAACAGACCCGGGACATAGGGAAACGACGTGGGTCGGCGCGCGATCCGGTACTCCTGCAATTGCAGACCGGGAAAATCCAGCACGGCGATGGCGGCCCGGGTAATGGTGTTGCCGGCTTCGAAGCCAACGTCGACACCCGCCACCCGGCGCACGTCGCCCAGGTCGGTGCATTGCGACACCAGGCCGCTGAGCTGTCGTTGTATCGCCACGGCCTGCGCCGGCGTCACATCCCAGGCATGCTGCGGCGGGCTGTGCGCTGACCGGTCAGCGTCAGGCATGGCGAAAAAGCCGAAAAAAAAGGCCATGTCGGGGAACATGGCCGGAACGGGTAGTAGTAGGTAGGGTGTAGGGTAGGTTCACTATACGCAACCCCGCTTATAAGGGAAAATAATACCTTTTGATTTTGTTATCAGCGGACGCGATATGGCCGTTAGTAGCCACGCGCCTCGCGGATCAACTGATTGTTGCGGGTGATCAGCTCACTGTCCTTGCCGGCCAGGGAATTGGACTTGGCGGCGAAACTGGCGGCCTGTTTGTTCTGTCCCTGGGCCAGACGCACCGCCGCCAGGCGATGCCACAGGCGCGCATTGCGCGGCTCGATGCGCAGCGCCCGCTCCAGCGCCGCCGCCGACGCTTCCAGCTCTCCCTTGGCCTCCAGCTGGTCGGCCTGGGCCAGCAGAGTGCGGGTGGCGCGGTTTTCCGAAATTTCCTCGGGTGCTTCACGGACGGGCGGCGGGGGCGGTTCCACCGCCGCTTCGGGTGCATCCTGCGGCAGATCATAGACCGGCGCCGACGCTCCGCTGCGCTCGCCGGTGTCACGCAGAGCCAGCGGCGTGCAACCCGCGCCGAGCACCAGCAACACGGCGGTCAACAACACATAGCGCGATGCAAACATCAATTGAAGATTCCTCGAAACAGATCCAGTGTCTTGTTCAGCACGCCCTCACCGCAGGGCGCGGCCTCCTTGGGTTCGGAGCCCTTGATGAAGGGCAGCTCCAGCGCCTGCTGGCAGGACGGGCCGCCGCGCAGGAAGGTCTCGCCGTCGATCCAGGCGGTTTCCACATCGTCCGGCGGCGTGAGCAGCAACGGCTGGGTATCCATGGCCTGCATGATATGCCCCCACACCACCATGGCTCCCGAGGCGCCGGTCAAACCCACCGGCATATTATCATCATTACCCACCCAAGTAACCGCCATGCGATCCCCGGTAAAACCGGCAAACCAGCTGTCGCGCAGATCGTCGCTGGTGCCGGTCTTGCCGGCGACGGTCATCTCCTGGCCGATGATGTTGGGCAGATATTTCGCGGTGCCGTCGCGCACCACTTCCTGCAGCGCATAATTGATCAGATAACTGGCGCCCGGCTCGAACACCTGTTGCATGGACAGGGGATAGCGCTGCACCGGGTCGCCGTCCGCCGTCAACACCGCGCGGATGGCGCGCAAGTCCACCCGGAAACCGTTATTGGCGAAGGTATGATAAATCTGCGCCACTTCGATCGGCGACAGCGCCGCCGCGCCGAGAAACAATGAGGGATACGGCGCGACCTGGCGATCGATGCCCATGCGCCGCAGCGTGTCGATGACGGTGCCGACGCCCAGATCCAGACCGAGTTTGGCGGTGGACAGATTGTAGGAATTGGCCAGGGCCCGATACAGCGGCACAGCACCGTGTTCTTCCTTGTCGTAGTTTTTCGGTTCCCACACCTGGCCGTCCTGCATGGTGTACTGAAATGCCGTGTCATCCAGCGGAGTGGCCAGGGTGTAGCGCTCCGGTCGCTCCAGCGCAGTGAGGAAAATAACCGGCTTGATCAGCGACCCGATGGGGCGCAGGGCATCGATCACGCGATTGAAACCGGCGAAGCGGGGGTTGCGGTCACCCACCACCGCCAGCAGTTCACCGCCGTCGACACTGGTTACCACGGCGGCGGCCTGCAGCTTGCCGGCGGCGATGCGCCGCTGTTTCTCCAGGGCGTTCAGGGTATCGGCAACGGCATTTTCACTGCGCAGCTGAATCAGGGGATCCAGGGTGGTATGAATCTGCAGCCCCTGGGACGTCAGATCCGCTTCCTTGTAATCCCGGCGCAATTGCCGCCGTACCAGATCGATAAACGCGGGGAACTCCGTCACCCCGCTGCGTGCGGTCGACATCACGCCCAGGCTCGCGCGCTGCGCCGAGCGCATGGCTTCCTTGTCCAGCTTGCCGGCTTTTTCCAGCTCCGACAACACCAGATCCCGCCGCTGTTTGGCGCGATCGGGATGGCGCCGCGGATCGTAATAGGACGCGCCCTTGACCAGCGCCACCAGCAGGGCAATCTCCGCGGGCTGCAGCTCCTGCAGGTTTTTCTGAAAATAAAACTGACTGGCCAGACCGAAACCATTGATCGAACGATGACCGTCCTGACCGAGAAAAATCTCGTTCATGTAGGCCTCGAGAATTTCATCCTTCTGGTAGTGAAACTCCACCAGCAGGGACATGATGGCCTCATTGAACTTGCGCCGCAGGGTGCGGGCATTGCTCAGGTAGAAATTTTTCACCAGCTGCTGGGTCAGGGTGCTGCCCCCGGCCACCGCCGATCCCGCGCGCAGATTGGTCCAGATGGCGCGCAGCATGGACTGCGGGCGGATGCCCCAGTGCTGGTAGAAATGCTGGTCTTCGATTACCAGCAAGGCATCGATCAGCAACTGCGGCACCTCCTTCAACTGCAGCAGCAAGCGGTCCTCGTTATGCGCGGGATAGATGCTGCCGACGATGGCCGGATCCAGACGCACCAGTTCCACCGCACTGCCGTCGCCGCGCCCGCTGATTTCCTCCAGGACATCGTCACCGAAGGACAGGCGCACGGACGCCTGCGGCTCGGCGCCGTCCCAGAACTGGAAGGGGCGCGTTGTCAGATCGACGACATTATCGCGCTGGTAGTAACTGCCGGCGCGATCCGGTTGCGCGATCTTGCTGTAGCCCAGCAGGCGCAATTCCGACAACAATTCGCCCATGGGCAGTTTCTTGCCGGGATAGAGTTCCAGGGGCCGGGCATAGACCCGGGCGGGAATGGCCCAGCGCACGCCTTCGAAACGGGCGCGGACGATGAAATCCAGATAAACCGTATAAATTGTCAGTGCCACCAGCAGCAGCGCGCCAGCCAGCATCCCCCAACGGGCCCAGACAGGCAGGCGGGAATCGCCGTATTTTATGCGCAGGTACCAGGTACGAAATAAATCGCGCAGCCGGCTTATCATTACTCTTTATCCACTCTCGGTCGCATGATGCTCAAAAACTGTGATCTGTTGTCGATAACCTTAGAGAACGACCTATCATAATAACTGCATGCAAACCCGGTACATTATAACTTTATTTGTGCTGACGCTACTGTTGAGCGGCTGCGGAGAATTTCCGACGGTGCAGCGCCAGGGCCAGCCTCAAGAGTACCCCGCGGCCGGCCCGCCGCCCAGTGCCGGGTCCGCCCAGGCGCAAGTGGTTTCGCTGGCAGCTTCCCTGGTGGGCACCCCCTATAAATTTGGCGGCAACAGTCCCCGCGGATTCGACTGCAGCGGCTTCACCTCCTATGTGTTCAACCAGGCCGGCATTACCCTGCCCCGCACCGCCTCCGCGCAATACGCCCATTCACGCCGCGTCCGGCGCGCCGAACTGGCGGTAGGCGACTTGCTGTTCTTCCGCATCGGCGGCAGCATTTCTCATGTGGCTATCTATATCGGCGAGGACAAATTCATCCACGCGCCGTCCAGCGGCAAACAGGTTTCCTTTGATAACCTGAGCAACCCGTACTGGCAGGAACACTGGATTGGCAATGGTCGAGTATTCTAGAATGGCTTTTACTGTACCTCAGTCCACAACGGCAATCTGGCGGCTGTTTCACACCATGAACAAGCTGCCGGCCATGCTCACCAGTATGCCATGGATACAGACGAACTTGATCAACAGGAACGGCAACACACGCTGCCTTGTCCGTTCGCCAAAACCCTGCTCGCCATTCGCGCCCGCTGTTCCCTGGCCCACAAATACCTGATCGCTGAGCGGGAAGGCCTGCAATGTACACAATTGCAGGCGCACCTGCGTTGCCAGACGCTGCTGCAGCGGGCGGGAGAACAAGCCCAGTTCACTTTTTCCCGCCGCGACCCGCAGCAACCCTACACCCACCGGCAGCAACTGCGTCTGCAGGCCGCCATTCTCGGCACCCTGGCCCGCGAAATCCACGCTGACGCGGACTTCTCGCAGCGGGACATCCACACCCTGCTGGATGCCGCCCTGGCCCGGTTCGGCATCCTGGAAACACTGCCTTTCACCCAGATCATCCGCACCCTGGCAAAATAACCACCGCGTCTAACATATATTTATAATACATGATTAAAATACTAAGCTATTGTTTATAAAGAATTTTAATTAGATTAATCCATTAGCACTGTCTAATCTTGTTTTGGTAAGACGTATTTTGACCCACTCTTAAAACAGCTGTACCTATTTCCAAAGGAGAACGTGCTATGGGCGGAGGTGGCGGAGGTGGCGGTGGTGGTGGTGGCGGCGGTATGGGCGGCGGTGCCGGTGGTGGCGGCTGCGGCGGCGGTGGCGGTGGTGGTGGCGGCGGCATGTAGTCAGCCGAGACGCCAAAGAATCCGCAACGGTTAACATACCATGGTCGACCCCCACAAATGGGTGGTCTTAGAAGCAAACTGGGGGGCGGAAACGCCCCCTGCGCATTTTCAGACCCCACCGTAAGTGGGAGGTAAGCAACTCAGGTATAATCTTTCCGGTGATGTCTGGCCGTTTTTCATACAAGGCAACAAGCACAGGAAGTCCGGGTATGTTGCCGCGTTTTCTCCTCCTCCTGCTTTGCTCGCTTTATTTCCCACCCTTGCTGGCCCAGCCGGAGGTGGAGGTAAACATCGAAGGCGTGGACGGCGAGCTGCGCGACAACGTAATGCTGATGCTGAGCATCGCCCAGCAGCGCAACCACCCGGACCTCAGCGCCGGGCGCATCGCCCGCCTGCACGACAAAGCCCCCGCAGAAATCCGCAGCGCGCTGGAACCCTATGGCTATTACCGACCGCAGATCCGCGCCGCCCTGAGCCAGGAGGACGAACACTGGCTGGCCGCGTATGTAATCGATCCCGGCCCGCTATTGACTATTACCGCTTCCCACCTGCGTATCGAGGGCGCGGGGGCGGAGGAGCCCGCTTTCCAATCCGCGCTGCAGGATGCGCAGCTCAGCGTCGGCGCGCCGTTCCTGCATTCCCGCTATGAGGAACTGAAAACCCGTCTGCAACGCATTGCCGATGACCTCGGTTATTTCGACGCACGCTGGGAAGAACACCAGGCGCGTGTCGATCTCGACAGCTACGGCGCCAGCATCGAACTGGTATTCAACGCCGGCGCGCGCTATCGCTTCGGCGATATCAGCATCGGCGGCGACATCGCCCTCGACCCGGCACTGATACGCCGCTATATCACCTTCGCCGATGACGCGCTGTTCGATACCGCCCTGCTGTTCGACCTGCAGAACGCGCTCAATCAAAGCGATTACTTTTCCGTGGTCGACATCAAGGTAGAACGCGCCCGCGCCGCCGCCGGCCGGGTGCCGGTGAGCGTCAATCTGGGCATGCGCAACCGTACCCGCTATGCCATGGGTCTGGGCTACGGCACCGACACGGGACCCCGCGGCACCCTCAAGGTGGAACGGCGCTATCTCAATGACCAGGGACACCGCCTGGCGGCCGAACTCAAGGCCTCGCCAACCCACCGCAGCGCCGACCTGCGCTATACCATACCGCTGACACAACCGCGCAGCGATCACGTGGTGACCCGGGCCCAGTACAGTGTGATCGACGACGACACGACGGAGCTGCTGGAAGTCGCCGACGAACACGTCAAAGGCGGCTGGCTGCGGCGCTATGCCCTGAGCTACCAGGTCGATCACTTCCAGCAGAGCATCAGTCAGTTGTTCATTCCCTCCGTCGCCTGGAGCCATATCAGCGGCGACGATCCTCTGCGCCCCGACCATGGCAGCCGCTTCAGCGTCGATATGCGCGGTTCGCACCGTGATCAACTGTCGGAAACCAGTTTCCTGCAGACGCGGGTCGCCGGCAAATACATCATCGGCGCCGGCGCCGGTCGCTTCATCACCCGCGCCGACCTGGGCAATACCTGGACCCAAGAGATCGACAACCTGCCGCCCAGTCTGCTGTTCTACGCCGGCGGCGACTACAGCGTGCGCGGCTACGCCTATAGAAGCATTGCGCCGCGCAATGCCCAGGGCGAGACCGTCGGCGGCAAGGCTCTGGTGGTCGGCAGCCTGGAATACGAGTTCTATTTGAACGAACAATGGAGCGCGGCCGTGTTCTACGATGCCGGCAACGCCTATCGTCACGACCCCGAACCGCTGCGCATCGGCCGCGGCCTGGGCTTGCGGCGCAAACTGCCGCTGGGCTGGCTGCGCGTCGACGCGGCCCAGGCCTTGAGCCGCAGCGGCGATCCATGGCGCCTGCACATCACCCTGGGACCCGATTTATGAAACGCCTGGTGGCGAGTCTTGGCCTGTTGCTGCTGGCCGGCGTTATCGCCACGGGCGGCGCCGCGCTCTACAGCGAAGCCGGACTGCGCTGGGTGCTGGCCGCCCTGGACGGGGTGCTGCCGGGAGAACTGACCCTGGGCCGCGTGCAGGGACGCCTGGCCGGTCCGATCGAAGGCGACGAATTGCACTACCGGACCGGCGACACCCTGCTCAGCCTGCGGCACTTCAAGCTCAACTGGCATCTGGGTTCGCTGCTGACCGGCAATCTGCATATCACCCGACTGCGCGCCGACGGCCTGCGCCTGCAGCTGGCCGCCGCCGGTGATGACGGTTCCCTGCCGCCGCGCATCGCGCCGCCGCTGGGACTGCTGTTCGATCAGGTGGAGATCAACGAACTGACGCTGCAAACGGCGACGACGACTCTGGCTCTGGAAAAGCTCAGCGCTCAGGGCGAGTGGCTGCGCGACATCCTGCATCTGGCGTCATTGCGGCTGGACCACGCCGCCGGCTCGCTGCAGTTGAACGGCACCGCCACCCTGAGCGAGCGCTATGCGCTGCATGCGCAAACCGAGTGGCACTGGCAGGCGGCGGACATGACAGAAGCGGTATCCGCCAGCGGCAGCGTACGCGGCGACATCGACGAACTCCTCTTCGATCAGTTGCTCAAGACGCCGGCCGAAATCCGGCTGCTGATGAAATTGCGCCAGCCGACCGTGGCTCCCCATTGGCAGATCAGCGCCACCGCCACCCGCCTGGACCAGACCAGCCTGCCGCTGCTGCCGGCCGGCATCAGCCTGCCGGCGGCAAGTCTGCAGGCCGAGGGCGATTGGCAGGAGTTTCAGGCGCAGGGCGAATTTTCCGCCCTCGCCGGCGGCCTGGGCCCATGGCACGGCCAGTGGCGCCTGAGTTATCAGGAAAACAATTTCGTTCTGCAACAACTGACCCTCAGCGACCGCGACCACAGCGGCCTGGTGCGCGCCAGCGGCAAACTGCAATGGCTGGACACCCCGGTCTATGAGCTGCAAACCGATTGGCGGAATCTCACCCTGGCCGACACCGGTACGGTGCGCAGCCCGCAAGGCCACTGGCAATTGGCGGGCAAGGGTGAAAACTACCGTACGGACTTTAATCTCAGCCTGGAAGGCCCGAACCTTCCCGCCGGCCGCTGGTCCGGCCGTGGTCAGGGCGATTTGCGCCAGCTGCGTCTCAGCGCGCTGCAGGGTCGCATCCTGGCGGGGACCGTGGACGGCGAGCTGCAACTGACCCGCCTGCCGCACTGGCAGTGGACGTCACGCTGGCGCGCGCAGCGCCTGAATCTGGCACAAACCTGGCCCGACTGGGATGCCCAGCTGGACGGCAAGGTCACGATCGACGGCAGCAACGATGACGCCGGCCTGCGGTTGCAGGCGCAGATCAGCGAACTGCAGGGCAAACTACGGGATCAGGCGCTGAGCGGCAAGGCGGCGGCCAGCCTGGACAGCGACGGCTGGCATATTCATAAACTGCAGCTGCAAGCCGCCTCCAGCAGCCTGGCGCTCAGCGGCGACCTGGGCAACAAGCTGGCGTTACAATGGCAATTCCGCTCGGAGAATCTTGCCGACCTGCGCCGCGATGCCGGCGGCCGCCTGATCTCGCGCGGCAGTCTGCGCGGCAGCGGCGCCCTGCCCGTGCTCGACGCCGAGCTGGACGCCACCGACCTGCGCTGGTCGGCGCTGACCCTGACCGAGGCCCATGCCAGCGCCCACCTCGACCGCATGCACGATGACAGTGTGGCGCTGCGCATTTATCTGCGCCAGCTGCAGCTGCAGGGGCGCCGGTTCGACAGTCTGAAAGTGAACGCCGAGGGCAATGCCGGCGCTCACACCCTCAGCTTCGATGCCCGCAACAGCCAGCAATCCCTGGTCGGCCGCGTCACCGCCGGCTATGACAACGACCACTGGCAGGGACGGATGCAGGAACTGTCGCTGCACGACGCCGACGCCGGCGACTGGGTACTGGCCAGGATCGCGCCCCTGCAATACCGCAGCGAAGCGTGGCTAGCCGGCAATATCTGTCTGCAGCAGGTTGCCAGCTATCTGTGCCTGGACAAGTTCGCCTGGTCGGCGCAAAGCCGGCAACTGTCCCTCAGCGCCAGCAAGTTCCCCTTGCGTATAGTCCAGTCCCTGCTGCCGTCCGGGCTGGGAGTCGGCGGCAGCGTGGATGCCGGCCTGCATTTTTTCCAAGCTCCCGACCGCATGCTCACCGTGCGCGGCAATGCCAGCGTAGCGGACGGCAACGTGCGCTGGCAGGCCGCTGACCCCGCCGCCCATCCCATCACCGTGCAATTGTCCGCCGCGACCCTGCTGATCAACGGCAACATGCCCGGCGCCCTGGACCTGGATGTCAGCGGCACCCTGGAAAGCAAGGATAAAATTTCCGCCCATGCGCGCTGGCCCGACCTGCCCGCCTGGCCCGTCACTCTGGCCGAACAACCAGTCAGCGGCCAGTTGGCGGTGAGCCTGAGCGACTTCGCCTGGCTGGAGTCCCTGGCGCCGGAACTGGACACGGTGCAGGGCAAAATAGATGTGCACGCCCTGCTGGAAGGCAGCGCCGCCAAGCCGCAGTTTTCCGGCAGCCTGCGCCTGCGCGATGGCGGTCTGCACCTGCCGCGCTTCGGCGTCGAGCTGTCGGCCATCGAACTGCAGGCGGCCAGCGCCGGCCCGCGTCAGTTCAAACTCAGCGGCGGCGCCCGCTCCGGCGAGGGCACCCTTTCCCTGAATGGCGATATCGGCTACGACGCGCCGCCGGCGTGGCGGATGAATCTGGCAGTGCAGGGTGAAAATTTCGAAGTGGCGCGCATTCCGGAGCTGCGCCTGGCGATCTCGCCGCAGCTGGACCTGCAGCTGCAACCCGGCAACGTGCGGATCGACGGCGACATCGCCATTCCCCAGGCGCGCATCGAACCGCGGGACATTCGCCGCGCCGTCAGCGCCTCCGATGATGTCATCGTCGTCGGCCGGCAGGCCGAGACGCCGGCGCAGGAGCAGTGGCAGATCATCAGCCGCCTGCATGTCACCGCTGACGACAGCGTGCGTTTCCTGGGCTACGATTTCGACGGCCGCATCGGCGGCGATCTGGTGGTGCAGGACGAACCCGGCAAGCCCACCCGCGCCAGCGGCGAGCTGCATTCGGTCAAAGGCAGCACCTACCTGGCGTTCAAGCGCAAGCTGGAGGTGGAACAGGGCAGACTGCTGTTTGCCGATACGCCGCTGGACAATCCATCGCTGGACGTTTCCGCCATTCGCACCACCGGCGACATCGTCAGCGGCATCAAGGTCAGCGGCACGATGAAGGCGCCGGTGCTGACGCTGTTCTCGCGACCGCCCATGGATGAAACCAATATTCTTTCCTATCTCACACTCGGCCGACCGCTGAACACCGCCAGCCGCGGCGAAGGCGAAACCCTGGCCGACGCCGCACAGACCGCCGGCCTCGCCGGCGGCGACTACCTGGCGCATGTCATCGGTCAGCAATTCGGTCTGGAGGAAGCGCGCCTGGAGCAGCGCAGCGACAGCCAGGAACCCTGGCTGATGCTGGGTACTTACCTGTCACCGCGCCTCTACGTGCGCTACGGCATCGGCCTGTACGAATCCGGCCACAGCGTGCTGATGCGCTACCAGCTGCAGGAACACTGGCAGGTGCAGGGCGAAACCGGCAGCAGCGGCGGCGTGGACTTGTTATACAGTCGCGATCGCTGAGTATTTGCCGCGGCGGTAACACCGGAAATTGATGGATATCAATTCTGTCGACACCGTAATGCCACAGGGCGCCTGGTACGCACCATCCCTTTGCTGCGCACGGGCAGAGTGCGTGGTACGTATGGCGTTCCCGCCCGCTCTTTGCGTCGGTGGCCTTGCGCTTTTCCAGGAC
>DKAS01000214.1 GCA_002448875.1 Proteobacteria bacterium UBA6920 | reverse complement strand
GCGTCGATGACATTGGATTTGCCGCAGCCGTTGGGACCGACCACGCCAACCAGGTTGCTGTGCAGCATTATCGTGGTCGGATCGACGAATGATTTGAAGCCTGCTAATTTAATTTTGTTAAGTCGCATGGGTTTCCCGGAAAAGTGGCTAAAAAAACCGCAAAAAGGCTACAATGCACCGCGACAAAACTATCACAGAGAGTACCGTATGCCTACCCAGCCCACTAAAGTATTGGAGACCTTCCCGAACCCCCACCCGGAACGTGACTATGTCATTCGCATCCGGGTTCCTGAATTCACCTGCCTGTGCCCGAAGACCGGGCAGCCGGATTTTGCCACCATTGGCATCGAGTACGTGGCCGATAGGGCCTGTATCGAATTAAAATCCCTGAAACAGTATGTCTGGTCGTTCCGTGAGGAAGGCGCGTTTCACGAAGCGGTGACCAACCGCATCCTGGGGGACCTGGTCAGCGCCTGTGGCCCCCGTTTTATGCGCATTACCGCTGAATTCAATGTACGGGGTGGCATCTACACCACCGTCGTGGCCGATCACCGGCAGCCCGGCTGGGTGCCGCCGGCACCGGTACCGCTGGCCTGACCTCCCCGCGGGCACCGAGCGTAAGCATGCAAAACCTCTATCTTGGGCTGGATCTGGGAACCTCCGGCTGCCGGGGCATCGTCATCGACGAGCAGGGGCAGGTAGTTTGCGAGGCCCGCAGCCCTTACCCCTATCCTACGCAGGGGGATGGTGCCGCGGTGGAACAGGACACCCAGGCCTGGGCGCAGGCCCTGGACCAGGTGATGGGGGCGATCGGCCGCTGCCTGCAAGCGCGCCTGGCGGCGACCCACCGCCTGGCCGGCATCAGTCTGGACGGAACCTCGGGCACGGTACTGCTGGCGGATGCCGAGGGCCAGGCCGTGGGCCCGGCGCTGATGTACAACGATGCCCGGGCCCGGACGCAGGCTGCCCGTCTGCGCGGCCTGGCCCCCGCCGAATCGGCGACCCACGGCACGGCTTCCGGCCTGGCCAAGACCTTGTGGCTGCTGGAACAAACCTTGCCGCGCGGGGCGGCCCGACTGAGTCATCAAACCGACTGGGGATTGTGCTATTTAGGTGCAGCACCCGGCTGGTCGGATCATAACAGCAGCCTGAAAACCGGATTCGATCCCGTGGCCGGGTACTGGCCCCCCTGGGTGCTGAAGCTGATCGACCCGCGAGTTTCTCTGCCGCAAGTCGTGGCGCCCGGCACCCCCGTGGGCCGCCTCAGCCGGCAACGGGCCGGGCAATGGGGCCTGCCCCCGGAGACTCCCCTGCTGGCAGGCACCACTGACAGTACGGCGGCAGTCATCGCCACCGGCGCAAACCAGCCGGGAGACGGTATCACCTCCCTGGGCTCCACCCTGGTGGTAAAAGTTCTGGCACCCTCACCGGTGCACGCACCGGACTGCGGGGTTTACAGCCAGCCGTTTGGCGAATTGTGGCTGGTGGGGGGCGGTTCCAATGCCGGTGGCGCCGTGCTGCGCCACTATTTTTCCGACCAGGAATTACGCGACCTGAGCCTGCACATCGATCCGGCGACCAACAGCGGCCTGAACTATTATCCGCTGCTGGCACCCGGCGAGCGCTTTCCCGTCAATGACCCGGACCTGCTGCCGCGTCTGTCGCCGCGGCCGCGGAGTCCCGTGCTGTTCCTGCACGGACTGCTGGAGGGGCTGGCGGAAATCGAACGTCTGGCCTATGAAAAACTGCGCTCCCTGGGCTGTCCACCGTTGCACCGCGTTTTCAGCGTCGGCGGCGGCGCGAATAATACGACCTGGCAAACTCTACGGGCACGCAAATTGGGCGTTCCCCTGGCCGCACCCCTGCACCTGGAAGCCGCCTACGGCACCGCCTTGCTGGCCCGTCACGGCGTGCGGGTCCACGCCCCGGGCCCGTAGCCGTCACCTGTCACCTGTTACCTTCCACTGGTGTGATCCATTCCCCAGGAAATTGCTTTGTTATAGCTATTTTTTTCGCCGAACCTGTGACCGCAAATCCGATTTTCTCCTGTCGCCCGGGTTCCTTCACGCCGATAACGTCTATGAACAACAACCGTATTCTTGAGAATTTTTCTCGGAAATCGCCGCCTGTGGCGGTAAACAACGGAAACGACCCCATAGCCTGAACGAGTAACGCGGGAGACTGGATATGAAAAAGAAACTTATTTTCGTGCGCGCGGAAAACGTCAAGTCCTATGACGACCAGGGCCAGCTGGCCAGCTCCGAAGAACGGCAGTATTTCAAATACATCTGCCACGCGCCGGACGCCGAATGCCAGCTGGTGCCGGAAGTGTGCCGAATCAAGGAAAACGTCAACAGCTACGATGAACCGCGCTGGACCGTCGACGAGAACGTGTGCAAGCGTTGCAGCAAAACTGATGGCCGTCTGCTGGAGGATGTCTTCAACGCCGCATGAAACACCTGCGCCGCTGACGTAGTCTTTTTCATCGCGGGTTGCGCCCGGGGCATCCGACCCCAGCCGCAACCCGCCGCCCGCCGTTTAGAAATTCCAGAAGTAACCCAGGTCGAACAGCAGGCGATTGTAGTCGTCGTTGCTCGGATCCTTGGAATAGGCGTAGTTCTCCACTCCCAGATGGAACTGCAGATCGGCGTTCTTGCCCAGACGGTAGTCCAGCTTCAGGTCCGGCCGCTGGCGCAGCAGCCGCGAGCGCGTAGCCTTGTTGGGATTCTTCTTGTCGGCGCGGGTATCCAGCCGGTACTGCACATCCCAGCGCCAGGGGCCCACGGGATAACGCACCGCCATTGACAGCATCGAATTCGTATAGAACTGGGTATCGGTCCAGCGCAGACCCATGATGTAGGCATCGCGGTCGGTCAACCACCGGTTGAAAATGGCCTGGGTGGAAAAGTAAAGCTGGTCGTCGGCCGGCTGGTCGTCGATGCTGGTCACGCCGTTGGGATCGGCCGTCGGATCCGGCGGCGTGATTACTTTATAGGTCTGTTCCGATTTGGTG
This sequence comes from Proteobacteria bacterium UBA6920, assembly GCA_002448875.1. Classification (GTDB taxonomy): domain Bacteria; phylum Pseudomonadota; class Gammaproteobacteria; order SG8-11; family SG8-11; genus UBA6920. The sequence continues at coordinate 47,101 of DKAS01000214.1, read as the reverse complement.
ACGTCGGCGTTGAACTGCAGGTGATCATTGGGCTGGCGCGAAACCCCGATGGTCAGCGCTTTGGATTCACCGGTCTTTTCCCGTGCCATATCATAAACCATCGCCTCGTCGTTGTTCAGGAGACGCAGCAGATCCTTCACCGAATCGCGGGACGGCGAGCTTTCGCCCAGGGTGGCATTGCTGGTGGAAAGCAGCGGATTGCGGCGATAATCCAGATTCATATTGATCGAGTTCTTATCGTCGAAATTGTACTGGCCGCGCAGCATGAAGATATTTAGCTGTTTGTAAAAAATATCGTAATCCACCAGATTAAAGACATTGCCCGCCGAGGGATGAAAATAGCGTAATTCGTAGCCCACCGCTTCGCGGTCGGTGATACCGTCGACATCCTGTTTGAAATAGAAAGGTGAAAAATCGGTATTGGCCAGAATATCGACCATTTCCAGGTTCACACCCCAGAACGGCTTGTTATCGGTGATCGAATCCTTGTTGGAAAACTCCACCGGGTAACCGCTGACGACATTGACGCGCAGTTGCCTGAACAGATCATAACCCAGCTGCACACCGTCGAACTTGCCACCCAGACCGCCGGCGGAACCGCTCTGCCGGCCGATCTTGGCATACATGCCCAGCGCGCCGTTTTTGATATCCGAATACAGGTTGTTGATTTCCAGGTTGCCGTTCTCGCCCGCGAGAAAATCATATTGATGATCGGCATAGAAGAAGTTGCGAACATCGAAATTGCCGGAGCGCAAGCGCCAGGTGTAGGACATTTGCGTGGTCAGCAGCGACAGTTCCTTGTTATCCTTGGTGCCGGCGATATCGTTCATCGCCCAGTAGTAGTACTGCGACAGGGAACCGAAGGCCTGTGAACTGCTCTGCTCCTTGCCTTCGCCCTTGGCAGCTTCCAGTTTCTTGCGTGGCTTCATCTGCTGGCTGATCAGATCCGCCAGACGCTGGCGCACCCGGTCCGTCCCCTCGCCCTGCGGATAGCGCTTCAGGTATTGATCGTAAACCGCCTTGGCCTGCGCTTCCTGGTTATTGCGTTCGCGGGCAACGCCGAGGAATTCCAGGGCGTCACGCTGTTGATCGCTTTCCATTCCCGACAGTTTGGTGAAAATCTGCACCGCCTTTTCGTTTTCCCCGTTCTTCAAGGCGTCGCGGCCCAGATTCATGAGTTTTTCCGCCTGGGAAGGTTCCGCGGTTTCCGGCGTCTGATCCTCCGCGGCAGTTTCCTTCGGTGCCGGTACCGGGGCCGGGGCCGGAGCTGGAGCTGGAGCCGGGGCCGCCTTGGCCGAAACGGCGGGTTTGGCAATGGGCACGGGCAGCGGCGCGGGAACCGGAACGGGTGCCGTACCGGCGGTCGCCGGCAGCGGCTTGGCATCCTCGGGCGCCGCAATCTCCGGCAGCTTGATGGTCAATCCCGTGGTGCCGGGACCAGGCAGGATTTCGATGCGCGTGTATTTGCTGAAACTGAGCAGCAGCTTGGGGCCGAAACTGTCTTCGGTGAACACCACGCTGGTTAAAGGTATCGCCGCCGACACTGCCGGTTTCACCACTTCCTTGGGATGCAGGGGATATTCTTTTTGCTTCTGGTCGGCGCCGCGTTTCACGTCGCGGTTGACGTCGCGAAAGCGCAAGCGAACAGTATAGATGGAGGCGATGCGCTGCGGCGCCACCGACACGAATTCCACTTGATCGCTGAAGGTCACCTGGATGGCGGCGGTTTTGCGGTGCTCGGCGTAATCCACGCCACGCAGCATTTTTTCGCCCGGCGGCTTGTGGCTGGCCCAGGCGCCGGCGGCAAACACGCACACCCCCAGCGCCAGCAGTAGACGTGCTGTACGCAACATATTGCTTCCCCGATTTTTATTTGTTGTGTCGCTTACACTACCAGGCGCCCGCGCTTACCCGATGGTGACTGTTCCGGGTCGTGGTGATGGTGGTGAACGTATTGTCCGAGTAGATATGACAGGTGGTACTGGCGCAACCGTTCAACTCTTCCTTGGTATACAGAACTTTCGACGGCGTTTCCGTTTTTACATGCGGATCCGGTTTCCAGCTGGCGTTGTGACAACCCAGGCAACTACTCTTGTACGCGGCATTGTCGTAAGAAGTCACGACCGACGATGGCTGAGGGCCTCCATGACACTTGACGCAGGTAACCGCACTGTTGTGGTTACCGGGATACAGCGCGCTGATATGCGAGTAGCTCACCGGCGTCCAGGCGGTGACCCGGTGACAGGTGCTGCATTCTTCGTTGGTGGCAAAATGACCGTTGGGTTTGCCCGTCGCTTTGTTGCCATTGTGGCAACCGGAACAGGAACCAACCACATAGTTGTGATCCACCTTGATCACCGGAATCCAGCTCGTGGTGTTGTGGCAGGCGTCGCACGGACTGTTAGGTTGCAGCTGAATATGATCGGGCGACTGGCCAATGGCGGTTTTGCCGTTATGGCAATTGGCGCAGGGCGCGGTGACGCCGGTGTGATCGAAGCCGGCGGGCAGCCAGGCGATGACGGAATGGCAGTTGTTGCACTCGGCCGTGGTCGCGATATGGTTATTGGGCTTGCCGGTAGCGGAGCTGCCGTTGTGGCAGGAACTGCAGGCGCCGGTGACATTCTGGTGGTTGACATTGGCCGGCAGCCAGGCGCGGGTGCCGTGACAATCACCACAGCCCGCGGTGGTCAGGATATGATTCTTGGGTTTGCCGGTGGCCGTCTTGCCGTCATGGCAATTGGCGCAGGGCGTAGTCACCACATCGTGGTTCATCTGCGCCGGGTTCCAGCCGCGGGTGTTATGGCAGTCGACGCAATCCGCACTCACCGGGATATGATCCCTGTTCTTGCCTCTGGCCGTGCCGCCATTGTGGCAGCTGGCGCAGTTGCCGGTGATATTGCTGTGATCGAAACGGGCTGGCGACCAGGCCAGGGTGCCATGGCAGTCGTCGCAGGCCGCGTTGGTGGCGACGTGATTGGCCGGCTTGCCCGGCGCCGTAGAACCGTTGTGACAGTTCTGGCAACCGCCCATCACCGCCGCATGGTCCATGGTGGCGTTGGACCAGGATACCGTGGTATGGCAATCGTCGCAGGTATTGCTGACCAGCACATGCCGGTCATGTTTGCCGCGGGCAATGGCGCCGTTGTGGCAACCGAAACAGGTCTTGGGCGTGCCTTTGAACACCGCCTTGATATGGCAGGCTTCGCACTTGAGTGTTTCATGCCGGCCGCTGAGCAGGAAGCCAGTGGTGAAATGATCGAATGGTTTGGATTCCGCCTGCGCCAAGCTCAGCGGCGCCAGCAAGACCAGCAGCATCAGCATCCGCCACTGTCCGTGGACGGCTACCCGCGCCGCGGCGGCGCGTATCAATCCCTGTATCATGTTCAACATATCCGCACCACGCTTCAGTTGTTAACCGGTTGCCAGTTCAACGCATATCCACTTTTTCGAACTTCTTGGTATTGTGGCAGCGGCCGCACAGCCGTCCGTACTGCCCTTCGTGTATGTCATCATCGGCATGACAACGGAAACATACACTGGAAATCTTCAAATCCTCTTTCACCGCATCCTTGTGGCAGCGCTCGCAGACTATGCCTTTGTGCGCATCCTTCAAAGGATACTTTGTCTGCTTGTCGTGATCGAATTCCCAGACTTTCCAGTCGGTCGAAAAATGGCAGCGCTGACACCTTTCTCCCATACGCTTCTTGTGGTGATCGTGCTGTTCATGGCACGAAAAGCAATTTATTTTTACATCACTAAAAGTGCTGGAAGTGTGACACTGTTCACAAGTCAATGCAGCATGCGCGCCAAGTAGCGGAAATTTAGTCAAATTATGGTCGAACACCACCTGCTTCTGCCAGCCCTGTTCATTGTGGCAATCATTGCATTTCTTGCCCTGCTTGCCCGCGTGCGGGTCCTTTTGCCGGTGACAGGAATAGCAGTCGGTCTTGGCCTTGTCCTTGTACAAATCGCCCGGGTGGCAGCTGACGCATTTGACTTTTTCGTGTTTGCCCAGCAGCTTGAAATCGGTCTTGTCGTGATCGAATTTGGTCTTGGACCAGTCCTCACTCTTGTGGCAATCCTGACACTTCTTGCCATACAGACCTTTGTGCGCATCGACGAACTGATGGCAGAAATAGCAATCGCGCTCCAGCTTGCGTTTTTCATCCGACTGCTTGTGGCACTGATCGCAGATTACCGTCTTGTGCTTGCCGTCGAGCGGAAATTTGGTGTCCTTGTCATGATCGAACTTGGAGGTTGACCAGCCCATTTCCGAGTGGCAGTTTTTGCATTCCTTGCCGTTCTTGCCCTTATGCTTGTCATCATTTTTGTGACAACCCACGCACTCTTTGGTAATGCCTACGTATTTCTCGTTGGGATGACAATCATTGCAGCGCACGCCCTTGTGCTTGCCGTTGAGCGGAAATTTGGTCTTGCTGTGGTCATAAACGAAATCATTCCAGGTGCTGGCCCGGTGACAGCTGTTGCACTGTTTGCCCAAGCGCCCCTGGTGCGGCTCTACCTTGTCATGGCAATCCACGCATTTGGACTTGGCTTCCTTGTATTTCTTCTTGGGATCATGACATTTTTCGCAAGGTGCGCTGGCATGACTTTCCTGCAAGGCAAAATCGGTGAAATTGTGATTAAACGTCTGCGCATCCAGGACAGTGATGCTGTGGTCCCGTCCCTTATGTTCGGCGTGGCAGGCGTTGCAATCCTTATCGCGGATTTCCGGAGTGCGGCCATGCAGACCGCGCTTGTTGTCTATGTCTTTCTTTATATTTTCGTGGTCATGGCAGCGCAGACACATGTCGTTCTGCCGGGTCTTGCGGAAAAATTCGTGGCACTCACTGCAATTGGCTTCGTACTTCGCGTGCGGCTTGCTCAGTTCTCCGGGCATCAGCGCCCGCTCCACCGAATTAACCATATCGGTAGCGCCAAATGCGGGCATGAGCCCGCAACTGGCCAACAGCACCGCCATGAGAATTCTGATTCGTAACATCAAAGAACATTAAAAACGGCTGGTTATAATTGGCGTAACTACAACTGACTCTCAGTACATATGCACGGCGATGACATGCACGATGCCGCTGATCACCAGCAGGTACAGTAACGGCACGTGGGCATGACGCCAGAATGAGAATATCTTCTCGTAAACCCCCATCAGGGCAGCTTTGCGCAGGGCGGCCATGTATTCACGGAAGTCCCGCTTGAACGCGGCGTACTTTTCCCGCGTTTCCGCCCGGCTCAAGCCTTTGCGCTGACCCATGACATAGACATATTTGCGCGCGTCGCGCAGCACGCCGTGCCAGACCATCATGCTGCGCACTTTGAAGGCCAGCAGTTTGTAAAAGGCGTGCAGCAAATCATTGGGTTCCTTGAGCACCGCTTCCTGAAACCGTTCGATGCGCTTGGACTGGATGCGCCGGCCGAAAAACTGCATTACATCCCTGACTTCCTGCGCCTGGGCGCGGGTACCATCGAGATTGAGGTAGATACGTGAATACAGATAGCGCCCGACCACGCCGCTGAGGAACACCAGCACCATGGAGACCAGCGCGATGCCGCCATTGAGCGAGCCGATGTGGAAGGTGGAATGAAACAGAATCATATAGGGCCCGACTATGCCCAGAAAAATATGCAGGCGCAGCCAGTGGCGCATGAACTTGGTAGCCCGCAGGGCACGTACCCGTTTGACCATGGAATAGGCGATGGCCACCAGCATCAGTACCCCACCCACCAGGCCAAGGTAATAACCCAGACCCTCTTCGGGTGTGTAGTAGCGTTCGCGCCAGTAGATTCTGCCAATGACGAAAATGAGGAAAAACAGCGCCATCACCGCCAGCGCGAACACGACTTCGCCTTCGCGCGCCAGGCTTTTAACCCGCTGCTGCGCCTGCTTTACCTGCGATTCGCTGGCTGTGGATTTACGTGAAGAACCCTCGGACCGGGAAGCATCCTTCGCATCCCCATCGCGGCGTGCCCGTTCAGGCTTTTTTTCCGCTTCAAAGCCACCCGTCAGGTCTGCCGCAGTGTTATTGTATCCCATAGTGTGATGTCTTCCTAACTCGGTAAGGACTGCTTACGCCCATTAAACTCAAAGCCAACACTATAATGATAATTCCCTTACTATAATGCGCTTACCGTCACAATTACAAAGTATTTTCTGGCTTATATTATGCAAAATTACACGCTTCTTCGTACAGCTCATTTTTCATAATAATAGCCACTGATGTGTACGAAGACTTTATAACGGGTGTGCATTAACAATTGCTTAACTATTAATATTTAATCTAAGTGAAGTTAATAATTCTAGTGATATACGAGGTCTTTGTCTGATGGCTAAAGAAATCCTGAACTATTTTATAATAATTCTCTATTTAATTCCTGTATTTATGTTCATTTCCTGGCGCACCCGTGTTCACCAACGGCGGGAAACCGCCCACAAACAGGAACTGGAAGAAAATCAGAAGGCCGGCTTGATGGAACCCGCCAGCCTGCACCCCAAGGTCAATTCCGCCCTGTGCATCGGCTGCAATACCTGCGCACCGGCCTGCCCGGAAGGCAATGTGCTGGGCATCATCGGCACCCGGGTGGAACTCATCAACCCCACCCACTGCATAGGCCACGGCGCCTGCGCCGAGGCCTGCCCGGTGGGCGCCATCACCCTGGTGTTCGGCACCGAACAGCGCGGCGTGGACATTCCCCAGGTCAGTCCGACGTTCGAAACCAATGTCCCGGGCATCTTCATCGCCGGCGAGCTGGGCGGCATGGGCCTGATCCGCAATGCCGTGACCCAGGGTCGGCAGGCCATAGAAAATATCGCCAAGAAGCCCGGCATCGGTAAAGGCGGGAAACTGCTGGATGTGGTGATCGTCGGCGCTGGCCCGGCGGGATTCGCCGCCACTCTGGGCGCCAAACAGCTGAAATTGAATGCCGTCACCATCGAACAGGACACCTTCGGCGGCACCGTCTCCCACTACCCGCGCGGCAAGATCGTCATGACCCAGCCCGCCATCCTGCCCATCGTCGGCAAAATCAGCTTTCGCGAAACCACCAAGGAATCGCTGATGGAATTCTGGGAGAAAACGCGGCAACAAACCGGCATCAAGATCCATACCCAGGAACCGATGACCGAACTGGAACAAATCGACGGCGGTTTCCGGGTCAAGACGCCCAAAGCCGAGTATCGCACCCGCACCGTGCTGCTCACCATCGGCCGCCGCGGCACGCCGCGCAAGCTCGATGTTCCAGGTGAGGAATCCACCAAGGTGGTGTACCGGCTGATCGACCCCGAACAGTACCGGGGCCAGCATGTGCTGGTGGTCGGCGGCGGCGACAGTGCCCTGGAAGCGGCCTTGAGCATCGCCGACGAACCCAAGACCACGGTCACTCTGTCCTACCGCAGCGGCTCATTCAATCGCGCCAAGCCCAAGAACCGCGACAAAGTCGAAGCCGCGCAGAAACAGAAGAAAATCAACGTGCTGCTTAACTCCAACGTCAAAGAAATCAAAGCCAAAAGCGTGACCATCGAACAGGAAGGCAAGATATTGGAAATCCCCAACCACATCGTCATCGTCAGCGCCGGCGGCGTATTGCCGATTCCGATGCTGAAAAAAATCGGCATTCAAGTGGACACCAAATACGGCACTGCCTGAGAAATCGCCGGCCTTTCCCCCGCCACGGTGTGCCCGCAATCGCTGCGGGCACACCATGGGCGCGATCAGATATTTTTCTCGATATAAGCCGCCACGTCCTTGAAACCGCGGCTGTTGGCCATGCTCAACGGTGTATCGCCGATCTTGTTCTTCACGTCGAGCTTGGCGCCGTGATCCACCAGATACTGAACCACCGCCAGATGGCCTTTGGCGGCGGCAAACAGCACCGGCGTTGACCAAGCCTCGTTCTCCTCGTTGACATCCACACCTGATTTGATCAACAGCTTGACGAGATCGAGATTGCCCACATCACTGGCGATGTGCAGGGAGGTATTGCCCTGTTTGTCCGTGGCACGCAGATCCGCACCCGCGGCAAACAGCATGTCTACCATCTTGGTGTCGCCGCTGCGCACCGCGGCCATGGTGATAGTCTCGCCGTTGTTCTGGCGATGATTGATATCCAGCCCCTTCTTCAGCAGCAGCTTGGTCGCGGCATTGTTGGCGTAACGGGCGGCCAGCCACAGCATGTTGCGACCATCGTCATCTGCCCAGTGGATGCCAGCACCGTTGCTGATGAGATGGACCGCGATTTCATCGGTGCCGGATTTCAGGGCTTCGGCCAGCGGCGTATCGCCGTTTTCGGCGCGGCGGTTGATATCGGCGCCAGCGGAAAGAATTTCTTTGACCAGGGGTAACTGGTTCTTCATGATCGCGTAAAACAAGGGCGTCTGACCCTGCTTGTCGGCCAGATCCTGGCGGGAACGGGCGCTGATCAGCCGGCGGGCGATCTCATAGTGGCCTTCGTCGATGGCGATCATCAGCGCCGTGCGGCCGTTGCGCGCCTGTTTGTGCACGTCGACTCGCTCATTGAGCAGGGTTTCCACGACATCGCGATTACCCTTGCTGACCGCCAGCATCAACGCCGTCATGCCGTCCGGATTCTGCACGTCCTTGGGCTGACCGGAGCGCAGCAGATTGGCGACATCCATCACCTTGCCGTTCCAAGCGGCTATCATCAGCTCGTTCCAGCCCTTGAACAGATCTTCCTGCTGACCGATGTCCTTGCGCTGCAGCTTCAGTTCGGGCGCTTCCACCACTTTGAACAGGATGCCGCCTTTGCTGCGCAAATACGCCAGCACCTGCTCCTGGCCCTTGACCTGAGCCAGGGTTACCGCGCTGTGCCCCGACCGATTCTTGACATTGATGTCCGCCTTGTTGGACACCAGCAACTGCACCGCCTCCAGGTTGCCGCGCTCGGCGGCCAGCATCAGCGGCGTATCCTGCAGCGTGTTGCTGGCATTGATCTTGGCCCCGGCCCGCAACAACACCGCCACCGTGGCCGCCGAGCCTGCCTGGGCGGCGAACATCAACGCGGTCCAGCCCTGCTTATTCTTGCTCTCCACCGCGGCCTTATTGTTCAGCAGCACTGAAACCACGCCGCTGTGGCCCTTGCCGGCGGCCAGCATCAGGGCCGTATCACCGTATTCGTTCTGCAAATCAGCATAGGCGCCGGCGCCGAGCAGGGACTTGACCGAGGCTTCACTGCCCACTTTGGCGGCCAGCATCAGCGGTGTCCAGCCCTCATTGTTCTTGATATGCGGATCGGCGCCCTTGGCCAGCAGCGAATTGACGCCGAAGCCGAGATCCGCCGCCACCATCAAGGCATTGAGCCCGGAAGCATCGGTAATATTGACGTCGGCACCGGCCGCCAGCAGTTTTTCCAGGGCCTGGGAATTTTTCTGCTGCAGCACGTAGTGCAGCATAGGCACGCCGCTGACATCCTTGATATTCACCTTGGCACCGGCTTTGAGCATCAGCTCTAGGGCACGGGTGTTGTCATTACGCAGACTATGATAGACCGGTGTCCAGCCTTTCTTGTCGGCGGTGTTGACATCGGCCCCGCTCTGCACCAGCAGCGCCACCGCCTCCAGCTTGTCGCCGCTGATGGCTTCGATCAGCGCATTGCGTCCCAGGGAATCCTGATGATCCCGATCCGCTTTTTTCTTCAACAGGGCGCGCAGCGAACGCACATCGCCGGCGTCGGCCGCCAGCATCAGGGCACTGACTCCCTGCTGATTGACGTGATTGGCATCGGCACCGCGATCCAGCAGCAGTTGCACCAGATTGTCGCGGCCGTACTGGGCGGCGACCAGCAGCGGCGTATTGCCGTATTTGTCGAGCTCATAGTCCGCGGTCTTGACCCGCTCCAGTATCGTCTTGACCTGATCCTCATTGCCTTCGCGCAGTGCAGCGGTATAGATTTGCGGAATATCAGCCTCGGATTTGATTTCCACCGCTGGCTTCACCCCCCCGTCCTGTTGCAGTTCCGCCAGACGCTTTACCGCCGGCTCATAATTCTTCTTCGCGGCGCGGCCATACCAGATCAGCGCCCGTTTCGGATCGGCATCCACCCCCCAGCCGTTTTCCAGCATGACGCCGTAGCTGAACTCCGCCTTGTCGTAACCCTGCTTGGCGGCCTGCTCGAACCACCTGGCCGCATCGTCCAGGCTCTTTTTCGTCCCCATGCCGTTGCGGTACAAACTGCCCAGCTGGTATTGACCTTCGGAATCATTGAGCCGCGCGGCTTTTTCATACCAGCTGAAGGCCTGCTGAAAATCCCGGCGCACCCCCCAGCCCTTGCGATACAAATCGCCGATACGCACCTGCGCCGGCGCGTTGCCCCTGTCGGCCAGCGGTTTCCACAGCCGATACGCGGCAGCGTAGTCCCCGCGCTCCAGCGCCTTATCGCCGTCCTCGACGCCCCCAGCATGGGCCACCACGGCGAAACACAATAAAAGGCAAACCAGACATAGGCCGCGAGCGGAATTCAAGGGTAGAATATTCATCGACTTCGGTTCCTGCAGTGTTCGCAACTTGGTGCGCGTAATATTCATGATGAAGCATCCATTCTAACCGATACATTCACCACATATGGTATCGGATGACATGCAGCAAATCACAGTACTCATCCTGGCCGGCGGCCAGGGGCGGCGTCTTGACGGCAGCGACAAGGGTTTGTTGTCGATCGCGGGCCGGCCGCTCATCGCCCGCATTCTCGAACGTCTGGCGGGATGCGGTGCACAAATCATGATCAGCGCCAACCGCAATCTCGAACGCTATGCTGATTTCGGCGTTCCCGTGCATACGGATGAAATTCCCGGTTTTCAAGGCCCCCTGGCCGGCATCTGCTCCGTTCTGCCTCGTGTGAACACCCCCTATGTTCTCAGCCTGCCCTGCGACATGCCCCTGTTTCCTCTGGATCTGGGACAACGCCTGTTACAAAACCTGGCACGGCACCATGCCCGTCTGGCGGTGGCGCATGATGGCCAGCGCTTGCAACCTTTATGCAGCCTAATGTCGACGTCTCTGGGGGAATCCTTGAGCCTCTACCTGGCCTCGGGAAAAAGACAGGTTGCAGCCTGGATCACACAACAACCACATATTGTTGTGGATTTTTCCGATCAGCCGCGGGCCTTTCTCAACATTAACTCCAATAGTGAATTGGCGGCCTTCAGGGAACATCCCTGAACAATCACGGTTTCATTCGTCGAGAAAAGGATTCCTGGGTGATTGCGCCGGATCGAAGACCGGCAAGGATGACGGCGGCAACGTTCCGGCACTGATCGGCAGGGTCGGTCCCGCCGCCGGTCGGACCGGCGCATCCACCTCATCCGCGGGATGCAGGAATACCGCCAGCAGAAAAGCGCAATAAAGACTGTTGGCGGGTATATGCAGATTGAAGTCGGTTAAGCCGTGCAGCAGCAGTACCCCGGCGCCGATACCGGCGCCGATTTGCATGAAGCGAAACTGGCTCCATCGCCCTTTCTCCCACAACCGGGGCCACTGGCGCAGATAAAGGAAAAAACCATAGGCCAGCAGCAGCGCGGCGAGCAGACCGCCCTCAAATAACCATTCTATATAATCGTTGTGCGCGTGATTGACGAACTCGGTGATCTTGTCCTGAAAGTGGACAAACACATAGGGATAGGTGCCGGGGCCGCTGCCCACTGGAAAAAACTGACCAACACCGCGCAAGCTGCTGCTGAAAATCTCCCAGCGCGCGTCGACCAGCGGATCCTCGGTAAAGCGCTGCAGCACGGGCGCCAATCCCGCGAGCAAAGCCAGACCGATGGCAGCGGCGACTACGCTGCCCACCATACCGAAAACATTGCTGCCGCCCAGACGGCGGGCATAGGCAAACACCGACAGGGCGATTGCCACCATGCCCAGAGCAACGCCGGTGCGCGACTGGGTGAATACCAGCCCCAGCAACAGCAGTGAAGCCGCCAGCGCATGCACCAGTGCATGGTGTGAATAGCGATTGATGAATTCCAGGGACTTTTCCTTCAAGTTGCGGGTGTAACTCAATTGCGCCCGTCCCCGGCCTACGGTCGCCGCCAGCAAAGCCAGGGCAACGGGCAAGGCCATTTCCAGCAGACCCGCCAGGTGATTGCGGTTGACGTAAGTACCCACAGCACTGGGTGTTTGCAGGCCGCCCAGACGCAAAATACTGTCCGGACCGTCACCGTATTGCAGCAGCCCCAGACAGGCTTCCCCCACGGCGACGCCAAGGAAAAGCAGCAGCAGCTTGCGAACTCTTGCCACGTCCAGCAGCAGAACGGCAGCGAACACGGTCAGCGGCGGCAGCAGAGCCAGCCAGGCCAGTTCGGTCTGCGCGGCCAGCAGCGACGCTGCATGACTACCGTGATATTCCAGCAGCATCAGGGTAGTGGCGTAGTCCGCGCGCCCCGGCAAGGCGGACCACCAGGCAAACGGCAAGGGCAGCAGATACAACAAAGGATAGGCCAGCAGCGCTGCCAGGGCGATGCGCAGCGCAGGGTCAAGGCGCAGGAAACCACGCAGGTAAAACAACCAGTAGGCGGCCACCACCAGCGCCGCCAGCTCCGCCAGCATCAATGGTAAAGGGCGATTAGCGGCGCGAAACAATGGAACGAACAGCAGCAGGCCGGCCAGGGCAAGGGCCAGTGGACGCCGGCGCAGTTGCCCGGACAACACGGGGGAATACACGGCGGCGTCCACGCCCGGTAGCTCACTCGGGACTGATAGCACCGTTGCCGCCACCACCACCACCGCTGCCGCCGCTGGCAACAACGACTCCCAGACCGGCGCCGACGCCCACGCCGACCACGATCAACTCATTCATTGACATGCCGGCAAATACGATCTCCGGATCCGCGGCCCCGTCAGCCGGCGAACCGCCGCTGTTATTGCCTTCGCCTTCGCCTTCCTTGTTCTGTCCGGCGTCGCCCTCACCCAGAGCCTCGATGCCGATAGCCGCCGCATAGTAGGGCCCGAGCTGGCGGATCTGTTGCTGGCGTGCGCCGCAATCATCGGCCTGCAGCACGCTCGCCATGCTGTTGGCCTTCAGCTCGACCACACAGGCCGGGTTGTAAACGATGCTGGCATGTCCGCCCGCAAGCACCAGAATCCTGTCCCCGCCATGCAGCGCCATGCCACTGGCTGCCTGCACATAGCCGGCGCCGCGGTTCACCATGACCGTGCCCTGCAGGCTCTTTAACTGCGCTGAATTTTCCTCAGTTGCCCAACCCGGGGAGCAAACGGCAAAAGACAACGATAACAAAAGATATGCGTTGGTCTTGTAATTTTTCATAATCCCCTGTTCTGCTTATTGGGTGGCAATCGATGCGCTATCGTAGGCATGATACAGTTCGCTGATCACGACAGCATTGGTTTCTTTCCTGACATGCAGTTCAATGGCGCCACGAAAAACTTTCTCGCCAGCGCCACTCTTGGGCATGATGTGCGCCTCGAAATCGGCGATAGCATAACTGTCGTCACCTTTCTTCGTGTGCCACTTGATATTCTGCAGATTGATGCTGCGGCTGGCGCTGCCCTGAAACAGCTTTTCATAGTCGGTACGTATTCCCGACTTGCCGACTTTATCGTCGACCCGCGCTGCATCACTGAACAATTTGAGAAAACTCTCGGTATCTCCCTGGGCGTAGGCGCTGGTAAAGGCTTGCACCAGGTCGCTGCGCGCTTTCTCGAAAACCTGGTCCGCGCTGACTCCCAGGGAATAGACGGAGACCTCGCTACTACCCTGGGCCCCTGCATGGGAAGCCATCATCATGGACGCCAGTACCCCCAGGATACCGGTCACGCGTACCCAAGCCCTGCCGACAGTCATATCCATCCTCCAGAATATAATCAGGAAATAACTTTTATTGTACTTAATTTATTCTTAGCGGCTTCTTAACCACTGTTATTATGGGTTATATGGCATCGATACGCAAGTCGTCAAACCAGATCTCCCCTTTAAATGTTGATTCATCCTTGTCGTTGTCCACGGACACCAGTCTTACCACCTGACTTCCACAGTTTTTCACAGGTACTTGAAAATCAAAACTAAACTCCCGCCACTGATCCACCCCGACGAATCGATCACTCTTGCCCAGGTTGGTGCCGGCATCGCCCTCACAGAGCAAACGCCATTGTAAACCCGCAGCGGCCTGCAGGCTGTCCGGTCTGACCCGCCCATGCATACGGTAGCGGCGAGGCGGCAACAGGGTGCGCTGCCAGACATGCTGGAAATTAACCTGCTGCCCGCGAAAAACGATATGCAAGGCCTTGTGACCAATGATGCCGTAAGTGTAGTCGGTCCTGATCAGAACGCCGGCATCTTCACTGATGCGCCAGTCGAAGCCGCTGCCGCTGGGTTCGCTTTCAAAACCGCCATTGAAGGGTTGTCCAAGCTGCGCCAGACGGTCGCCGCTCAGGCCGTTTGCCCAGACGATGAAAGCTTCATCCCAGCGCTTTTCCTGTTCGAGAAACTGCAGATAGGTATTGTTTTCTGCTGCGCTGACCGGCGGCAGGACAGCGCTGCGCACGGCGTACAGGCGGGACACGAGTTCGCTATTGCTGGCATTGGCCGCCGCATAGCGAAAGAAATCCGCGAACCATGCTGGCGCGGGCTGCAATACCGGCTGCATCCGCGCCAACCCGCCAGGCTGCTGCAGCAATTGCAGAAACAACGGAAAGAGTTTCTGCTGCAGATCCGGCGCGCGGTCCAGGGCATGGCCCCAGTGAGCCATGGCCCGTTCCTGGTTGCCACGTTCCCACCAGTAACGGGCGGACTGCAGCAGGGTATTGGTATCGTTGGGCAGCAGCTGCAGACTGTGCTCCGCCAGGGCATCGGCGCGTTGCGTTTGATTCTGCTGCAGCAGCAAGTGCGCCAGTGTAATGGCGACACGACCGTCGGCGGGATTAAGTTTCAGCGCGTCTTCCAGCTGGCTGATTTGCCGGGAGACATCCTGCGACGGCGCGGTCACCGCCACCCGGTACAGGGTGTTGGCATTGCGTGTCGACCAGGCCAGCGCATCCTGCAGACCGACCGTACTTCGGCTGTCAGCGGACAACGCCACCTGCGCCAGGGTTTCGCCGACACCACTGGCTATGATTCGCCATGTGGTCAACAGCAACGCCACGACCGCGACCGCGGGTAACCATAGTTTGTCGATTCGTAGTTTTTGATGCGATACCACTGACTCATCCCACAACAACGTTTTACTGCGCAACGGCTCGGCACTGCCATCGGTCCCCGCACCCTGCCCCAGGCGGGCCGGTGGTCGCGGCTCAGCACTGCATAGTGGCCGGTGAAAACCGTACCGCGCGCGACCCTTGGCGGCGATGGACGGTCGATACCGCGAAACCGGGCCGTACACCTCCCGGCAGCGACACGGATGCAGCCCCGGACAACACCCCGGTAACCGGGGATTACGGCGACCGCCTGTTATTGGCTATAGGAATAATAGAGTTCGGTGACAAACAGCTCATCCGCGCGTTTGACCACATGGAACGTTACCGTTCCTGACTGGGCATTGACGCGATCGCTGCCCCGGCCCTTGATCTTAACCTGGAAGCTGCCTTTGCCAATGGCCCGGATGCCTGATTTCTGCCACTCCATATTCTGGATTATGAACTGGCGCATATCGGACTTCTTGAACAACAGTTCGTAATCCCGGCGGATTTCCTTGATGCCAACGCTGTCCTCGGTACGCGCGTCGGAATCGAACAGGCCGAGGAATTGAAACAGATTGCCTTCTTCGTAGGCGCGGATGAACTTAAAGAGCAGGATAGACAATTCCGTGGAACTGATCAGATCACGCACCTGGGGCTTGGCGGGTTCAGGATCCACCTTGGCGACCTGCGGCGAATCGGCCGCGGGTTCAGCGGAGAGATCGCCGATCTGCGGCGCAGCGCCTGGGTCGGCGGCGATCCCGTCAGGCTGCGCTTTGCCGGCAAGGTTATTGCCCGCCGCCGTCGCCACCAGTGTGGTGTTGCTGTCCGCTTTGTCCGGCACCTTGGTGGCATCCACGCCCGGTTGCAGCTTCTCTTCGCGGGCGACCAAAGCGGCTCTTTCCGCGTCGATAGCGGCAAGACGCTCGCGAATGTGTTGATCATCGAGTTCGTTAGTCACTGCGGGTTCGGCGCTCAAACCGCCTGCTCCGGTGTTGGTCGGCGCTACCGGTGGTTCATTGCGCAGGGGCAGGGGCGCAGGTTTTCTGGGAATGATATCCAGGGATTCGGCCAGCGAATTATTGTTCGCCCGCCGGTTATTCTTTTCCGCCGCTGCGTTATCGCTGGCCGAAGTCGGCGGCGCCATGACCTTGTCCGCATGGCTATCGGCGACCGCTGCCGACTGCGTTTTGATCACTTCCGGTTTCACCGCGTCCAGGGGGGTGACGGCATCAGTGCCCTGCGGACCTGCCGCGGCAATGGTCTCGTCGGACGACACGGCCTGTTCGCCTTCCTTCGCCTCGTTGCCCGTCGCTTCGGCCGCCACGGGTTGTTCCACCCGCGATGCGGTCGCATCCTGCGCCTTGCCTGTGGGCTCATCGCTGCCACGACTGAAAATCAGCGCCAAGGCGATAACGATGACCAGACTCACGGCGCCGACCAGCACTGGCTTGGGTAATTGATGGGGTTTTTCCGCGTCGTCCCGCGCTGATATCTGCGGCCGCTCCCGTTCCCGGTCGGCGCGCAGCACGGACTCAGGACGCACTTTCAGCAGCACTGTTTTGTCGTCGTCAAGGTCCCGGGCGGGCGGCGGTACCGCCTTGCTCAAGCCCGGGGTCTTGGCTTTGGCCTGCTGCACCATGGTTTGCGACAGGCGATAATGCACCCGCACCCTGGCCAGCATTTCCACGTAATCAGTGCCCTTGGCCAGGAAATCACTGGCTCCCATGCCCAGGGCAGCCTGTTTGGCCTGGGTATCGGTGGCGCTGGTAACGATGATTATAGGTAGATTGGCCAGCGGCAGGCTGCCACTGTTGCGAATCTTACTGATCAAGGCATAGCCGTCCATTTCCGGCATTTCCAGGTCGGTAAGGATCAGCGAGACATCCGGATTATCCTGCAGTAACCGCCACGCCTCATCGCCATTACGCGCACGCAGACAGCGAAAATCATTGGCCAGAGCCTTGGCCAGACTGGCGCGCACGGTGGCGGAGTCGTCACAGATCAGTATCTTCGGCAATTCCTCGGCGCCGGCCGCCGCAACCGCCCGTTCCGCCGGTCGCGGCGCCACTACGGTCGGTGCTTCTTGAATTTCGGCGGCATCGCGCGGTTTTTTTGCTGCATTGCCGCTGGCCAGGCGAACGGCATCGGCCAGCACTTTCTCGGCATCACGCCGCACTTCGTCCACGCCATGCAGGCCGGGCAAGGTTACATCCTGCGAGTTCGCGCTGGCCTGCACGGTGGGCGTTTCGTCGTTCCTGGCCCGTGCCCCCCGCTCGCTCGCCTTGTAGGTGGCGGGATCGAAGCGGTCGATTTGCCGTCCCAAGCTGGTCAGTTTGTTGTCGTAATTTCGACGTTTTTCAGCGTCGCGCAGGACACTATAAGCCTGATTCACGCGCATGGAATCGGATTCCTTCCAATTCACCATGCTGCTCTTTTCTTCCTGGTAGAACAGACTGATCAGCAATTGATAGTGCCGCTTCACCTGCTCGCCGCCGGCATCAGAGCGCAGCCCCAGCAAGCGGTAATAGTCGGCGCCGGGAACAAACAGGACTTCTTCGACAAAATAGGAAGCGGCATCGAACAACTCGCCAGCCCCCTGCAGCGCCACGTTGCTGCCGATAATTTTGACTTTCTCGTGATCCGGACCGGTCAAAAAAGCCAGAAGCTCGCCTATGCCCTCGGGGACCGGCTTCTGTGTGTCCACCAACTCGCCAAACTCGGTCGGCGATCGATAGAAATCCAGTGCCAATTGAAAAATGTTTTTTGGCATTTTCTTTCTTTGTAAACCAGATCCGTTCATAGTAGCAATATGTTAAATAGCATGGTGGAGATTGTGATACATCCACGCCCCCGATCTCTCAGAGGATAAATTAAACATGCAACCCCAGGTAAGGTTAGAGACAAGCCCCCTGACCAACGATGGGAAAGCATTTTACCATAATTAATCCAGCAAATTCAGTATTGACCGCAGTAAAAAACATATAGCCATTACTTATAAAAAACCTAAATCAAATATTTTATATTTATGCGCTTACATGGGACTTACTTGTCCCGCGCGCCCCGCATATACCAGATCAAACCGCCGCCCACCCTCCCGGGTAGCGCGCCAACCGCCTCTATGACAGGGCGGACGCCGATAAATTCTTGTCGCCGTTGTAATAATAATAAGAATGATAGCCGTAGCCATCGGGTCCGGCCCGATGTTTGGACAGCACCCATCCCAACAGCCGGGCATTGGTGCCGCGCAAACGACGCAAGGCCTGATCCATGTCGCGATAACGGGTACTGGCGCTTTCCGCGACCAACAGCGTGCCCTGCACCTGATTGGCGAGAATCAAGGCATCCGCCAGCCCCATGACCGGTGGGCCATCGACAATGATATGGTCGAACTTTTCCCGTGCCAGCGCCAGCAGATCACGCATGCGATTGCCCACCAGCAACTCCGCCGGATTGGGTGGAATCGGCCCCGCCGGAATGGCGAACACCTTGCCGATTCCCGTATAGCGGGAAATTTCCGCCGGGCCGGCGTTACCCACCAGCAGATTGGTCAGCCCCGTTTCATTGCTCAAACCCAGCACATGGTGCAATGATGGATTGCGCAGATCGGCGTCGATCAGCAGTACCGTCGAGTTCATTTGACCGAATGCCGTGGCGATATTCACTGCCGCCGTGGTCTTGCCCTCACCCGGGTTGGGGCTGGTCACCTGCAGCACGGCCGGCGCACCATCCGGCCCGGAAAACATCAGGGAGGTGCGGGTTGAACGAAACGCTTCGGCCAGAACGCTGTCCGGTTGACTGTAGGAAAGCAAGCCCACCTGCCTGGCGCCTTGAGCTTCCTGGTGAAAAGCCCTCACATCGGGAATAATTCCCAGCACCGGCAGCTGGCTGCGGCTTTCCAGGACATCCACCGATTTCACGGTATCGTCGAAATACTCCACCAGGAAGGCGATGGCCACCGCTGCCAGCAGGCTGACAATCAGCGCCATGACCATATTGAGGCGCATGCTTGGTTTGTAGCGTTTGCGGGGTGTTTCCGGATAGTCGACCACGGAAATATTATTGGCGCCAATGCCGCCCGCCACCCCGACTTCCTTCAGCCGCTGCAACAGCCCTTCATATAGCTGCCGATTGGTGTCCACTTCACGCTGCAGGATACCGTAGGTTATGCTGCTGTCCTGCAGGTCCAGGGCCTGGTGTTTCAATTCGGCCAGGCGCTGCTCCAGGCGCTCCTGTTTGCGTGCGGCGGCCAGGTAGTCGGACTCGTAGGCGCGAGTGACTTCCGCTATCTCCGCTTCGATCTTCGTCTTGATACTGTTGATACGGTCACGCATCTGCTGCATGGCCGGATAAGCCGGTTTGTAGATCCGCAGTTTCTCGTCATACTCGGACTCCAGGGTGGCCACTTCCTGCTTCAACTGCTGCACCACCGGATTGGCCAGCACGCCGCTGAACACCCGCCCCTGGCCTTGTTGCAGTTCCCGATAAACCGCCTCCGCCGCCACCCGCTCCTGCTCCGCCTTGGCGACACTGGAACTGATTTCTGCCAATTGCTGCACGACGATGGGTTGCTTATCGTCGAGGTGAACGATTTCCGCCTTGCGGGCATACTGCACCAGCTTGCGCTCCGAATCCTCCAGCTTGACCTTCAACTGGCGGATGCGATCAGCAATGAAATTCTTGGCGTAAGATGACGCATCGAAGCGTCGTTCGAGATTGAGATTGATGAAGTTTTCCGCCAGCGTCCGGGCAACGCTCGCCGCCAGTTGCGGACTGGTGCTGTGGAAATGGATGCGCACCAGGCGTGAACGCTTGACCGGTTCAATGCTCAATTGCAGCAGAAAATCATCGACCAGCAGTTCAGGATCCCGGCGGTCCTCGGCGTCGCGTGGCGCCAGACCCAGTTTTTCCAGGATTCCCCGTCCATCGCGCCGGTGATTGAAATCGCTGTTGTCATACAGCGAAAGCTGATCGATGACGCGTTTGGCCAGGGTTCTGCTCTGCAGCAATTCGTACTGGGTCTGGAGAAAATCCTGGTCGAAAATATCCGTTTCCGCCGGGGTGACGTCCTGGTACTGGAGTATCTTCACCGATTCCTTGTTGATCTGCAGGGTGGCGGTGGCGCGATATACCGGCGCCGTCAGATACGTGGCCAGCGCGGTCACCAGCAGACTGGCCAGAATGATGGTCAGAATCAGCCAGCGACGTCGGAAAACGATTTCCCACAGCCGGCGCAAATCCAGTTCATCGTCTTCGACATAGATCACCTCGCCGCCGACAACCCGGCTTTCCGCCACCGCCTGCTCATGCGGTGCTATCGGCCCACCGGCACGGGGTATCATGCGTTGCCTGTCCATGTTCCGCCAGTTCCCTCCATGTGCCGTCAGTCCGCTCCTGCAGGGTCAGCGGTAGGTAGTGAAAGTAACAAAACCACGCAACGTATCGGTGACGCTTTTGACGAATGACTTCGCCCCCGAACGATGCACGATGATAGTGTCCTCGCTCAGTACCGGCGGATCGGCCAGTTTGCCGCTGCGGATATCTTCCAAATCGAAATTCAAGGGTGAATTGGCGCCGCCGTTTTTGCGATAGACCTGGACATTGCTGTAATCCGCCAAATCATTGACCCCTTCGGCCATGGCCAGCGCCTGTAACAAGGTGGTTTGACCCTGCAGGCTGTAGATACCCGGTTTATTGACGTTGCCTTCGATGGTAATGCGCTGGCTGGTGAATTCTTTCACCGTCACCATCACCTGCGGATCCTGGAAATAGTCCTTGCCCAACCGCGACGCCAGCTCCTTTTCCAGCTCGCTTACGGTCTTGCCCGCGGCTTGCAGCTTGCCTATCAAGGGCAGGCTGATTTGCCCCAGATTGCTGACTCGGGCTTCTATCTTGTAGTCGTCAGCTTGAAACACTTCGACCAGCAACAGATCCTGCGCACCGATGCGCAGTTCGGCATCTTCTATGCTGCGCGCTGTCGCGGAGGTGACGGGAGTGACATCGGCAATGGCCGCGACGGGCCAAACGGCGGACAGATGCAGCAAGCACGCCACCGGCAACACCAGCAAAAACTTCGCGGAGACCTTCTCCAACTTCTCCACCTCCCCTTGCGACCCCATCCGCCGCGACGGCAACCGTCGATTGCTGTGACCCCACGCCAATCATGACGAATCCGACAGTTAAGCGATGGACTATACCGCATTCGCCTGGTCCAGCCTATACTTGCCCCCCACCCAACGGGAAAAAAGCTTTACCCAGCAGTGCCACCGTCCTCCTTGTCTTATTTGCCCGCGGGCCTGTTCAGGATAGGAAGATTTGTCTATCATAGGCGGGCGATAATACCCTTGCATTCTTGGTGTCATTGATTCCGATCTATTTTGGTACTGTTTTTATCGAAATTTGAGCTCGGTATAACGTCACATGGCCCAAATTTCCGGTTGTGTTTTTTTAACATAATTGCTAGTATTTTCCGTACCGGAAATATGCTTATAACGGATTGAGATATCAAATGGCATTGAGATACCCGTTGCGGGGAATACCAAGGGAGCGCAACGCCAAGGCAAGTGTGCCGTGATTGAACGTGCCGCAATACCGGCTCAAGAATCGGAGCACAGCCTGGACGGTGTACCGGCCCATCCTTCCTCCCCCCGGCCAGGGCGGGAGGACGATAGCAACCGGTGGCTTTACAGCTTCAAATAGTGAAAAGTGGATTCTGTGGATTCTAAGGAGACAACGATGATCAGACTATTCTCGCGCAAGCTGTTGCCGCTACTGGCACTGCTCGCGCTGATGCTGACCGGTTGCAGCAATGGCGGTGGTGGTGGGGGTACCGATCCTAACAGCCAGAACAAACCGGAGCCGGGTTCCAGTGACTGGAACCAGATGATATGGAACAAGGACAACTGGTCCTGACTATCGAACACGAACTTAAGACTAGTAGGGGTAATCGCAATGAAAGTACTGAATTTGAATCATGTCCTGTCCGCGGTCCTGCTGGGCGCCTCGGCTTCAGCCCTGGCCGCTCCGGTTGCCGTTCCACACACCTTCCAGGCCAACACACCGGCCAAGGCGGAAGACGTCAACGGCAATTTCGAAACGCTGCGCGACGCCATCAATGCTCATGACACGGCCCTGGGCGACAAAGCCACCAAGACCGAACTCAACGACGCTCTGGCGGGCAAAGCCGACAAAACCACGGTGGACGGCAAGGCCGACAGCAGCGCCGTCAGCGCCAACAGCGCCGCGATTAGCGCGCTGCAGCAGCGCCAGCCCGGCAATTTCAGCTGCGGCGACAATGGCAACGACATCATGGTTCGCGTCGGCAACCTGTGCGTGGACAAATATGAAGCTTCCATCTGGGACGCCAGCGCCAGCACCCAGTACACCAATGTCCCCTGCCTAATCAACGGCAATGACTGCACCGCCAAGGACAGCAGCGGCGCCAGCAACGCCAATGCCATCTATGCACGCAGCGTTGCCGGCGTATTGCCCGTAGTCAACATTTCCTGGTACCAGGCGGCGCAAGCCTGCCTGAACTCCGGCAAACGCCTGTTGACCAACGCCGAATGGCAGATGGCCGCCGCCGGCACCCCTGACACCATGACGCTGGTCGGCGCCGTGAAGACCGACACCGGCATCTGCAATACCAACAGCGCCGCGCCGGGCAATACCGGAGCGAAAACCAGCTGCGTATCCAGCTGGGGCGTGAATGACATGGCCGGCAACGTCAATGAATGGGTAGCGGACTGGATTGAAGGCGGTGGCACCAACCTGGCTGCCGGCACAGCTCAGGCGAGAACCGATCAGGGCGCCACCCTGAATTTCGACTACATGTTCGGCGTGCACGAGCCCGTCAACGGTACCGGCACCCACTCCATCGCCGCTATCAATCGCGGCGGCGGTTTCGGCGGCGGCGGAATTTTCAAGCTTGATTCCAACCTGGCACCGCAGATGTTCGGTGGCGCCATCGGTTTCCGCTGCGCACGTTAAGCGTCCGCGCGCGTCAATCAAACCACTTGCCGGTAACGGCAAGTGGTTTTTTTATGCACCAGTATTACGCCGCTCCGCCAGCAGCGTATCGAACAGCCGCTCGGCCGCGGCCTGAAAATGCTCGCGCCCATGGTGCTGCAGCACGAAGCGGCGCGCGGCGCATGCCATTTCCCGCTGCCTGCCGGCGGGCAGCGTGGCGAACGCCTGCACCGTATCTCTGACCGCGGCGACCGACAGCTGCTGGACAAGCATGCCATAGCTTGCGTCCAGATCCACGCTGGCCTGCCGGCTCAACAGCGGCACGATGCCCATGCGCATGCACAGCAAAGCGCTGGCACCACCGCCTTCGGCACAGCTGGGGTAGATCAATGCGGCGACATCGTTGACGATCTCTTGAAAGCGCGATGACTGCACGTCGACCCAGCCGACCGTGACGATATTTGGCGTGGCGTATAACTCCCGGTGAAAAGCTTCGACGAAGGACGGCTCCTGCTCAAGCGGGCCGCAAACATACAATTTGCAGTCCGGCAGGTCGCGGAACGCATCCAGCACCAGGTCCAGGCCCTTGTGGACGAAACCCCGGCTGCCGAACCAGAGGAAATTGCGGCCGACGCGGTTGAAATCCCTGCTCTCTGGTTCCGCATCCACCGGCGGTGTGGAAATCGGCAGGCGGTACAGCGGCTTGCCGGCATAGGCATAAGTATCGAGGGTAAACTGGTTCCCCAGGACGGTGGCGCAATCGGCATTTTCCAGCGCGTAATTCGCCTCCACCTGACGCATGGTATTGAACTTCAGCACCCGCGAGCGGGCCTGTTTGACCGCGAGGAAACGCGCATAGGAAGCGCTGTTGTTATCCGCCCAGTGGGCCGTGTCCAGATGCACGATCTTGAGGCAGGCCTCTCCCACCCGGCGGCTCAGGCGATCACAGCTCACGCGCGAACTGAGCAACAGATCATACCGCTGACGCGGCTGGAAGGTGGTGTTTCGGTAACTGATTACATCCAGATCGTAGCCGCGCGCCAGCAGAATCTGACCCAGGGTCCAGGACTCCCAGTACTGGGTATGATCCAGGGAAATCGCCTCGCCCTGGCGCAGATAGGGCTCATGGGCGTAAGCCAGGAGGGCGCGCCCGCGCCGCGCCTGCGGCGTGCGCAAACGCACCATTTTTTCGTCGTCTCCGCTGGCCACCGCCAGCGCCTGCTTGAGCGCTTTCTTCAGCCGGTAGTACATGGTTAGCGTCTCACTGAGTGCCGGCGCCGTAGCGGCGCGATTCCCGGACAATCATCGCTTCCGCCCCGCAGGCAAGCCCAGTGCCGCGCGCAACCTGGCCAGACGCCGGGGCTTTTTCACCGGTTCGGCAACGGTGGCAAGATCGATTTTGAGATAGTTCAGGGGAAACAGCGAGCCATAGGCCAGCGCTCCCGTCGCGCCCTCGTCGCTGGCGCGGACGAAACATTCCTCTTTGAACCAGATATAGTCTGCGTACCAGGTCCAGACCTTATGCTGGCGGTAAAGATCCATGATCCGCCCGGCCAGTTGTGTATCGGTCGGCAGCGCGAAATAGTCGCTGTGGAATCCACTGAGACCGGCGGTCAGCAAAGCCAGCGAATGATCGCTGGCGTAGTTGGAATACCACACCTCGTAATTCAGCTCCGCGCGTAGAGCCATCACCGCCCGGTGTACCTGCACGTGATCCTCGTGGCCGTACTCGCCCCAGGGATTGTGCGTAATGACATTCCTGCAGCCGCTCAGGGTGGTGCGCAGCCGTTGCAGCAAGGTGGTGTAATTTTCGCGGTAAGCCGCCGCCCGCCCCGCATGGTTGATCGTCAGACCGACGTCGGTCGTCTGCGGCCGTCGCCAGTCGGCGGTATTGAACACCCGCGCTTCCGGTATCTCCAGCCAGGTGACGTTGCTCAGCGGAAATTCGGCGCGCACCTGCTGACGGCCGGTAGTGACGTCCTGCCGTCCGGGCAGAGAGAGATAGCAAATAACAATATGGCCGACTTCCGCCAGTATGCTGCTGAACCACAGAATTTCATCGTCCGGGTGCGCAACCACCAGCACCGACTGCTGCAGCATCGCCTGCTTGCCGGTCGCGCCGTTCACAAGCGATGACGCGGCGCGGCACGCAGACCGGCTTTGAGTTGCCGCCACAGATAACGTGCCATGCGCCAGCCGGCCGCGACGGGACCGAGCAAAGGCCCGCGACGCCGCAAGGCGTAGTACAACTCGGAGCTTGCACGCTGACGAAAATTCCAGTTTTCCTGCGGCGTGATCGCCACCTGCCAGGGATAAAGCATGCCACTGCCCGCAGTGCGACCGCTCTGCAAGGCCTGGGCTATATCCGCGTAGGAATAACCGAATTGCGCCAGAGTGTCCTCGCCCAGGTCACGCAGATAGGCCAGCGCCAGATGGCGCGCCTGCCGGTCGGCGGCCAGCGATTTCCATTTGTCCAGGCTCTCGGTACTCGGCCGGGTATGGCGATGAATGCCCACCGGATCGTTCATCTTGCCGCGCGGCGCTTCCGTTTTGCCGTAGTCCAGCATGGATTCGTGGAAGCTCAGGCCCAGGCTCTGGCACAACGCCGTGATATTGCGCTCAGGATCGCTGACGAATTCCTCATAGCGAATCACCGTCGCTTTGTCGCCCAGGGTTTTGATGCCGGCAAGAATCAACCCGGGCGCCTTGCGTAGATCTGCATCGAAGGAACTGAGCTTGTTCCAATCGTCCTTGACATAAGTCTTCAGCTCCGACGCCAGCACAGCGAGGGGATTGCGCAGCAGGAAGATAAATCTGGCCCGCGGAAACACCCGGTATAACTCAGGAACGATAAAATAATAACGCGGCGTCTTGTCGAGAAACAGTTGCTTGCCGCCCTTGCGCAGGGCATTGCCATACAGCTCTCTGGCCCAGGCGCGGATGGCACTGGTATACACCTGCTCGCCATCCGTATAGAACTGGAGAAATTCCCTGATACCATGCGCCGCCGAGCCGTGATCATATTCGGTGCGAATACCGCCGCGGCCGAAGCCGTAGATCGGGTGCAGCATCAACCAGGTTTCCGCCGAGGTCTGAATGTCGGGATGCCCGGCCAGCACCCGCTGCAACAGAGTGGAACCGGAACGCGGCTGGGAAATGATAAAAATCAGGTCCTCACCGAGATATTCTGCGGCTGCGCCCATTATTGCACTCCCGCAGGCGTGGCGATCGGTTCCTGCAGCAGTCCGGCAGCCAGTGCCTGCGCCGCCGCCTCTTGCAGGTAGGCGAACGGCAGGCCCGACTTACGGGCGATATCCAGCAGGGAGTGCTCCCCGTCCGACTGGTTCAACAACCACAACATGGCCATCTGCCGCTCCTTTCTTTCATTCTCCCCCCCGACCTGGCTGTACAGACCGCGCTTGCCCAGTTGCGGCTCGCCGAAGGGAGCAAGATTGACATAGCGGCGGTTGCCTTCCACGGTNNGGTATTGATGACAGCCAGCAGCAAGGCATAGGACTGCGCCAGATGTTCCGGGCCGACGAAATCCAGGTTGTCCGCCGATGTGTGGTACTGGGGAAACTCACCGTACTTGCTCCGCTCCAGCAATCCCACGGCCAGATTGTATCCCGGCGAGCAATAATTTCGCTCGTCATAGCCGTAAGGGGAAAAATCCTGCACCACCGCCTGTGGCCAGTTCTGCCGCAGAACATATTCCACCGCCTGATCCAGCTCGCTGTCACCGCGGCGGCTGCGCTTGTAGGTCGGCCCGCCGCCATCGCCCATACAAGACAGCGCCAGACCGCAGTGGATATTCGCCACTTTGTCCGCATTGCGCGCCAGCCAGGTGATGGAACCTATGGTTCCGGGAGCGAAAATGAAGCGATAGGAATAACGCAGCGCCTGGCCCTGCAGTTGCCGCGCCAGATGCGCCAGCAACGCAATGCCGGACAGATTGTCATTGGCCAGGGACGGATGGCAGACATGGGCGGAAAGGAGAAACTCCCGTTGGCTGGCACCCGGAATCAGCAGCTCGCCGTAGGTCAGCGAACCGTCCGTCAGGCTGGAATCGATGACCACCTCGTACTCACCCGGCTCCAGCGCCAGCATTTGCCGGTGCGCCAGGCAGAACCCCCACTGCTCCTTGTAATAGGAGGTGCGATAGGGAACCAGATCCGGCTGCTCGGGCAGGGTATGCAGATGCTGTTTCAACTCGTCCAGCAGCATCCTGCGCCGCACCGGGGTACTGTAGTTCAGCACATGCAGATTACTGGCCTGGAAATCAACGATCTTGTCCCCCCGTGGACCGATGATATAAGCATCGCGGATATTCCATTCCCGGGGTATCTGCCAGTCCAGAACCCGCGTCCCGGTGGGCACCTCGTTGACCTGCAATGGGCAGTATTCGGCGATGATTTGCAGCGTCTGGCGCACGCCATCACCGGTGATACTGCGACACAGCGGGTACAGGCGCTTGACCAGTTGATATTGCGCATCGCCGATAGCCGGTGGGGGCTGCAGATTTGCCATAGCGTGCCGGGCCGCCTATTCAATGATTTGCAGACGAGGTATCGGCACCACGAACTTGCCGCCCCACTGCCGGATACCGCTCATTTGTTTAACGATCTCGTCCCGCAGATTCCAGGGCAGTATCAGCACATAATCCGGCCGGGTTTGCTCGATCATTTCGGGTGGATGGATGGGAATGCGCACCCCGGGCAGATAGTGATCCTGCTTGTATGGGCTGCGATCCACCGTGTACTCGATGAAATCGGTGCGCACGCCGCAGTAGTTCAACAGGGTATTGCCTTTGGCCGGGGCGCCATAGCCCACGACCTTGCGGCCCTGCTCCTTGGCATCGATGAGAAAGCGCAGCAGGTCACGCTTGACTTTGTTGACCTGCTCATTGAAGTTGAGATAGTGCTCCACGGTTTCAAAACCCTGTCCGCGCTCCCGCGCCCGCAGCTCCGTGACCTTGTCACTGACCGGCTTGCTGTTGTCGTCGCTGTGGCGGCCGTAGATGCGCAATGAACCGCCGTGGGTCCAGATTTCGTCGACGTCGAACAGCGTCAGGCCGTGATGGGCAAACACCCTTTCCACCGCGACGAAAGACAGATAGGAATAGTGTTCATGGTAAATGGTATCGAATTGATTTTCCGCCATCAGACGCAGCAGATGCGGAAACTCCATGGTGATAACGCCGCCGGGTTTGAGCGCCAGCTTCATGCCGGCGACAAAATCGTTGATATCGGGCACATGCGCCAACACGTTGTTCCCCAGCAGCAGATCGGCCTGCCGGCCGGCGGTAGCCAGTTCGCGGGCGGTGGCCACCCCGAAAAACTTGACCAGCGACGGAATGCCTTTTTCCTCCGCCACCTTGGCCACATTGGCCGCCGGCTCGATCCCCAGGATCGGCACGCCGTGATCGCGAAAGTGCTGCAGCAGATAACCGTCGTTGCTGGCGATTTCCATCACCTGCGATTTCGGTCCGTAACCGAAACGTTTCATCATCATGTCCACGTAGTCCTTGGCGTGCTTGACCCAGGCGTCGGAAAATGAAGAAAAATAGGCGTAATCACTGAATATCTCTGCGGGATTCTCGTGTTGCGGCAATTGCACGAGAAAGCACTGGTCACAGACATAGACACAGAGCGGAAAAAATCTCTCCATCGAATTGCTTTGCGCTTTCTTGATATAGGAATTGGCCAGCGGCGACATTCCCAGATCGCAGAACACATGGTGAAGTTCGTTATTGCAGAAACGGCAGCGAATATTTTCCATAGACATCACTCTGTTGATGACGATTGTTGCTCAATTTTTTTCGGGTTCAAATTCCGTCTGCCAGGCGAGCATCGGGCGAATAACCCCCGGCAGATCCCCTTTCCAGTCGCCTCTTGCGGAGTCGCCGTCGAAGGTATCGATAATCTGAAAAGCCACCACATCGGTAACGTGGTAGCGCATCTTGCGCGCCGGCTGCAGCGTCCACATGGTGACATTGACGGTAAACATGCCTTCAGACAGCAGATTGCCCGGTATCGTACCGCGACTGCGATACCGGCCTTTGCCTCTGGGCACCCGCCGCCAGTTCTGATCCTGATCGACGGCGACACAGACGTTCACGCCCTCGTTGTTCCAGATGGCGAAGGTCGGCATCAGCACCGAGCCCGGCTCCAGCACGTCGTATTCCACTTCGATGGCGAACGAACGGCGGATATCCAGCGCTTCGGTAACCAGCCCATGATCGGTAATGATGCGCACTCTGCGCAGCCGCAGCGCCTCGTCGCCCGGCCCCGCGCCGTCGGCATAGACCTTTTCGGCGGTATTATCCCGCTCCCCCTGCAGATAGGCGCTGACCACTTCATGCGCAGTGCCATCCATCAGCACCGTACCTGACTTGAGCATGATCACCCGCTCGCACATGCGGGTGATGGCCGGCATGCTGTGGGAAACGAACAAAACGGTGCTACCCCGCTGCCCGACATCCTGCATCTTGTCTATGCATTTCTTCTGGAAGGTCGAGTCTCCGACCGCCAGCACTTCGTCGACGATCATAATTTCCGGCTCAAGGTGCGCGGCAACGGCGAAAGCCAGGCGCACCCGCATGCCACTGGAATAACGTTTTACCGGTGTATCGAGAAACTTCTCCACTTCCGAAAACTGGACGATTTCGTCGAACTTCCTGTCGACTTCCCGCTTACGCATACCGAGAATGGTGCCGTTGAGATAAACGTTTTCTCGCCCCGTCAACTCGGGATGAAAACCGGTTCCCACTTCAAGCAAACTGCTGATTCTGCCCTTGATGGTGATGGAGCCGGTGCTTGGCTGGGTAATGCGCGACAGAATCTTCAGCAGGGTGGACTTGCCCGCGCCGTTGTGACCGATGATGCCAACGAGTTCACCCTCCCGGATATCGAAGGAAACATCGCGCAACGCCCATAAAATGTCCGCCGATGTCTCATCCTTGCCGAAGGAATAGAGCGACTTGTACTTGCGAAAATTCCGCACCGGCGTAAGCGCCGCCGAAAACAGCGATCGCGCCAGGCTGTCCTCGCGCTGTACTTTGCTGCCCAACCGATACTGTTTGCCGAGATTTTCCGCCTTGATGGCAATACCCATGTCAAATCACATCCACAATGATAGATTCCATTTTTCGAAAGTAAAACGCGCCGGCGATAAATAACGAAACCGCGACCACCGCGCCCGGCCAGATAAACATCCATTGCATTTCGCCGCCGAGCAAGGCCCCGCGAAAACCTTCAATCACCGCCACGATCGGGTTCAGGGAATACAGAAAACGGTAATCTGGCGGTATTTTGTCGGCCGAATACAGTATAGGCGCGGAATAGATCAACAGGTTCATCATGAACTGCATGGCAAACTTCACGTCACGAAAGCGAATCGCCAGCGACGACATCCATAACCCGACCGACATCGGCACCAGCAGCATCAGCAACATGAACAAGGGCAGATACAATATGTTCGTCGTCAGTTGCACTTGAAAGTAGATCATGACGGCAAATATAAGCACCAGTGAAATGGTGAAATCCACCATTTTCGCCAACGGCGCGGTCAACGGAAAAATCATGCGCGGGAAATACACCTTGCCCAGCATGTTCTGCCCGGCTACCAGACTCTGGCTGGCCATACTCATCGAGCTCGACATATAGGTCCAGGGTACGATGGCGATGGTGGAAAACAGCACATAGGGGATGCCGCTGGTATCGATTTTCGCCACCTTGCCAAAAATCACCGAAAACACGACGACCTGAAACAGCGGGTTCAAGATCGCCCAGAGAAACCCCAGAATGGTCTGCGCATAGAGAACTTTGATGTCGCGCAGCACGAGAAATCTGAGCAGATCCCGATAGTCCCAGATTTCCCGCAGATTGACCAACTGCCAGCCGCGATTTGCCTTGATGGTTACCGTTCCCGGCCTGTGATGTGTATTATCCATGGTTCTTTATATTCTGTTGCAAAATTTAATTTTCACCGGCGGCTGGCTATTGGCGGAAATCCGGCCAACCGGCGTCACGTTCCGACATGATCAGTGAGTCAGTCTGCGGCCAGTCGATGGCGAAGACCGGATCGTTCC
Organism: Proteobacteria bacterium UBA6920; assembly: GCA_002448875.1. Classification (GTDB taxonomy): domain Bacteria; phylum Pseudomonadota; class Gammaproteobacteria; order SG8-11; family SG8-11; genus UBA6920. Next base: position 15,889 of record DKAS01000214.1, on the reverse strand, counting down.
AGCGCACGTTGCGCTCCGAGCCGGGGGCATAGAACTGCGTATGCATGTACATCACCTCCGTCGCATCGAGCAAGGTAAGAAAGCCGTGGGCACATCCCCGCGGAATATACAGAGCGCGGCGATTGTCCGCCGTCAATTCGACCGCCAGCCACTGTTTATACATCGGCGAGTCGGCGCGCAAGTCTATGATCACGTCATAGATCGCGCCGCGGACGCAGCGCACCAGCTTACACTCTGCGCGCTCGCCGGTCTGCTGATGCATGCCGCGTAACGTGCCCTTACGGGTGTTATACGAAATATTGGACTGCACGAAATTCGCTTCCAGTCCCTGGCGCGCGAATTCCTCCACGCACATGGTACGGGCGAAAAATCCACGCTCATCCCTTTGCTCCTCCAGATCAACGAGACTAGCGCCCGGAATGCGGGTGGCAGTAAATTTCATACCGGCGACTTGCTACTTCAACCGTTAATCCAGCGCAGGGAATCGTTCAATATCCCCTGCTCGCGAAAACCGGTCAGCACCTTCAAGCGCATGAACTGAGACTGCCGGAAATTCTTCTCTTTGAAATTCATGTTGACCAGACCGCGGCGCAGCCCCTCGATCGCCCCGGGCAGATCCACCTGCGGCTGATGCCGGGGCGCCACTTTGCGGTAAAGGGTAAAATCGACCTTGTAGGAGCGCTTATCGGGCGGCGCGTCGGGATTGACCGACACCTTGACGCCGGCAATGCTGCGCGCAACCGCTTGCGCCAGATCCCGGACTTGATAGTTCCATTCGTCGCTGCCGGTATTCACCGGCAGAAATACGCCGCCATTGCCCGCGTCACGGTGCACGGCCCAGTCCATGGAGCGTACCATGTCGTCCACATGAATCAGCGGGCGCCAGGGCGTACCGTCGCTCAAAATGGTGATTTCACCGGCCGTGATCGCACCGGCGACAAAATCGTTCAGCACCAGATCCAGCCGCAGGCGCTCGCTCATGCCGCAGGCGGTGGCAAAGCGCAAGCAGGTCACCACGAACCCGGTGTCGGCCAGCTTCGCCAGCTCGGTCTCGGTGCCGACCTTGGATCGCGCGTAGGCCGTCAACGGATTCAGCGTGTCGGATTCCTGCCTGGGACCGCCCTCGGCGTAGCCATACATGCTGCAGCTGGAAGCGAAAACAAAACGCCGTACGCCGGCGTCCTTGGCCAGCCGGGCCAGGTTTACGCTGGACTCCAGGTTGATGGCGCGCGTCACTTCCTCGAACGCGTTACCCATGGGATCGTTGGATATCGCCGCCAGGTGAATGACGGCATCCATCCCAGCAAGATGTTCGGCGCGCAGATCGCGCATGTCACCGAACATCTGCAGGTGCACCTGGCACTCCGGCAGATACGCCGAATCAGTCAGACAGTGGGCGAAATAGCCGGTATCGTAACCAATAAGATAAACGTCGGGATAGGCCTTACGCAGATACTTCACCAGCCTGGGCCCGATATAGCCCATATTCCCGGTAATAAAGAGCTTCACATTGTCCCCCTGTTGCTAGCGGTCAGAACATCCAATTGATCACACACATACCTGGAAAAAGGAATACTACAGGTAAACGCGGGAGAAACCGCGTTCAACACATGCATGGACTTGCCATCACCCTGCAGCACAAAATCCATTTCCAGCTTTTTCTTTTCCAGATCGACCAGTTGCGCCCTGATTCCGGGTCGCCCCCATTTCGTATAATCCCGGCGCACCACCCCATCCGCCAGCTGCGTCGCCTGCGCGACCATATGCCGCCGGAAGTATTTGCGCACTTCCTCCACCGCAAGATCGAGATACTCGAACTGGTTATTGACCAGCAGTGCCAGCTGTCTCCTGCCGACTTCCAGCAGATCCGCCAGCGCAAACCCGGAATGCCAGTCGTACTGTTCGCGCCATAGCGCCGGAATAGCGGTCGGTCCGATCTTCACCTTGCCGTCCACCGCCACCGTAAAATGCACGCCGAGAAACGGATGTTTGAGGTCGGGCACAGGATAGATGTTGGTTCGTATCGTGCCCTCCGCGCCCGGCCGCTCATTGGAATAAAGATACAGCCCCTTGAACGGCAATATGGCATATTGGCGCGAAAAACCGAAATCCCGCGCGATCCTGTCAGCGTACAATCCTGCGCAATTGACGATATAGCCGGCGCGAATCTCGCCCTGCGACGTCAGCAGCGTATTGCCGCTGCGCCGGCGCAGATAGCGCGCGCCGTAACTGAACTTCACGCCCCGGCGGATCGCATCCTGGGCGAAACTGCGGCTAACCGCCAGCGGATCCACCGACGCGGTATGCGGCGAGAACAAAGCGCGGCGATAAGTCAGCGCCCTGGGCTCGATTTCCCGCGCCTGCTCCCGGCTCAGCATGGCCAGCTCCACGCCGTTAGCATCACCACGTCGCTTGAGCTCGTCCAGCACGGCATCCTCGCCGGCGTTTTTCGCCACCACCAGCTTGCCGCAGCGATTGATCGGTAAACCATGTTCCAGGCAGTATTCGGTCAAGGCCCGGTTGCCATCGCGGGAAAAACGCGCCTTCAAACTGTCAGCGGTGTAGTAAAACCCGGCATGCAGGATGCCGCTGTTGCGCCCGCTGGCATGCATGGCCAGGTCGTTTTCCTTCTCTACTACCTGAATGGAAGCTTCCGGGTAGCGACTCTGCAATTCCCTGGCGACGCTGATGCCGATAATGCCGGCGCCAATGACGAGAAAATCAACATCCATCGGGCGTTACCAGATCTTCCAGGGCGCTTTTCCTTTTGTCCAGAGCTCATCGAGAACATTCCGGTCCCTGAGAGTATCCATCGACTGCCAGTAACCCTCATGCCGGTAGGCCGACAGCTGGCCGTCCTCAGCCAGCTTTGACAAGGGCTCGATTTCCCAGAAAATCTCGTCGTTCTCCACATAATCTATCGCGGCGGGCTCGAGCACGAAAAACCCGCCATTGACCCAGGCGCCATCGCCGCGCGGCTTCTCGCGAAAGCGGGCGATTTTGCTGCCGTCCTTTGACAGCTTGAAAGCGCCGTAGCGTCCGGGCGGTTGCACCGCGGTGAGCGTGGCCAGGGTTTTCTGACTGCGATGAAACTGCAACAGATCATCAAGATTCACGTTCGCCACACCATCACCATAGGTCATGAAGAATGTGCCATCCTGCAAATAGCGGGCGACACGGCGCAAGCGACCACCGGTACCGCTGCTGGCGCCGGTATCGATCAATTGCACGCGCCAGGGTTCGGCGGAGTTTTCCATCACTTCGACTTGATTATTGCGAATATCGATTGTCACATCAGAGGAGTGCAGCAGATAGTTGGCGAAATACTCCTTGATTACATAGCCCTTGTATCCGCAACAAATCACGAAATCGTTGACGCCATATGCCGAAAATATCTTCATGATGTGCCAGAGAATCGGCACGCCGCCGACTTCAACCATGGGTTTGGGTTTAAGCACCGTCTCTTCCGACAACCGGGTACCCAGACCACCGGCAAGTATAACCGCTTTCATATACGTTCAAATTCCTGTTCGTTATTCGCAGCCCCGTCAGTCGCGACGGATTACTCCGAGCCGCTGCCCGATTTAAGTCCAGCCCGGCGTATATCCTTCACGTTGCCGCCGTCCTTGCCATGATCGCCGTCCTCCTCCCAAACCGGCAGGATTCCACCCAGTTTCTTGTCCTTGACCACGTCATGTATCACGTCCGCATCGATTACTTTCAAACCTTCGGCAAAGGCGAATACCAGGGCGGTGTCGCACAGCACATTGATCAGACGCGGTGTTCCCTTGGTATAGTAATGAATCGCGGCGCAGGCCGCTGAATCAAACAGATCGGGATCACCGCCGGCGGTGGTCAAGCGGTGCCGAATGTACTTCCAGGTTTCCTGCAGACTGAGCTTTTCCAGATGAAAATCCACGGCGATACGCTGCGCGAACTGCACCAGTTCGGGACGCCGCAATTTATCCTTCAATTCCGGCTGGCCGACGAGAATCAACTGAAATATCTGATCCTTGTTGGCATTGATGTTGGAGAGCATGCGCAACTCCTCCAGCCCTTCCGGACTCATGTTCTGCGCTTCATCGATAATCAACACGGTGCGCCGGTTGTTGCCATACTCCTTGATGAGAAATTCCACCAGAGTCTCGTACATCTCCACCTTCTCCTTGCCCCGATAGGGCAGGCCGAAGGCGAGCAATACCCACTGCAACATTTCGCCAAAGGAGGGATGAGTATTAGACACCAGCCCGACAGTGACATCCTGATCCATCTGCTCAAGCAGCAACCTGATCAAGGTCGTCTTGCCCGCGCCTATCTCACCGGTAATAACGGTAAATCCCGCCTGATTCATCAGACCGTATTCCAGCATGGACAGCGCCTGCCGGTGCTTCTTGCTCATATAGAGGAAAGCGGGATCAGGCAGCAATGAAAAGGGCTTTTCCTTGAAGCCATAAAACGATTCGTACATTATGCGTTCACCCCGCGCAAATGCGCATCATCATTTTCAATATCCGACAGTCATCTGTTCATCCGACTTGTTCAGCACCGTGCCGATCAACTTCGTGCCCTTGAGCAAGCCCACGGCTCGCCGCAAATCCTCGCTCCTGGTCTGCCCTTCCGCCACCACCATCAACACCGCATCGACGTAAGGCGAAAAAACCAGAACGTCATCGGTGGACAACACCGGCGGCAGATCATAGACGACGATGCGCGAGGGATAGCGGGTTTTGAATTCCTGCACCAGGCGCTCGATTCGCGCCGATGACAGGATTTCCGACGACTGCCGCACTGCATCCCGACCGGGCAGAATCACGAAACGCCCCAGACCGGGGTTGATCAGGATTTCCTCGAGCGCGACACCGCTCTCCAGGTAGTCATTGATCCCTTTTTCCACATCCAGCCCCAGCTTTTCGTGGACACTGGGTCGGCGCAGGTCCATGTCGACCAGCAATACCGAATGATTGGCCTTCATCATCGCCAGGCTGAGCGAAAGATTGATCGCCACCGTGGTCTTGCCTTCGCCCGGAGCGCAACTGGTCACCGCCAGGGAATTCCAGCCGTTCTCCTTCATCGCCTGCCAGATCTGGGTGCGCAGCACCTTGAAGGCGTGGGAAAATTCTGGAGTCGAGTCCTCCAGGATAATGTGATTGCGCGCCAGTACCTCGCGATCCAGGGTAACCGCCCGGGTACGCGCATAGGCGACCTGGCTGAGATCAGCGCGCTGACCATCGTCACCGCCCTTGCCCTGGCGGTTTTCCCGCTCCCGACGCGCTCTTTCTACCGCTTTGGAAATTCTGTCCACGTTCCCGTTACCTGCTTTGCACCATGATTACGCCGCCGATTTCTTTGGCTTGTAGTACTTATCCCGTTTGGATGACCGCTTGAACATCGGCACCACCGCCAATGGCGGCGCGCCCATGACCCGCATCATCCCCTTGACGCCGCGCACGCTGGTATCCGCGAACTCGGCGATTGCCGCGCTGCCGATACCGCCGGCGAAGGACAGGGCGATGCCAAGGAGCAGGATACCGATACGATTCGGTTTAATGGGAAGGACCGGCAGACGCGGCGGCTCGACCACGGAAAAACGCTCGGCGCGCGAGCCTTTTTCCAGTTCCTGACCAAGCTCCGCCACCATCTGTTTGCCTTTGAGCTCCTGGTATTTCTTTACCGCGTTGTCATAATCGCGACGCAGGGCCAGACCCTCCTGCTCCACCTGCGGCGTCTGTTCAACGCGCTGTTCGTACAAGCGCAATTTTTCCCGGAGTTTCTCCCGCAAATCCACTTCGGATTTCATCGTCAACGCCAGCGTCTTCAACTGCCCCTGCACCGCCAGATACTGCGGATTGTCCGGCTTTTCGATCGCGGTCGTCCGGTTGATGTTATTGGCCATAGTGACCAGATTGTCTTCCAGAGTCGCCACCGTGCGCTGCAGCGCGGCGACTTTGGGATGATCATCGCCGTATTCCCGCCGCGCCTTCGCCAGTTCGTCACGCGCCGCATTCAGCTCGCGGGTGACCTTGTCGGTGCTGTCGACCGCGCCCAGCTGTTTGGTCAACAGCTGAATCTCGCGACGCATCTTCACCATGTCGGGATGCTCCAGCGAGTACTGAGCGGCACTGCGCAAATAGTTGGTTTCCAGCTCCCGCAATCTTGCCGTGGGGCTTTCGCCGCTAAATGGATTGGTCTGCGCCAACTGGTCTTCCAGAATCACCTTGCGATCGTTGAGCGAAGCTATCTGGCGATCGGCGTCCTCCACTTCCTTCTGGGTCCGTTCCAGCATACTCATGTTCAAACCCATCATTTCCGGCAGTTTGCCGACATTGCGCTCCTTGTATTGCGCCAGCTCCTGCTCGAGTACGGTGATCTTCTGGCTCAATTTACTGGCTTCGTCAGCCAGAAACTCGGAGGTGCCTTCCGCCTTCTCCGCGCGCAATTGTTGATTGCCCTTGAGATAGTAGGACACCAGCTCCCTGGCGACCTTCTCGGCCGCTTCCGGTGATTCGCTCTCATAGGAAATATTGAATGCGATGGTGGCCTGGCGCGCCTTGCTGCCAGGATCACCGACTTCTGCGCTGACCATTTCAACGACGACATTGCGCCGCATCGTTTCAATCATTTCGTAATCACCGTCACCATCAGATTTACCGCTGTGTAAATCGAGCTTCTTCACGATGTTACGCAGATTTTCCGTTGTCAGAATGCGCTGACTCAGCACCTGAATGCGTTCAGCCGCATATCCTGTGACCGTGCTGCTTACCATCTGCTCAGGAATTTCCTGCTGCTCGATCAATATGGTTGCCGTCGACTGATAAATGGACGGCAACCCGAACGCCAGCGCCACCGTAATGATCACTCCCAGCAACATGGGCGCCAGCATCGACAGTTTGCGCCGTTTCAATACCGCAAACATTTCACCGATCGAAACCGTGTCCTGGACTGGCAGCTGCTGCATTTATTCCACACCCTTAATATTCAGAAAAACGCCCGCTGGGCGTTGTAAACCAGATCAAGGAAAATACCGTTATTCTCCGCCGTGGCATTGTCGTTGACGAACTCCCGCCAGCGATAACGATAAGAACCTGACAATTTCAACTTGCGAGTAAGCGCCGTATTCACACTCAGTTCGCTGTATCCCTGCGAAACATCCTGATAGGTCGAATCGGCCACCAGTTTGCGTTCGTTCCAGGCACGTACTCTGGCGCGCACCGCAGTCAATTCACTGAGTTTGCGCGCCAGATCCAGCCCCAGTTGATCCACGGTCAGCAGTTCCCCGGCACTGGATGGCTGTACATCGCGCCGCAGATCGATGGTCCAACGGGTTACCGGCGCGTTGGACTGATAATTAATGCCGTAACTTGCTTTGCGACTGTTGGCGGATGTAGTGCCATGATCCTGTCGGTAGTATTCATGATAAGCGAAGGACGCCGCCAACTTGCCGCTCGCCGAGGTTTCAAAAAGGTAATTCAGCTTGCCGCCGTGACGATAGGCGTCGGCCCCCTTCTCGGGAATGAATCGCCCTTGATCAACGCCGATATCAAACCTCCCGCGTTCGCCCACGGCGGTCGACCAGGCAAGGAAAACGCCCTGATCCTCATAATCACGCAGAGGTGCACCCGACACTTTGTCATAGATCATGTTCTGATAGCGGTATTGCAGCCTCACCTGACTGGACTCGGTCAGGCGATAGAAAAACGTCGGGGTGTAGGTGTTACGGTTGCGTTCTACGCGTTTGCTGACCGTGACTCCGGGATTGATATCCAGCGCCACGGCATCCGGCGAAGCGGCCTCGGGATCCAGATAGGTGATCAAAGTGGTATCCCGGCGCAGTTCGGCATCGAAGCTGAGTTTGGCCCGCAGGCTGTTCACCGCGGACTGCAGGGTCAGAATTCGCAGGTCATTATTGAATTCGCTGCCCTGCTGTTTCTGGTATTGCGCCGCTTGCAGATGACCACGCAGCGCCAGCGTCGACGCCGGAGCAATTCTGCTGACCGACATATCGGCGGCGGTGTTGACGGCGCTGGTCTCGCGATTGGTTTGCGTTGTGCTCAATCCAGGATTGTCCTCATAACTTAAACCCAACGACACGCCGGCATCCAGGGACACCGGCACGGCACCTACCGGCGTGGCCAGCACGCTCGCCGACATCAGACCTATCCCCGCCCAGAACTTGCGGGACCCCAAAGCCACACCCATGGTTCGCGTCATTCCTTTATTGCACTACCACCACATCCCCGGTTTTCAAGATCACGTTCTGGGTGAGCTTCTGCCCCTTCTTGACGTCCGAATAATCGAATTCAACTACCAGCTCCTTGCCCCCTTCCCGGCGCAGAATTCTGATGTTCCCTTCCGAGGCGAATTCGGTTAGCCCGCCGGCCAGCGCCAGCGCCTGCATGACGTCCAGATAGCCACCCACCACGAACTGCCCTGGCTTCTTCACCTGGCCGATGACATAAACACGATAGCCGGCCACTTTCTTGACCAGCACGGTAACCACTGGATTGGGTATGTATTTCTCCAGTTTATGGGAAATTTCCTGGCGCACGTATTCAGGAGTATAACCCTCAACAACTATGTCGCCAATCATGGGAAAGGAGATTCGACCGTCGGGTCGCACCAGCACCTCACGTTGTAAACCTTCTTCTTTCCAGACACTTATCTCCAGCACATCCTCAGGGCCCAGCTGGTAGCCACCGCCATAAACCTCGGCACTGAGCGCCATCGGCGATCCGCAGATAAGGGTCAGGGTCAGAGCGAGCCTCCACCAGTGGCCCCGCCCCTGGTCGCCATTCGGCCGGTGCTGTTCCCGTGCTATATTGGTAAATGAGTGTATCATTTGTTGCCACTATTCCTTGTATTTGTAGTGTTTTTCAGTCGCTTAAACACACATTAACAGAGTGTTTGTGTCATATATCAAATTAGTTGATTTTCCGGCTTTTTTACTAAGAAAAACATCCAAGATCCCACTGAAATAATCGTTTATAGTATCACATAACTAGGTCTTAAACTCGGTAGGTTTTTCTCTCCGGTGTTACACTGATAAAAAATCAGGGGTATTTTTTTAACATATTAATTTTTTATATTTAATATAATAGGGTTTTTATCAGCGCTACGATGAATACTTCCGTTACCAAGACCAGCCCCAGCCTGCTGAGCTTTTCCTTTTCCCTGCTGGGTCCTGTCGTCACCGTTCTCAGCCTGCGCCTGATCAATCTGCTCTACGATACGCCGTTCAAAGGCCCCTATATGGCGCTGGCCATCATCACCTTCCTGGTGTCCTTCATTATTTTTCGCGAGCTGCTGGTCAAGAACATTCTGCGCAAGGGCCCGTTTGCCATTCAGCTGAAGAATCTGCTTTTTTCCTGGCTACTGCTGATAGGAACGCTATTGTTTCTCGGTTACGCCGCCAAATCTTCCGAGATCTATTCACGGCTCATCATCATCACCTGGATCACGCTGACCCCCCTGGTACTGATGATTTGTTTCAGCCTGGCCAGATATATCGTATTCAACTACTTCCCGCCGGAAAAAATCGGACGCAAGGCAGTCATCGTTGGCATCAACGGTCTGAGCAACAACCTGACCGCGGAACTGCGGCGCGATGCGCGCCTGGGCATTTCCGTCGTCGGTTATTTTGACGACCGGGACGCGCGCCGCCTGACAATAGCGGACGATATCACTCTTTACGGAAAACTGGCGGATCTTGCGGACTTCGTCAAACAGCACCGTATCGACATCATCTATATCACCCTGCCCATGGTGCAGGAGAAACGCATAGTCCAACTCCTTGACGCTCTGCGCGACACCACCGCCTCGATCTATTTCGTTCCCGATCTATTCATTTTCGACCTGATCAACGCCCGCATCGACGAGATCAACGGCATTCCCCTGCTGGCCATCTGCGAGTCGCCGTTCTCCGACATCAGAGGCCTGCTGAAGCGCGGCAGCGACATCCTGCTCGCATCCCTGATCATGGTGTTGATCTTCCCCCTATGTCTGATCATCGCCGCGGCTATCGCGGTGGAATCCCGCGGCCCGGTCATTTTCAGACAGCGGCGCTACGGCCTGGACGGGGAAGAAATTATCGTTTACAAATTCCGCAGCATGAAAGTAACGGAGGATGCCTCCGCCCACATCCGGCAGGCCACCCGTGACGACTCGCGCATCACCCGCGTCGGGGCGTTTCTGCGCCGCACTTCACTGGATGAATTGCCGCAATTCCTCAACGTGCTGCAGGGGCGTATGAGTATCGTCGGGCCGCGACCACACGCGGTCGCGCACAACGAGCTGTACCGTAAACTGATCAAAGGCTACATGATCAGACACAAGGTGAAACCGGGAATAACCGGCTGGGCGCAGGTCAATGGACTGCGCGGCGAAACCGAATCGGTGGACAAAATGCGGGCCCGTATCGAATACGATCTTGAGTACCTGCGCCACTGGACCCTGTATCTGGATTTCCTGATTATACTGCGGACGATTGCCCTGGTTTTCCGCGACCGTAACGCCTACTAGCCCGCTGCGCCGCTGCCCGGCGCGGCGTCGCCTCAGATGATGATACCGCGGGCCTGCAGCATGCCTATGACCTGCTGGACGCAGGTGTCCAGATCATATTGCGAGGTGTGTATCACCAGTTCCGGCTTGGCCGGTTCCTCATACGGTGAGGAAATGCCGGTGAAATTCGCGATCTTGCCGGCGCGCGCTTTCTTGTAGAGGCCCTTGACATCACGGGTCTCGCAAACCTCCAGCGGGCACTCACAGTAGATTTCGAGAAAATCGCCGTGCGGCATCAGACTGCGTACCAGTTCGCGATCGGAGCGGAACGGCGAAATGAAAGCGGTCAGAGTGATTACCCCCGCTTCGAGGAACAACTTGGCCAGCTCACCCACCCGGCGAATATTTTCCACTCTGTCTTCCTTGGAAAATCCCAGATCGCCGCACAGGCCGTGGCGCACATTATCGCCATCCAGCACGAAGGTCCGGCATTGTCTTTGATACAGGGATTCTTCCACCGCGTGCGCCAGTGTGGATTTTCCCGCCCCCGACAAGCCGGTGAACCACAGCACGACACTTTTGTGGTTGTTCTGCTGCTGTCGGCGTTCGCGGGTGACCGTGGCATGGTGCCAAACCACGTTGGTGCTTTTTTGGCTGTCTGTCATAGATCAACTTTCATGCAAGGTTGTAGGTTCCGGGGATCGTTCTTTGCGCCCGGCGCCGATGCGCCGGATCGGCGGCGAAAACCGATAATACCGCAGTCTTCCCCCGCCTGTCACTGACGGCGACACCCACCAACGGCCGCGTCCGCCGTGTTACCGGCCGTCAGCTGGCCTGGCCGCCGGCCGACGCCCGCTGCACGCTCGCCGCATACAGCGCCGCAAGACGAACGTTAAGTTTTTCGATATCGAACTCATCCTCGATTTTCCGGCGCGCCTGACCGCGTATCGACTGCCACAGCTCGCCATCACTGAGCAGCACGCCGACTTGTCGCGCCAGTTGCTCGGCGGATCTTTCTTCCACCAGAAATCCCGACTCGCCGTGGTCCACCAGCTCCGGGATGCCGCCATGGCGAGTGGCGACCACCGGCACGCCGACGGCCATGGCTTCCTTGACCGCATTGGGTATGCCCTCGGTTTCGCCATTGCCGGCGGTCACGCTGGAACAGATATACAAATCGCATTCCCGCAGCAGGGCGATCACTTCCTCGGGAGTTTTCCATCCCAGCAACTGCACCCGCCGCTGCAAATCGAGATCGGCGATACATTTTTCGAGCTGTGGCCGCAGGTTACCGTCGCCCACCAGCTGATAGGTAACATCGTATCCGGCGGCCACCAGTTGGGCGACGGCGGCCAGGGCGTATTCCAACCCCTTCATCTCGACAAAGCGAGCGACAGACAACAGGGTGGCCCGGCCCTGGGTCGGTGGCCGCTTGGCCTGCTGGTAAGCATACAGGGCGCAGTCTATGCCGGAATGCAATACCTGCAGCTTGTCCTGCGGACAACCCAGATCGCGCAATTTGTCCGCCAGCGCCATGCTCACCGGCAGAAACAACTCACCGGCGGCGAACAGTTGCCGGTAAAAATCGCGCTGCAATATTCCCCGCTGGGTGGCGTCGTGACCGCGAAACGAAACCACGACCGCGCCCTGGTAGAAACCTGATTTGCGCAGATACACCGCCCAGGGGCCGACGTTACCGAACTGGCAATGAATGACATCGGTGCGCGCATGATCCGCCATTTTGGCTACCAGCCAGAGCGAACCCAGCAGGGTAAGAGAGTTGCCGGCCACCGCCCGCCGCAGCTGCAGCAACTTAAGCAGCAGGCGGGGGGCGCGCAGCGGATTTCTGTACCATACCCGGGGCAACAAATAGCTAAACAGCAACAGCCGCCGCCAGCGCGAGCGCGGCAGATCGGTAAGATACAGGGTGCGCTGCAACAGCTGGTAACGGGCGATCAGCGGATGCGCGCCGGCCTGCGCATTGCGATGTCGCGCCAGCACCGTCACCTCATGTCCGCCCGCCACCATGCCGGCGATCTGATTGACGATGAAGGTTTCGGTAACGACCGGAAACGAATCGACGACATAGAGTATTTTCATCGCCAGGCCCGCCGCAATTTACCCAGAGCGTACACCAGGTGCAGGCGCAACCTGGCCAGCGGCGGCAGAAACCTGGCGAACTCCAACTGGGGATCGGCGCGCCGGCGCCAGGAGAACAGTTCGTAGCCGGCGCCGCCGCGGGCCAGCTGCCGCAAGGTCAGGTAAATGCGTTGGCGCAGACGGCGCCGCATGCTGGCATCCGGCGGACAAAATCGCTCAAGGTGGCTGGCGTACAGGCGCAGAGCGCCGCGGCTGGTGCGTTCGTCGCTGTTGGTCAGGGAACCATGGCCGCGCCGGTACCAGGACACCACATGATGCACATACACCACCGGACCGCGCAACGCAAGGCGCGCGAAAAAATCCTTGTCTTCCGCCGCGTAGCGATAAGCCGGGTCGAATCCGCCGATAGCCAGGGCCGTCTGCCGGCGAAACAGCGTGGTATGCGGTGCCGCCGGCACCCGCGGCCACATCACCGCCTGGTAGGCATCTTTGTCGAAAATCACGACTTCGCCTTCGCGATGGCTGTCGGTCGGCAACCAGCGATCGCCGGTAGGCTCGCCCTGGGCGTCGATGACGGCAAAATCGCCGACCGCGAACACGGCGTCCGCCCGGCGGCACAAGGCCTCGTAAAGAACACTGAGCCGGTCCGCGGGCATCAGGTCGTCGTCGTCCTGAAATGCGATGTACTCGCCCTGTGCCAGCTGGCAGGCGCGGCTGCGCGCGGCGGCGATACCCGCGTTGTCCTGATGCACATAGCGGATGCGCTCGCCGCAGGACTGCACCACCTGCCGGGTGTCGTCGCTGGAGCCGTCGTCCAGAAACAGGATCTCCACCGGCGCGTAGCTCTGCTGCAACACTGACTGCAGGGTGGGCCGCAGCAGGTGGGCACGGTTATAGGAACAGATGACGATGGATATCAGCGGACGTGAGCTCATGACGGAGCGCACCCGCGGCCCGAAGCCGACAGCGTCCACGGTAATTCAGCAGCGGACAATATTGCGGGTAAGAATTCATCACGCATCGCTGAGCCTTGATCAAGAAGTCCGTAACAACATTTTCCGCAGCACCTTGCGCAATCCGGGCCGCAGCTCCCGCCGCCAGATCGACGGCAGGGGGGAAACGGCGAAGTCGAAACTGCGTGCTACCCGCAGATAACTGGCCAGGCGGCCAAGCAAATCGGCGACGTTGGCCACCCGATTGTAGTTCATGCGGGCGAGAAACACCTTGCCCTCGGCGCGCAGCGCGGCGGCCTGTTCCGGCAGCAACTGGCAGATGACATCCAGCAGCTGCAGGCTATCGTCGCACCAGGCGGAGATGCGCATCGCCGACCCCATGTTTGCTTCGTGCATGCGGAAACTCGCCTTGCATTCGCGCACATCCGCATGGCCATCCCGCACCAGCACCCGGGCAATCGCCATGGCGTCCTGAAACAGGTTGTGCCTGGAATGAAAACCGCCGGCCGCCCGCAAGCTGGCGGTACGAAACAGGGTGCTGCACACGTACAAGGTCAGCTGGTTCTGGAACCAGGCGCGGAAAAATGCCGGGGGCGACAGGCCGGCGCCGCTGTTGGGACGCTCCATCAGCAGCTTGCCGTCGCCGTCGATCAAGCGGGTTCCGCTGCGGATCAGGCCGACATCGCGGCCCGCGGCGACGGCCATGCAGCTACTGACGAAATCGGGGTCGATTTCGTCGTCATCCAGCAGCAGATGAATATATTCTCCGGCGGCATTGTCGATGCAGTAGTTGAAGTTGCCGTTGGCGCCCAGATTGCTGGTTTGTCGCACATAGCGGATGCGGGGATCGGTGAAACCGCGCATCAGCTGCGCGGTGTTATCCGTCGAGCAATTATCGGATACCAGGATTTCCAGCCGATCGTAAGTCTGCGCCAGGGCACAGCGCAGGGCATTGCCGAGAAACCGGTCGGCCCGGTTGTAGGTGGGAATCGCTATGGTCACCAACGGATGCATCGCCTCTCCGACCGCTGTGTCAGTTTGTTTTACCACGCCGGCCCTGGGCTGCCGGCAGCGCCGCAGCGGAACTGGCGGCCGCGTGCCGCGTTATCCCGCATGGACATTGATTATATTAAAAGCCACGTAGCGCACAGGCAAAAAAAAAGCCGCATCGCGGCTTTTTTGAAGATGGCGTCCCCACGGGGATTCGAACCCCGGTTACTGCCGTGAAAGGGCAATGTCCTAGGCCTCTAGACGATGGGGACGGACGAAAAACTTCAGGCTGGCAACCGCTTGTTTTCATCCTGGTCAAGTCAGTAGTCGCCAGCGATTCCTTTTTTTATCTGTTTAGTTGGTGGAGCTAGCCGGGATCGAACCGGCGACCTCTTGCATGCCATGCAAGCGCTCTCCCAGCTGAGCTATAGCCCCGAAAAAACGGAACGCGAACTCTACGCGAGTCATGCGGCCCTGTCAATATAAATTCTGGCGCAACGGGAATTTTTTCTCTTTTTTATCAATATGTTAGCCGGCATTTACTTGCCTGCCTTCGCCCAGGTATCGCGCAAGGTCACGGTCCGATTGAAGACCCGCTGCCCGGCTGCCAGCAGTTTCTCATCCAGACAGAAATAGCCTTCGCGCTCGAATTGAAAACGGTCGGTAACCGTGGCCTCCGCCAATGCCGGTTCCAGTGCGCAAGCGGCCAAGGACTGCAAAGACTGCGGATTGAGATACGCGGTGTAGTCCTTGTTCTCTTTGTTGCTGGCCGCATCGGGATTCGGTACGCCAAATAACCGATCGTACAAGCGCACTTCGGTGCGAATGGCATGCTTGGCACTGACCCAATGGATCACCCCCGCAACTTTGCGCCCTTCAGGATTCACGCCCAGCGTGGCGGCGTCATAACTGCAACGTAATTCAATGACATTGCCCTGTGCATCTTTAATGACGTCGTCACAGCGCATCACATAGCCATTGCGCAGGCGCACTTCCCCGCCGGGGATCAGGCGTTTAAAACCTTTCGGTGGCTGTTCCATAAAATCATTACGGTCGATAAACAATTCGTTGCTAAACGGAATCTTCCTTGTCCCCATTTCCGGTTTTTGCGGATGATTGGCGGCGTCGAGTTGTTCGACCTTATCCGCAGGATAATTGGTTAACGTAACTTTCAACGGATTCAGCACCGCCATGCGGCGGATCGCGCGTTCATTCAGATCGGTGCGAATGCAATCTTCCAGCACGCTCATCTCGACTATATTGTCGGATTTGGTGACCCCGATGCGATTGCAGAACTCGCGCAGCGACTCCGGCGTAAAGCCACGGCGGCGCATGCCGGCGATGGTGGGCAT
>DKAS01000074.1 GCA_002448875.1 Proteobacteria bacterium UBA6920 | reverse complement strand
TGCGCGACGAGTCCGACAAGGACGGCATGCGGGTGGTGATCGAACTGCGCAAGGGCGAGGTGGCGGAAGTCATTCTCAATAATCTCTACCAGCACACCCAGCTGCAGAACGTATTCGGCATCAATATGGTGGCGCTGGTGGACGGCCAGCCGCGCTGCCTGAACCTCAAGGAAATTCTCGAGGCCTTTATTCGTCACCGCCGCGAAGTGGTGACCCGGCGTACGGTGTTCGATCTGCGCAAGGCGCGGGAACGGGCCCATATCCTCGAAGGTTTGGCCGTAGCCCTGGCCAATATCGACGACATCATCGCCCTGATCAAGGCGGCGGGTAATCCCGGCGAGGCCAAGGAAAAACTCATGGCCCGCCACTGGCAACCCGGCGCTGTGGTCGGCATGCTGCAGCGGGCCGGCGCGGAACTGTCGCGGCCCGACGATCTGCCCAAGGAATTCGGTCTGTCCGAGGCCGGCTACCGCCTGTCGGACGCCCAGGCCCAGGCCATCCTCGATCTGCGCCTGCACCGCCTGACCGGTCTGGAGCAGGAGAAGATCGTCGCCGAATACAAGGAAAGGCTCGACCTGATCAAGGAACTGCTGGAAATCCTCACCAACCCCAACCGGCTGATGCAGGTCATCCGCCAGGAACTGATGGAGGTGAAGGAACAGTACGGCGACAAACGGCGCACCGAAATCGTCTCCGATCAGCAGGATCTGTCGATGGAGGACCTGATCAGCGAGGAAGAGGTGGTGGTCACGCTGTCGCATGAAGGTTACGCCAAGGCGCAGCCCCTGTCCGCCTACCGCGCCCAGCGGCGCGGCGGCCGCGGCAAGACCGCGACCACGGTCAAGGAAGAGGATTTCGTCGATACCCTGTTCATCGCCAACACCCATGACACGCTGCTGTGCTTCTCCAGCCGTGGCAAGGTGTACTGGATGAAGGTCTACCAGCTGCCGCAGGCCAGCCGCACCTCGCGTGGCAAGCCCATCATCAATTTGCTGCCGCTGGAAGCAGGCGAGCGTATCAACGCGGTGTTGCCGATCCGCGAATTCGCCGAGGGCAAGTTCGTGTTCATGGCCACCGCTAACGGCGTGGTGAAGAAGACCGAATTGCAGGAATTCTCGCGGCCACGCGCCAGCGGTATCATCGCCGTCGAACTCAAGGAAGAAGATCAGCTGGTGGGCGTCAACATCACCGACGGCAAGCACAAGGTGATTTTGCTCAGCCACAAGGGCAAGGCCATTCGTTTCGACGAGGAGGAAGTACGTCCCATGGGCCGCACCGCCGGCGGCGTGCGTGGTATCAAGCTGGCGGACGGGGACTGGGTGATTTCCCTGATCAGCACCGACAGCGACCAGGGTTATGTGCTCACCGGCACGGAACACGGCTATGGCAAACGCAGTCTCATCGAGGACTATCCCCTGCAGGGCCGCGGCGGCCAGGGGGTGATTTCCATCCAGACTACGGAACGCAACGGCAATGTGGTCAGCGCCCTGCGCGTGGTCGACGAGGATGAAATGATGCTGATCACCGACCTGGGCACCCTGGTGCGCACCAAGGTCAGCGAAGTGTCGTGCATGGGCCGCAACACCCAGGGCGTGCGCCTGATCAACCTGTCCGAAGGCGAACAGCTGGTCGGCATTGCGCGCATCGAGGAGGGCGCCGAGGGCGAAGGCGAGGACGACGAGGGTGATGACGCTGCCGCCGCGGGTGATGCTGACGACGCAGGTGATGGCGGCGACGCGGGTGACGGTGAAGAGATCTGATTTCTTGAATAAACGGGTGTTGGCCGGCACGGACGTGCCAACAGGCGCAAAGTGAAATTCAAAGAGGACGTAGACAGCGATGACACGGGTGTATAACTTCAGCGCGGGACCGGCGGTACTGCCGGAGGACGTGATCAAACAGGCGCAGGCCGAAATGCTGGACTGGAACGGTTCGGGCATGTCGGTGATGGANNAGCCATCGCGGCAAGGAATTCATGTCCATCGCCGAAGCGGCGGAAAAGGACCTGCGGCAGCTGCTGGCGATCCCGGCCAATTACAAGGTACTGTTTCTGCAGGGCGGCGCGTCCAGTCAGTTCACCATGGTGCCGATGAACCTGCTGCGCGGCAAGGGCGTGGCCGATTACCTCGTCACCGGCAGCTGGTCGAAGAAAGCGGTGGCCGAAGCCAAGCGCTATTGCGACGTGAAGGTGGTCGCCGATACCGGCAAGACCAAATTCACCACCGTGCCGGCGGCCGGCGAACTGAATTTCAGCAAGAACGCCGCCTACGTGCACTACACGCCCAACGAAACCATCGAAGGCGTGGAATTCCCCTATATCCCGGATACCGGCGATATTCCGCTGGTGGCGGACATGTCGTCGAACCTGCTGTCGCGGCCGCTGGATGTGAGCAAATTCGGCCTGATCTACGCCGGCGCGCAGAAGAACATCGGCCCGTCGGGCCTGACGGTGGTGATCGTGCGCGAGGACCTGATCGGCCAGGCACTGCCGGTTACACCCGCCATGTTCGACTACAAGCTTCACATGGAGAACGATTCCATGTACAACACCCCGCCCACTTATGCCTGGTATATCGCCGGCCTGGTGTTCAAGAACCTGCTGGCCAAGGGCGGTCTGACGGCGATGGCGAAGACCAACGAAAGCAAGGCTGGCAAGCTGTACCAGGCGATCGACGCCTCGGGTTATTACAAGAATCCGGTGGCGAAGGAATGCCGGTCGTGGATGAACGTGCCGTTCACCCTGCCGCGGGAAGAGCTGGACGAGGTCTTCCTCAAGGAAGCCAAGAAAGCCGGCCTGGTGACCCTCAAGGGCCATCGTTCGGTCGGCGGCATGCGCGCCAGCATCTACAATGCCATGCCGGAGGCGGGCGTGCAGGCGCTGATCGATTTCATGGCGGGCTTCCAGCAGCGTAACAAATAACTTTAACCGGGGTACGTTAACTCTCATGTACAAGATACTCACCCTTAACAATATTTCGGTACGTGGCCTGGAGCGCCTGCCGCGCGAGCGTTATGAAGTCGCGTCGGAAATCGCCAATCCCGACGCCATCCTGCTGCGCTCCTTCAAGATGCACGACATGGCCATCCCCGACTCGCTGCGGGCGGTGGGCCGTGCCGGCGCCGGCGTCAATAACATACCCGTGGACAAGATGAGTGCCCGCGGCATTCCGGTGTTCAACGCTCCCGGCGCCAACGCCAACGCGGTGAAGGAGCTGGTGCTGGCCGGCATGCTGATGGCTATCCGCAATATCGGCCCGGCCTGGGACTTCGCCCGCCACGTCGAAGGCAGCGACGAGCAGATCAACAAGGCGGTGGAAGAGGGCAAAAAGCACTTCGCCGGCTTCGAACTGCCCGGTCGCACCCTGGGCGTCATCGGCCTGGGCGCCATCGGCCGCTCCGTGGCCAATATGGCCCTGTCGCTGGGCATGAAGGTCATAGGCTACGATCCGGGCTTGACGGTGGAGGGCGCCTGGCAATTGTCGTCCAGCGTGGAAAAAGCTCTGAGCGTGGATGATCTGCTGAGCCGGGTGGACTTCATTTCCTTCCACGTGCCCCTGATCGACGCCACCCGCAATATGATCAACGCCGAGCGCCTGCGCCTGATGCGCAAGGGCGTGGTGATTCTCAATTTTTCCCGCCACGGCATCGTCGACGACCAGGCGGTGTGCGATGCGATCAAGGCCGGCAAGGTCTATGGCTACGTCTGCGACTTCCCCAGCAATCTGCTGAAGAAGCATGAGCGGGTGATCACCCTGCCGCACCTGGGCGCGTCCACCGAGGAAGCGGAAGACAACTGCGCCATCATGGTGGCCGACCAGGTGCGTGACTACCTGGAAAACGGCAATGTCCATAATTCGGTGAATTTCCCCGAGGTGGTGATGCCGCGCAGCCAGGGGTTCCGCATCGCGGTGGTCAATGCCAATGTGCCCAATATGGTGGGGCAGATTTCCACCGCCATGGCCAAGGCCAATCTCAATATCGCCGACATGCTCAACAAGTCGCGCGGCGATCTGGCCTATACCCTGATCGATATCGATCAGAAACTGCCGGAGACGGTGCTCAAGGAAATCCACCGCATCGACGGCGTGCTGGCGGTGCGTTGCCTCTGAGGGTGCAGGATCTATGGGTGACGAGAGCAAGCTGAAGGAGGTCAGGGAGCGCATCGACAAGCTGGACGATCAGTTGCTGGCTTTGATTTCCGAGCGCGCCCGCTGTGCCCAGGAAGTGGCGCGCATCAAGGGCAAGGATGATCCCAAGGCGGTGTTTTACCGCGCCGAACGTGAGGCTCAGGTGTTGCGCGGCATTCTCGCCAAGAATCGCGGGCCGCTGCGCAACGAGGAAATGGCGCGTCTGTTCCGCGAAATCATGTCCGCCTGCCTGGCGCTGGAACGGCCCATGCGGGTGGCTTTTCTCGGGCCGGAAGGCACCTTCACCCAGGCGGCGGCGCTGAAGCATTTCGGCCATTCCATCAGCACCATCCCCCTGCCCAGCATCGACGGCGTCTTCCGCGAAGTGGAATCCGGCAGCGTGCACTATGGTGTGGTGCCGGTGGAGAATTCCACC
>DKAS01000189.1 GCA_002448875.1 Proteobacteria bacterium UBA6920 | reverse complement strand
TCCACCTGCTGCGGGCAGATGAAATGGATATGCGCGTCGATGCCGCCGGCGGTGATGATCTGACCCTCGCCGGCGATGATTTCAGTGCCGGGGCCGATGATGATGTCGACGCCCGGCTGCACGTCCGGATTGCCCGCTTTGCCGATGCCGCTGATGCGTCCGTGCTTGATGCCGATGTCCGCTTTGATGATGCCCTGGTAGTCCAGAATCAGGGCGTTGGTTATGACGGTGTCGGCGGATTCGCTTGCCGGACGCTGGCTTTGCCCCATGCCGTCGCGGATTACTTTGCCGCCGCCGAATTTCACCTCTTCACCGTAGATGGTGCGATCGGCTTCGACTTCGATTACCAGATCGGTGTCGCCCAGCCGCACCCGGTCGCCTACCGTGGGGCCGAACATTTCCGCATAAGCCCGGCGCGTGATTCTGCTCATGACTGCTTACCCCCCTGCGGCAGCTTGTTCATTATTTTTTTCTGAAAGCCGAAAACGATGCCGTCGCCGCCATAGGCAACCAGGGTCACCTGGCGCTGCTGCCCGGGTTCGAAGCGCACCGCGGTGCCGGCGGCGATGTCCAGGCGCATGCCCAGGGTCGCCGGTCTATTGAATTGCAGGGCGTCGTTGGTTTCGTAAAAGTGGTAGTGGGAACCCACCTGAATGGGGCGGTCGCCACTGTTGGCGACATTGATGACCAGGGTGCGACGACCGGCATTGAGCTCGATCTCGCCGTCGTCGATAAACATTTCACCGGGTTGCATGGCTGGCTCCGAGGTTGATGACTGTGGTTCAGACGATGGGGTTGTGCACGGTGACCAGCTTGCTGCCGTCAGGGAAGGTGGCTTCCACCTGCACCTCGGTGATCAGTTCGGCGATGCCGTCCATGACATCGTCGCGGCCGAGCAGGCTGGCGCCATAGCCCATCAACTCGGCGACGCTGCGTCCGTCACGGGCGCCTTCCATGATGGCGGCGCTGATATAGGCCACCGCTTCCGGATAATTCAATTTCAGGCCACGCGCCTTGCGCCGCTCCGCGAGCAGAGCGGCAGTGAACACCAGCAGCTTGTCTTTTTCCCGGGGGGTGAGTTCCATGGTGCAATACTCCCATCGTTTACTTGTTGTTCAGGTATGCCAGATTCTGGGTTCGCAGGCTGGCCGCTGCAGCAGCAACGGGCGCAGCAGGTGCCACCAGCGGCGAAACAGCAGTTGCGCGTCAGTGGCGCTGGGGCCCAGATAACGGGCGACGAAAACGTCGCCGACCAGCGACAGGGCCAGATGGCGATCAGCCGGCCGCAGGCTCTCGTCGATGCTATCGAGCAGCGCGGCGTCCATCGCCGTGGCCAGCATCACGCCGTGCACCGGCTGATCGTCCAGACCCCAGGCGGCCTGCTGCAGGGCCTCGCCGCCGACCACGTGCTGGCGGTCGATGAACAGAGGTTTGCCGTCGCGCCACAATTGCAGCGATTGCCGCAGCCAGCCCTGGGTATAGCGCTCGCCGCAGGCCGGCCGGCCGAAACAGGTGGTTTCCCAGGCCAGGCAGCGCGCGTCGCCCGCCAAGTGGATGTCGGTGCTGGTTTGCGCCCGGCAGCCGCTGAACAGGATGTTTTCCTGCGGCAGCCATTCGACGACGGCGCCGGCCGCTACCTGCAGACGCTGGCGCAGACAGCTGACGGCGCCGTCACTGCGGTAAATTTTTCCCGCCGCCGGCGTGGTGATCAAAGCATGGCTGTGGGCGTCCAGCTGCGCGTCGATATGCAGCGTGTCGCCGGCGGCGACACCGCCCGGCGGATGCAGAATGTAGGTGTGGCAGGTTTCGCCTTCGGGATGAAATGTCTTCTGTACCGCCAGCGGGCCATGGTGGCGGCGCCGGCTGAGCACCGTGCGCCCGCCGCGCCGGTCGTAGCCCAGCTGCAGATACGCCTGCCAGCCCTGATCGGTCATGGTCATGGCTGCGGTCACAGGCTCAGGCCTCGCAACAGCCAGCCGGCGGAGAGCAGACAGCCCAGGCCGGTGACGGCACGCATTCCCAGGGTCAGCCGCGGATGCGGCGTGAGGTGTCGGCGCATCTGGCCGAGCAGCGCCCCGACCAGCATCATGGTCAGCAGCGTACCGAAGGTAAAACAGAGCAGGTAGGCAAGAATCGTCGTGGCGTCATGAATTCCCGCCAGCGGCAGCAGGGCCAGCAGTTGCGAGGAACCGGCGGCACCGTGCACGATTCCCACCAGCACCGGCAGGTGCGGGTGGCGATGCGCCGCTTCGGCGCCAGTGCCGAACCAGCCATGGCTGTGCCGCGGCAGGCGATGATGACAGCGTCGATGCTCGGCCAGATCGTGACCCAGGCGCCAGAGCAGGCCACCGCCCGCGGTCAGCAGCAACAGGGCGATCGCCAGTTCGGCGCTGAGTGAAAAACTTTTTGGCAAGCCGATACCCGCCAGGCCGACCAACAGACCGAGCACGAGCAGGGTAAGGCCGTGCCCCGATGCCCAGCGCAGGCAGAACGCGACCAGTTGCCGGCTGCCGTGTTGGCGATGGCTGAGGGCGGTCACCGCCATGAGATGGTCGCTGTCCAGGGCGTGCAGTCCCCCCAGCAGTAAAGCCGTACTGGTCAGGGAAAAAATCGGCGACAGCATTGGCGTCTCCACATCCGCGCTTGGTCCTTGTTTTGGTGCTGGCGACCAAAAACGGCCGCCGCAACGACGGGCGGATTGCAAAGCCTGTACCACGAGCTTAAGTGAATGATATTGCTGGAAACTTGCTGAAAAAAACGGATCGGGCGGCGATCAGGAATCCCTAAAAGAGGGCAGGCGCACCGGGATGGAGCAAAAAAAGCTTCCGTTCAATTCCCGCGTCACCGATGGCGGCGCGGGAATTGAACAGGAAGAGAAGGAGATGGTTATTCTACGTTTTCGACCTTGAACATCTTGGTCTTGGCCAGGGAGTAGCTCCAGGGCAGGCCCGCGTTCTTCCAGCCGTTGACGGTGCGCTGGCCCTTGTTCGGACCGTCTTCCGCCTTGTCGCCTTCAAAGCCTTCGACGACGGAGTACACCTTGGTGTAGCCCAGCTTGGCCAGCAGGTCCGCGGCCTTGGCGCTGCGGTCACCGGAGCGGCACATGACGATGATGGTGTCGTCCTTGCTCAGGTGTTTATCCTGCAGGCGCTTGGCTACGTCGTTGGCGAATTCGGAATTGACTTCCATCTTGAATTCGTTCTTCTGGTCGTTCCAGGCATACCACTCATTCAGTTCCATATAGGGAACGTTGGCATCGGCCACCGCCGGCATGCCGATGAACATGATTTCCGGACGGGTGCGGACATCAAGAAACAGGGTGTGGTCGCCGTTCTTGGTCATTTGCGCATACGCTTCCTGCGCGCTGTAGTACAAGCCGAGGGAAGTGCGTTTTTTCTCGGGCACTTTGGCGGCGTCGAAAGCCTGGACCTGAAAACTGGCAAACGAAATAGCCAGCGCGACGATCGCAATCGGTTTCATCATTGAGTGGGTTCCTTGCACGGTTGGATAAACGAATAAGAAAATAAGAAGATAATTATATTCAAACGAAATGCTTTAGTCCATGGCATCCTAGCATGCTCGGGCTATAAAAAATAAATACGCATTGAGTGAGCTGATATAGCGGATATTTATATGGACCGAGAGGGTTTTGCGGAGCTTACTCTATATATTTAGACGGAACCGGGGGTAGCGCTGGGGTGGCAGAACGCCGTGACAAAACGCTGCAGGGGCCGATGTTGCAGGGGGTGATCGCGGCAGGCGGCCAGCAGCAATGCCGCGTCCCGCCCCTGGCGTTCGAGCAGCGCGCGATTGCGTTCGATGTAGTGGCGGGTGATGGCGGCGTCGAATTCGGGATGGAATTGCAAACCCCAGATTCGCCGTTGATAGACGAAAGCCGCGCAGTCATCCAGGGCGGTGGTGGCCAGGCGCTGCGCACCCGGCGGCAGGTCCAGCACCGACTGCTGATGACTCATGGGCGCGGCGAACACCGCGGGCAGGGTGCCCAGCAGCATGTCGTCGCTGTGCGCTGCGAGATTGTCGATGTTGGTGATGCCAACCTCTACGCCGCGCGGATTGTAGTCCACCCGGCCGCCGAGCACCGCTGCCAGCAGCTGGTGGCCGAAACAAATCCCGAGCATGGGCAAAGGCCGCGTCAGCGCCTGTTGCAGCCAGCGCTTGCACTCGTCTACCCAGGGGGTGTCGTCGGTGACCATGGCGGCGGAGCCGGTGATAATGACGGCGCGCAGGGTATCGCTGTCGGGCAAAGGTTCGTGCATGGGCTCGACCACGCGGACGGTGTCGTCCGTCAGGCCGCCGCGCGTCATGATCCAGCGGTCATAGTCACCCGCGGCTTCGACCCCGGCGATCTTGCTTCCGGTTTTGATGATGAGCACCTTGCGGTTGTTCATGGCGCATTGTACCGCAGGCGACGAATCATTAGAATTCAACCATTACCATCGGCGCGAGGAGGTAACGGGTGACTGCATGTCTGTTCTGTGATATTGCCGCGGGCAAACGCAAGGCGAATCTGGTCTATGAAAACGACGATGTTTGTGCTTTTCGCGATATCAGCCCCCAGGCGCCGACGCATGTGCTGGTCATCCCGCGCAAGCACATCGCCACCCTTAACGACCTGCAGGAGGCGGACGCCGATCTCATGGGTAAGCTGATGCTGGCGGCGAAGGAGGTGGCGGCGGCCGAAGGGCTCAGCGCCAAGGGATACCGGGTGGTAGTCAATTGCAATCGCGATGCGGGACAGACGGTGTTTCACATTCACTTACATGTGCTGGGCGGGCGTTATCTGGGCTGGCCGCCGGGCTGATGCGGTAATCTTCAAGTTTGCAGCGAGCGCAGGTAGGTGCGCTGCAGCACCAGGGCATCGGTGCTGGCGCGTCGCCGTTGCGGGTTGAGTTCCATCAGGACCTCCTGGCGTAACCGGTTCCAGGTGTCCGCGGCCGGACGGCGTGCCAGCGACTGCAGTGCCTCGATGGTGAACAATTGCGGTACCCGTGCTGAGTAATAGAGCAGCGACATCCAGGTCATGGCCATCCCCCATTTCTCACAGTAAACCACTTGGCCTTTGAGAATTGTATTCAAAGACAGGGCAACGTCCTGTGGTTCCTTGCCGGCAGCGAGTAAAATATCCCGCGACAATTGATGATTGGCTTCTTCGGTGTCATCCCAGTGCAGCCATTGCGCGGCCGGTTTGATCAGAAAACAGTGGGTTTTGCCGTCGCCGGTGGCGACTCCCACTTCGATGGGATAACTGCCTGGTCCGGACCCGGAGGCTTCGACGTCGAGAATGGTCGGTATGGTCATGGGCAGCGTTTAATGAGGCTTGTTCAATGACAGAGTCAGTCGTAGTTTTGTCCGCTAAACGCCGGAGCGCAAAGGAATTATAGTACAGCTCGGGCAAGGGTGACAGCTTGACTTGCAAGCCCGGGTCTGCTGGTGGCCAGGCGACGCGGGGTGATGTTGGGACAGCCACCGAAGCGGTGTCGGGACATCCAGCAAGGGAGCGGTGTCGGGACATCCAGCAAAGCGTTGTTGGGACAGTCACCCACGGGACTTTCGGGACAACCATAGGGACAGCCACCGCAGGCGGCAGAGGGAGCGCCGAAGGGTCGGGACCCGCAGCCACTGCACCGGCCAGGGTTAGGCGGGGCAGGGCGCCTCATTCTGTGGCATGGCGCGGTGCGGGAGCCCCGCCTTGGTGCAGACTCGAAGCCGGCGACCGGTGAAAACGGCTATTTTCCACGCTGCAGCGGCCGGTCAGAAAATTGCAAAGCAGTGCAGGCAAGTCACATTGAAGGAGTTTTTACATCATGTTGGATAAGACACTGACCGTCGTTCTGGCCGGTGGCGTGGGCTCGCGGCTGGCGCCGCTGACCAATGACCGGGCGAAGCCGGCGGTACCTTTTGGCGGCAAGTACCGCATTATCGATTTTACCCTGACCAATTGCCTGCATTCCGGTCTGCGCCGGGTGCTGGTGTTGACCCAGTACAAATCGCATTCGCTGAACAAACATATCCGCGACGGCTGGTCGGTGTTCAATCCGGAGCTGGGGGAGTACATCACTGTGGTTCCGCCGCAGATGCGTACCGGCGATACCTGGTACGCGGGTACGGCCGACGCGATTTATCAGAATCTTTATCTGCTGGAGCGCAGCGGTGCCAAGTGGCTGCTGGTGCTGTCCGGCGATCATATCTATCGCATGGACTATGCGCCCTTGCTGCAGTTTCACCGCCAGGTGGAGGCGGATTGCACGGTGGCCGGCATGCAGGTGCCGCTGAGTGAGGCCGGTCAGTTCGGGGTGATGCAGCTGGGTGCGCAGCAGCGGGTCACGGGCTTCGCGGAAAAACCCGCGCAACCGGCGCCGCTGCCGGAGCGGCCCGACGCGGCGCTGGCCTCCATGGGCATCTATGTGTTCTCCATGGAAGTGGTACTGGCGCAGTTGCGTGCCGATGCTGCCAACGGTGCGTCGAGTCACGACTTCGGCAAGGACATTCTGCCATCGCTGATTCACAGTCACAGAGTGCACGCCTATGTTTTCGGTCGCGACGAAGGCCGGGTATCGCCGGACCGTTACTGGCGCGATGTCGGCACCCTGGACAGTTTCTATCAGGCGCATATGGACCTGCTCAAACCGGTGCCGCCCATGGATTTGTATCAGAAGGATTGGCCGATTCGCACTTATTCCGGACAGCATCCGCCGGCCCGTACCGTGCCCGGTGCCTCGGGCACCGAGGGTATCGCCATCAATTCCATCGTTTGCAGCGGCGTGGTGATTGCCGGTGGCAGCGTGCAGGAGTCGGTGCTGTTCAACAATGTGACCGTGGAGGAGGAGGCGATGGTGGAAAACAGCCTGCTGTTCGAAGGCTGCATTGTCGGCAAGGGCGCGCGCCTGCGCCGCTGCATCATCGACAAGAACGTGCAGGTGCCCGCGGGCACATCCATAGGCTACGATCTGGCCGCTGATCGTCAGCGGTTTACCGTCTCGGCCGCGGGCGTGGTGGTGATACCCAAGGGGTATCGATTCTAAAACACGCTCAGGTTGCGTGGTAAGGAAAGTGTTCCCGCCCGCTTTTCGCAGCGGTGCCGGTCCGCTTTTCCAGGACCGCTGCAAACACATCCGTGTGCGCTCGACCAGCGTCCTCCCTGGCGCTGGACGTCCTGGAAAAACGGACCGGCACCGCTGCCGCGGTCGGGAAGGTAAGTATAGTGCCCGCCAATGTTCCCCGGTGGATTGCAGAGGCATCACCGTACGGGTGTGTTTTGCGGACCGGCGCCGCGGCGCAAATCGGGCGGGAACTCCTTCTCAGTGCGGCACCCGCTCCGCCAGGCTGCGATACTGCAGGCCGTAGAACATTTCCAGATAGCGCCGGGTTTCGTCGCGTTCCAGGTTGGTGACGTATTTCCAGAAGCCATAGATGCGCGACAAAGTCATCATCCGCTGCGCGTACAGCTGCCAGGTGTAGCGGGTGCGTACCCGGGCGATGGCGCCGTCGGAAATTTCGCGCCAGTGCTGCGGCGACTGCGCGCAGCGCCCAATGAAATCATTGATGATATCGGCCGCGGTGTTGCCGTGATTGGGGTCGATATGAAAGCCGGAGACGCCGTGTTCGATGATTTCCAGCGGCCCGCCGTAGCAGGTGGCGAACGTGGGCAGGCCGGAGACCATGGCTTCGATCACCGTCAGGCCAAAAGCCTCGAACAGCGCCGGCTGCACGAATGCCCCGCCCTTGTCGGCGACTACCCGATAGAGTTCGCCGCACAGGCTCTTGTCCAGCTGGCGCCCCACCCAGCGCACCTGGCCGTCCAGCTCATAGTGGTGCATCAGGTGGTGCATATGCCGGATCTGTTCGACTTCCTCCTTGTCTCCGGACTTGCCTTCGTCCACATGGCCGGCGATTACCAGCAGATTGGCGTGCTGCCGCAGCTGCGAGTGTTCGCCGAACCACTGCACCAGGCCGGTCATGTTCTTGATGCGGTCCAGGCGCGCCATGGTGAACAGCAGCGGCTTGTGCGGGTCGCTGAATCCACCGCGCGTGTCCGCCAGGCCGGGGCCGTGCAGCAGCTCATCGATTTGCTGCCGCAGCGAATGCAGGCGCCGATCCCGCTGGCTGTAGGGGAAGTAGACTTCGGCGTCGGCGCCGGGCGACACGATATTGAACTTCGGGTCATGCACGTCGATGCCGTTCACCACCCGGTACAGGCCGGGCATGGTGAAGGCGCTGTAGGATTCGTACTGGCCGATGATGTCGCTCTTGCCGGCGATTTCCTGGTAGGTGCTGGTGATGATGAAGTCGCTGGCGTTCATCGCGATCAGATCGGCGGTGAACTGGCAGGCGAAGTGGTACTGGGCATCGTTGTCCTTCCAGTACAGATCGGAATAGAGGTACTTGGCTTTTTCCAGGGCATGGGCGATGGTGCACTGGGTGACTTTCAACTGCTGCGCCAGCAGGGTCGCCACCAGATTGCCGTCGGAATAATTGCCGATGATCAGGTCCGGGCGGCCGCCGAATTCCGCCAGCATTTCCCGTCCGGCTTCGCGGGCGAAGGTTTCCAGGTACGGCCAGATCTCGAAGCGTGAAATCCAGCGCGGGATGATTTCACCGTTGGCAGCGCGAAACGGCACCCGCAGGATGCTGGCGTGCTCGGTGCCGATGATGCGTTCGGTGCGCTGGTTGCAGGTGGTGTTGCCCGCTTCCGGAATCAGCCGGGTGATTACCAGGATCTGCGGCTCTATGTCCAGGCCTTGTTCGTAAATACGGGTGCGCATTTCCTTTTCCAGCGCCCGCACCTGGTCGAGAATGTAAACCACCTGGCCGCCGGTATCGGGCAGGCCCAGCACATTGGCCTGACCGAAATAGCCGTGCGGTGACAGAATCGCCAGCTTGAATATCATCGGCAGCTGACCCAGAAATTTTTCCACATTGCCCGGATCCGGTGCTTCCAGGATGTCGGCCAGCAGCAGCAGGTTGTCACGCATCTGCCGGGCGGTGCGGCCCCAGCCGGGCTCCAGGCCCAGGCGCTGCAGCTCCGGTCCGACCTGCGCCCAGGTGGCTTCCGCCGCCTGGGTCGCCAGGTAGTCTTCGGCACGGTGCAGAATGCGCTGCAGGTCGGTGACGGTCTCCACCCGGGTGCTGAGCATCAACTGCTGGCCCTGCACCTGATGGACGCGGAGAAATTCCAGCAGCTTGCGATCGCCGTTGCGGATTTCCTGGAACAACTGGCTGGACAGACGGCGGTTGAGAAATTCCACGCCCTTGCCGATGGAGCGCGATTCGCGCAGTTTGGGAAATTCGCGGTTGAACGGCCCCAGATCCACTTCCAGCAGCCAGTTGTTGGCGGCCTGCGCCCCGCCCACCAATTGCTCCTTGAACGACAGGTACTCGGAAACGGTAATCTCGTCGAAGCGGCGCGCGTCCACCTGGAAACGAAAATAGCGCCACTGGGCGATGCGCGGCCGCAGCATGAGATAGACGTAGGGTTTACCGATGGCCGCTTCCTGGGCATGACCCAGCGCCGTGGTCAGTGCCGGCAGGCAGGCGTGCTCGGTGTTCTGCCGCTGCTCGCAGGCCAGCTGGTACTGGTCCCACAATTCCGAGTGCAGCAGAAACGGCTTGTTCATCTGCATATAATGATGCAGCAGATCGAACAGTTGATCCTTAGCCGTGTTGAACAGCTCCAGCAACTGGTCGTGCATGACTACGCCTCTTTATTTCGTTTAGATGCCGTCCTGCCGCTAGATACTGACGGCGGTGTCGAACGGGTGCAATTGCTCCTCGGGAATGTGAATCTGGCCGAGGAAATTGTAGTGGTCTATGCCTTCGATCACGCCGCGGGCACAGTGCCCGTCGGCAAAATACACGTGCGGTTTGCCTTGCAGCCGGTCCAGCTCCGGGCTGTGGTTGCCGACCACCACCGCCAGCGTGTTGCCACCGAGCATTTCCTCGTCGCTGCCGGAGTCGCCGGCCACCAGAATGCGCTCCGGTTCTATACCCCAGCGCAGTGCCAGGTAGCGTATGGCCATACCTTTGGACGCGCGCTCCGGCACCAGGTCGATATAGGCCTGGTGCGAATAGATGATCTTGCAGTGCAGGTCGAGGCGGCGCAAATGGCGCTTGATCTCGGCGATTTTCGCCATCTTGCGCGGGTCGACGAAATAACTGACCTTGTACGGACCCTGCTGCTCCTTATTCTGCAGTTTCAGTCCCGGCATGTCGGCCAGCGCCTTGCGCAGTGCCGCCGGATCCCAGCGGTGATTGATGTGGCGTTCGAAGCCCTGGTCGGGCACCAGATGATGTCCGTAGTGAATTTCAGTGCCGACCGAAGTGATCAGCACATCGGGCATGGGCAGGTGGTGGTCGCGGATCACCTTGAGCGCGCTTTGCAGCCGGCGTCCGGTGGCAACCGCGAAGCCGATATTGAGCGCGCTGGCGCGCATGCGTTGCACCAGGTCGTTGGTCGCCTGCGGATCGCCGATCAGGGTGTTGTCGATATCGCAGACCATCAGGCGGTCGATGGCCGGCAGACGGCTCTTGGCGCCGAAGGTGTGATCACTGCTGCGTCGCTGCCGGCGCAGGCCATTGATCAGGGAGACATAATGTTCCACGTGCCCTGGCCAGAAATAGTACTTGCGCACGCCGCTGATGCCATTGCGCGCGTATTGCCGCCATTGCCGCTTGTCATTCAGCACCCGCCACAGTGCGTCGCCGATGGCGGTGGTGTCCAGGGGATCGATCAACAGACCGTTGCGGCAGTGATTGACGATGTCATTGGGGCCGCCGTCATGGGTGGCGACGATGGGTAAACCGCTGGCGGCGGCTTCTATCAGAGTCAGGCCGAAGGGTTCGGTCAGCGCCGGATTGATGAACACGCCGTGGCGTCGCGCCGCCAGGCGGAACAGGGCGGGCACCTCTTCCGGCAGATGGTGCTTAGGGTAGGCGACGCTGCCGTACAGATCATAGCGATCGATAAGCAGCAGCATTTCCTGCAGCACTTCCTGCGGACCCTTTTCCATATCGCGAATATCATCGCGATTGCCGGCGATGATCACCAGATTCGCCAGCTGACGCAGCTGCGGATGCTCGCCAAAGGCCTTGAGCAGGGCGGCGATGTTTTTGCGTGCATCCGGTCGCGACAACGCCAGGATCATGGGTTTGTTCGGCGCCTTGAGAAACAAAGCGATATCGCGTTCGATGGCGGTGGTTGCTTCCTTGTCCGCTGGCGGATGAAAGCGATCCAGGGCGATGCCCGGCGGCAGTACGGTCATGCGCCGCGGATGGTAGTTTTCGTACTGCGCGTACTGTTCCTGTACTTCCTGGCGGGTGCTGGCGATCACGGCGCTGGCATTGCCCAGGGAGATTTCCTCGGCCTCGATGCGCTGGTTGATGTTGTAATGTTTCTCGATGCTGGCGGGTTTTACTCCCTGCGCCAGCAGGCGCTGGCGCTTCACCCGGCCCAGGGAATGGCCGGTGAATACCAGCGGTACGCCCAGCAGCTGGGTCAGGCGCGCGCCGATGTAACCGGCGTCGGCATAGTGCGCATGAATGATATCGGGCGTGCGGCCCAGCTGGCGAAAGTAGCGCAGGGCATTGTCGATGAAACTGTCCAGGTGCGGCCACAGCACCTCTTTGCGCAAATAGCGACGTGGTCCACAGTTGATGCGCACGATGTTGACCCTGGGGGCGATGCTTTCCCGCGGTTCGCCATACAGCGGGTCCACCTTGGCGTCCAGCACCCGGCGGGTCAGCAGATCGACCCGTTCCACCTGGGGGTGCTCGCCCAGGGTGCGCGCCAGTTCGAGCACGTACTTGATTTGCCCGCCGGTATCGGCATCCCGCCCGAGTTCGGGGTTGTCACCGCGAAACAGGCCGTGCACGCTGAGCAGGGCAATGTACAACGGTATCGGCGGTTTGCCGGGCGGCGCTACCATGATCGCAGCACTCCCTGGTACAGGGCTGGATCGGCGGCGGTGGCGCCACGCTGGCCGCAGATGCGCGCGGCAAATTGCGTGGCTCGTGCCAGAATCACCGGCAAGGGCCAGTCGGCCATCAGGCCCACCAGGGTAACGGCGCTGAAGGCGTCGCCGGCGCCGACGGT
>DKAS01000169.1 GCA_002448875.1 Proteobacteria bacterium UBA6920 | reverse complement strand
TATTCAATGATCAGCTCGTTGCCTACGGCAAGATTCAGGGGCGAACCGTTACCGGTGACTACTAAGATGCCAGTCAGCGAATTAAAGCTATACGCCGACCCTGGAGGCAGCGTGACAATGCTAAAAGAACCGGTTTCAAACAGTGCCGGATCCAGGGTATCGCTAATGGTAATATTGTCGATGGTCTGGTCGACGTTAAATACGCGTAACCGATAACGCATACTGTCGCCCGGCGCCGCCGTAATGCCGGGATTCTCTCCGGTAGTCAGGTTTTGGACAGTCTTCTGAAAGTAGTAACCCGACAGACCGGTGGTAATGGTATAACTGTCCTCATGATCCAGCGTCGCCGGCGTGCCATCGCTGAGCGATCGGTTGTATGTTCGGCGTGGATAACTACCGTCGCCACTGAACCATTGCGTGGCGCCGGCTATATTGGTTAACAGCGCGCCGTCCGCGGTGGTGTCCGCGTCAAGCTGGGTTTCATAGGTAATGATCAAACGCTCGGTAGGACCGATCACCGCGGCCGATGACAACATAGTGACGGTAAGTTCACACTGCGGGAAACCGCTGTAGGTAGCCGTATAGTCCGATCCTTGCACCAACAGTCCGGAAACCGGTGTGACGCCATCGGCTTGAAACAGCTGAGCGGTAACGCCCGGGGCAGTTGTCGGATCGTGATCGCAGGTACCAGCGAAAGGACCATCCGGCAACTGATCGACGATAGTTGCATTCCAGGCATTGCTACCGCCGGTGTTCTGCACATCGATGGTAATGGTGGTAGGCACAGCGAGGTTCAGCGCCGTATCCGGACTGGTCTTGTTGACCACCAGATTGGGTCGACCTATGGTCAAAGGCTGGGATATACCCCACTCACCCGGTAGAGGCGTGAAGTATTCCTGCGGTGTGATAATTCCGTCCCCGTTGAGATCGATCTGACGCCCGTACCACCACTTGGCTACATTCGTGAACTGTTTGCCCAGCGTATTATTAGCGGTATTGTCGACAACGACGGTGACATTGAAAACTATCTGATCACCGGCATTGAGTTGCGGTATGGGTTTATAACAGAGATTTTTCGCGGTCCACAGGCCACACAGGTTGAACCCGCTGGTACCGTCCTCCGGCGTCAGCGTCACCGGCAAGCCGCTGCCCTTGTAGTAGGCACTGGCGCTGATATAGGTCAAGTCAGCGCCCGTTGCCGTCAGGTCGTCACCGATGATAACGTTATACAAGGTATTCGGCGACGGCGCCCCCAAGGGCAACTGCATGGAAGGAAAGGTCAGGGAATACGTGAACACCTCGCCGATACCGACCGCCGTTTTTCCCGTGGGCACCTGCTTGTCTATGGTTTCGACCGGAATGAACAGCGATTGGCAGTTGTTCTTGGAGCCGTAATCCGAGCCATTGGAAAACCAGATCTTGTGCGGTATATTCGAACAGGACAAATTGCCGGTGTAGACCACGTTGTCGAACACGATCAGGTAGACCGAGGGATCGTTGGTCTGGAAATTGATGGTTACTTTCAGCGGGTTGGCGGCGGTGAAGTTCTTGAAGGTACAGCTCATGTCGATAGTGATCTGCGTCGGCAGGCTGGCCACAGTCGCCGGATCGCTGCCATCGATGACACCACCGTAGTCGGAACAGAACAGACCGGCACGCGCAGTCGCCGACATCGCCAGCAACAACAGCAGGCCGGCGCTGCGCCAGAAGTTCAGCGCGGCCGAACCCTTGCGCGAACGCCCGCTGCCTGCGCAGACACCCCTGGTGACTGATCGCACAAATGCAGCGCGTGTTGTCGTTATGAATCCATACATATGCCGTTCCAGCAGTGAATTCTTGCGCGATCCGTTATGTGGGTCAGGCCCGCAGTTGAAAAACGCCCGCCAGACAAAATTGACGGACACATTGCCACCCTAAATTCACCCTTACATACATCTAATAGATCTGTCGCAAAATTCATCAGCTGATGAACAGCGAGAATTACATAACTACCAATACTTACAGCATCCCTGACTACACTCCGTGCTACCGCACCGTTTCCGGCGGGCCCCGATGACGAAGTAATAGGTAAAACCTCCAATTCCAGTGCCTTGCCACTTTCGATAACGACTACCACTTTCCTCATACAAATATACTGCCTTAAGCCACCACCTCTAGGACGCCGGCAGGAAATCTATCGGATACAGGATCGTGGTCGGCGGCACCCCCGGTTTGGCACCAAAGCTGAATTTCTTGACTCGTTCGACGATTTCGTCCAACAAGGCCTTCGCGTTCATATCCGTGGATTCCACTTTACAGGCGGATACGCTGCCATCTGAGGCAATCGTGAGCCGCAACACCACTTTACCCTGCAGGGTAGGATTGGTGCGCAATTCGCGGTTATAGATGCGATACAACGCCGCTTTGTACTTATCGAATACGATCTGTATTTCCTCATCGGTACGCGAGGGTCCCGGCCCATCGCTCAACGGCCGGTCTTCCCCGGCGGCGGTGCCAATGGCGCTCTCCACACGGGAGAATCCCACGGCGCCGATCTGCTGTCCGGTACCGGCGACGCTGCGGCTCAGCGTTGAGCTGTTGATACCACCGCTGCCGGCGGTAGCCTGCGCTGTAAGTATCGAGCGCTGATTACGCTTGGCGGTGGACCCCGCATTGCTGAGATTGACATTGGCATTCAACTTGTTCAGCGAATCGTCGTTGAGCAGATCCGCAAAATTGTTCTTGAAAGCAAGCACGCCCTTGTTCTTGACCTTTTCACGAATTGCCTCTTTCTCCTGCTTGGCCTCGGGCTTTTTCTCCTCGGGCGGCTTTTCCTCCGGCTTCGGCTGCTCGATCTTTGGTTTCGGCTTTTCCTTTTTGACGAGCTTTGCCAGACGTTCCGGTATCTCCACCACCGGCGGACGGTCGGGAATCGGCACGACGTAGATGGTGGACAACCAGCCCAGCAGAAGGCAAATCGATACGACGATAATGAGTATCTTGCGGAATTTTTTTTCGTCCTGCCCCTGCGTCGCCCAGGGCATGACCACGATACGATACGGCAACTTTATAATTTGCCGTTCGATGACGTATTCGTTTTTCGCCTCTTCCTGGCGCAGCCTGAGCTGATCCGCCTCGTAGGCATTGGCACCGATCTCTTCCTGCTTGTCCTTGATATTTTTCTGTATTGCAGTCTGCTTATCGGTGATCTTTTTAACACGACGCTCGACAAAACCCACCTGGTCACGCACCTTGGCCAGGTGCGCGTCGATATTGTCTTCGCTGATCAATCCGGACCAGAACAGTGACGAGCCGCCCGCGGCCGCGAGCTTTTCCAGGCTGTCCAGCACGTTGCCCAAAGCCTCATAACGGCGCCGTTCCTCGGCGACTTCGGCCAGCTCGCGATCGACTTCCTGCTGCTCCGCCTGCAGTTTGCTGATTTCCCCGCGCAACTTCTCAATACGCGCGTGGCACGACGCTATCTGGCTGTCGTAGTCGTTTTCTTGTATTGCGGCCAAAGCGCTCATATCATTGCCAATTCCACAAGTTTTGCGCTCAATAGATGCGCATCAATTTCCTGTCTGTTGCCAGGCGATCGCACGCTCACCCCTGTTTCGCCTTCTGCAGCACTGCCAGGGATATCTTGTCGTATCCCGCATACGTACAGCTCGACATGATCTTACGCAGCACTTTAAATGGAATGGTTTTGTGCGAGAGAATGGTAACTTCCGTGCTCTCCGCCACTGCTTTGGTGCTCGCGCCTATCACCGCGCCCTTGATCGCCTGCAGGCGTTCTGTCACCGGCGCGATGGTTTCCCCCTGCGCAGCTACCACCTCGGCCATGGTCGTAACCATCTCACCCTGCACGATCACACCTTCATCAGAAACGACGATGGTTGCCGTCTCCCTGGGTTTGGTTTCCACGACGGAATCCGGCAGCGTGATCTTTTTCGGGGGCTCGAGCACTTCACTGCCCGAGTTAACAAGCAGGAAAAACACCAGAATAGTGAACACGTCCATCAGCGACGTAAGACTCATGCCCGGTATCTTTTTGCTATGATTGCGCGCCATGCGCTTCATGCGTCGCGTGCTTTTCATGGCGCGTCTCCAATTGACAGGTCGGGAAACAGCTCGACCCTCTGCACTTCCTGCCTGCCTTCCTGCGCCATTTCGATAATACGCACCGCGTCCATGACTCTTACTATATTTTCGTATTCGATGTCAGGTTCCACCAGAATGGTCGCATCGGTTTTATCCGGATAGTTACCCTTTACTTTCACCAGATATTCTGCCAGTTTTTTAATGTCGTACTTACCCTCAGTATTCAGTATTCTTGCGACGACACCCTGGCCGTTGCCCAGCTCGAGAACATCCTTGCGCACTATAATCTCCACGCTCACCTGCGGCTTGTTCGACGCGCCGCCGCCGCCGGTAGGAAGATGCAGCTCAAGGATGGTAATACGGGAAAACACCGCGGTTATGAGCAAAAACGGCACCAGCACCACCATCAAGTTCATGAACGTGGTTACATCCATTTCTGGCGGTTCGTTGCCCTTTTTCTTATAGTGATGGGATCTCGACATACCGCTGACTCCTCAGTATTTACGCCGCCGCCGACGTACTGGCCCCACCCTGACGCTTCGCCATCTTGGTGATAACGCTCAGGGTCTTGACCGAAGCCATTTCCAGGCTGTCGACGATTTCACCAGTTTTCGACACCAGAACAACGTAGGTGATAAGCAGCGGAATACCGACGATCAATCCAAACGCGGTCGTGTTCATCGCCACCGCGATACTGGCCGACAACAAGTCGGCCTTTTCCGCCGGATTGGCGTTAGCCACTGCGTCAAACGCCTCGATCAGACCCATGATCGTGCCGAGCAGTCCCAGCAGAGTGGCAATATTGGAAAACAACGCCACATAAGGCGTACGCCTTTCCAGTTGCGGAATGATTTCCATCATGGTTTCTTCCATGGCGATTTCGATATCGTCACGACGGCGTACGGCACCCTGCAATTCCAGTCCCGCATTCAACAAGTGCGCGATGGTCGAGTTATTACCGGCCGTCATCTCCCGCGCCGCGTCGAAATTGCCTTCCGCGAGCACTGGATACAGCTGGTCCCACATGGCGCGATTGGCCTTGCGCACGATCGTCAGCTTGATGTAGCGCTCGATCGCTATCGCCATCCCAAAGGCAAATACGACGAGGATTGGATGCATAAAAAATCCACCCAGTTGATAAAACTTTATAATGGCGTCCACTTTTTTCTCCTCGATAATTACTCGTTACCACTGACAGCGCCGGCACTATTGGCGTGCGGTGGCATTAAAAAATTCCAACTCTCTCTCGAATACATCCTTATCGACCGCCTGCAGTTTTTCATTCAACAGTTTGGAGGACAGGCTGGTTTCCACACCGATGTCCGAGCTCTTCCAGGGAACGATAAACAGGGACTTTGGCGCTTCCTTGTTACCGACTATCGATATCCCGGACAGCTCCTTGGCCTGCTCCTGCGGCGGCGCTTTGTCCTTGCCCTTGGCCGCGGAAACCGTAACCGGTGACGCCAGAGCAATAATCAACGCCGCGAGGGTTGCGCCGGTTGCCACTCTATTCTTCAGCTCTACCGTCATCGCCATCACATCCTGCTCTTGACATCCGCCAGCCAGATCTTGACCTTTTCGTCATCCGGCACACCCTTGAGGTATTCCAGGTATTGATCCTGCGCGCAATTCAAATCCTGGAGATAGATGTCACAAAGCACTCCGAGATTCTTTCGAATCGGCAGAAAATCCGGATACACTTCCAGCAGCCCTTCATACAATTTCCGCGCATCGGCATACCGTCCGGTCTTGCGATAGAGCATGCCCATTTCATTATTGGCCACCGGATGCTGCGGACTTATCTCCAGGGCTTTTTTCAGGGCTTCCTCCGCCAATTCGTTTTCGCCGGTCCGCATATATACTATTCCCAGATTTATGTAGGGCGCGCTGAATTTGCTCGTCTTGCCGGTAACGCCTTTCAGCAAACGTATAGCCTCCGGATATTTTTCCGCATTCAACATTTCCAGCGCTTTGGCGAACTCCAGCTTGATCTCCGGATCAACGGGATAGTTTTCCGCGATCTCGATAACGCCCTTGGGCAGACACTGCACCGATGCCGCCCCCTCCGCAGCCTTCGCTCCGCCTTCCGGGCCGGCGAGGGCCTGCGAACAACTCTGCTTGCCGCCGACCAGCGCCGGCGCTCTTTTCGGTTTTTCCATGGTGGTGCCACAGGCGCTGACCAGCAAGGCCAGGACCGCCAGCAGCACTAATCGCAGCATAAGCAACTGCGACGCATCGCTGGAATGTTTCCGCATAAGCCGTCCACCGTTCACCTGCCAACTCCTGTGCCTGCCTCTAACATAGGTATCCAACTCCAATACGTCCGGCTCCGACACCTGCCTCCGGCGTCGAAGCCTCTGTCACCTCTCACTGTCCGGCACCCCCGCCGTTTTCAACGGGCGGAGACCCGGCTGTCTCCCTGTCTATTGCTCCGGCGCTACCTGCTCCGGCTGCTTGTTCGGCACCGTCCACTACCGGCTGCTGGGGCTGCTCCGTCGCCACTGGCGGCGCGGACGCCGCACCCATCTCGCCCGCCGGCTGAGTAGTCGAATCTCCCGGCGGAGACGTATTTCCGCCGTCCAGCGGGGTCGGGCTCAAGCCGTCGAGATTCATCGGCGTGTTTTCCTTAGCATTTTTATCGTCCACAACTGGATTTCTTGTATCCGTTTTTGTATCTTTTTCGTCGCCTTTCGGTGCCACGGTTTCCGCGTTTTTCACTACATATCTATAAAGCTGCAAATCCGCGATAAAGCCAGCACTTAGCTCGTCTCTGACGAAACGTGGCGACGAATACATATACATATCGAATTTTGTTATATAGCTGGTGCTCTCTTCCGGTTTGGCATAGCGTGCCGGCAGCAGTTTTGACAGCTTTTCGATACTGCGGTCGACCCAGACGCTGTAGATTCCCAGCTTGAGCAATTCGATATTCTTTTCGTGTACCTTGATCGACTTTTCCTCGAATGGGTAGGCCTGCTCCTCCACCATCAAGTTGAACTCCTCGATTTCGTCGTCGCTCATTCCCTCAGGCTTTTCCGATTCCAGCAGTGCATGACTGAAGTTGTAATATATTTCCGCCACATAGTAGGTCGAGGCCGCCGTCACATCCGCCACTTTATAGTCCACCAGCTTGGTATAGGACGTCACCAGATCCTTCATGGACTGCTGTTTCCTGGTCAGACTTTTCTTGAACGGCTTGACGATCTTCAACGCCAGGAACTCATCGAATTGCGGCTCGATAATCACCAACGAAGACTGCGCTGCCAGGTAGCGGGTGCGATCGGTGCGCTCGGCACCTGCTTTGGCATCACTGTTGATGATATACAGCAGCGTATCGCGATATTCCTGCAGACTGTTGCGGGTCTTGTAAATCATCGCGATCTTGTAATAAGTATCGAGCGCGAACTCCAGCGGTTTCGGGAATTTCACCACGAATTTCTTGTATACCCGCAGGGCATTGTCGGTATCCGGCGCTTTTTCGTAGAGCTCCGCCGCCGTCCACATGGCCTCGCGCACCAGATCGTTATCCTTGCCCTCGGCTTCCGCGGCAACCCTTTCATATTCCTTGCCCGCCAGATTGAACTTGCCCATCTCTTTGTAGGCGAAGGCGATTTTTTTCGTGACGTCAAACTGCAGTTCGTGCCCGGGGTAGTTGGCGCGGAAGGCCAGCAGCACATCCACCGCCTTCTCCAGATCCATAATCTGTATCAGCACCGCCGCCGCGTCGTACTCGGCGTTAATGCGTATTTTCGCCGTCGGCGCCAGCTCGGCGATACGCAGGAAATGCCGGACCGCGGTCTTGTAGTCCTCGGCGGCCCGCGCCTTCTCACCCTGCTTGTAAACCGATGCGGCCAGGTTTTCCACGAGCTTTTCCCGGCTGGAGTCCTCTTTCGACGTCAGCTTGAGGACTTCAACATAGCCTTCCTCGGCATCCTCGAAATTTTCTATTTCATAGGAGGAATGCGCCACCACCAGCCAGGCACCACGACGTATTTTCGCGTCCGCCTTCGGGTAATCGACAATCAGCCGTCTTCCCAGTTTGATCGCCAGGGGAAAATCCCGCATATTGAACAAATCATCCACCGCCGCCCCGAGCACGATGGTTGCCTTTTCATGTTTAGGAAAAACGTCCACCAGGCGGATAGATACGCGAATTACTTCCTGTTTGGCCGAACGCACCTGCGACGAGGGCGCGTCCTTCAGATACTCCCGATAGGCGTACACCGCCGCATAGGCCGCAGTCATGGATTTTTCATTTACCGGATAATCGTATGCGCTGCGCTCGTACTCCACCGCCGCCGCCTTGAAGTCCTTGTTTTCAAGATAGAGGTCGGCCAGCTGATAGTTGATGCCGGGCGACAACTTGTCCTTGGGAAACGACTGGAGAAACTCGCGATACCAATGCACCGCCTCGTCGTAATTGGCCGTTTTATCCGCCTTGAATTTCGGATTCTGGTACATCGCATGGTAGTGATTCGCCAGATCGATGAGATTGGTTTTGAGAAAAACCAGAACCTCGGGAAAATCGGCCTGATTGAAATAGTTCCAGTAATCCGCGCGCAAGCCATAGGACGAGGCGAAGTTTTTCTTGCCTTCGATAACCAGCCGCGGAAAGCCGCCTTTCAGATAGATTTCAATCACCCGCATGCTGAAAAACGGTGATTTCTTGTGATATTTGTTCGCGCCGATGAACGTGTTATAGGTCGCGGCGGCGTCGCTGTAACGGCGCTTGGCAAAATAGAATTCCGCCAGCTCGCTGTAGATCTTGTCCTCATAGCTGCGCGAGCCGTGCTTGACGAAGTATTCGCCCACCGACGTGGCGCCGCCCAGATTGGAAAAACTCAGGCTCACGGCCTGGAAGGTGTCGTCGGTGCGTTTACGTTCGATATCGTCGGTAGTCTGGTCGAAGTCATAGCCAATGGAAACCTTGTAGTCCAGCAGGGCGAAAAATTTCACCAGCGCTTCTTCGTACATTTCCTGCTTGTAATAAGTCCAGCCCATTTTGTACAAGCCACGCTCGTAGTAAACGGAGGACAAGCCGAATTTCAGGATTTCGCCATAGGCCTCTTCCGCATCCAGATATTTCTTGCGGGTGAAAAAATATTCGCCGCGGCGGAATTGCACTTCGTCGGTATAACGGGAGTTCGGGTACTGTTTGACCAAGCGATTCATAATCTGCATCGCTTCATCCACCTGGCCGGTTTCCTCATAGGCGCGTGACAACTGATACAGCACCTGGTCATTGCGCTCGTAATTCGGATATTTATCCAACAGCTTTCTGTACAAGCGTATCGCCTCCTCGGCGCCGGTATTACGCAAATCGCCGGCAGACTCGCCAGGAGGCAACTGCAAATCACCGATGGTTTCTTCCTTCGCCTTATCATCCCCTGTCGCGGTCTTCTTGCCATTCTTTCCCGCAGCCTTCGCCGGTTTCTTCCCTTTGTCCTTGCCGGTTGGCACCGCCGCCGGTGCCGGCACCGGCGCAGGTGGCGGAGCCGCCGGCGGCGGACTGGGTTTCGCGCTCGGTTCCTCCGCCGGCGCCTTGCCGTCGGTTACGGTGCCGAATTCCTTTTCCACTTTCAAGTCCGCCAGGCGGCGAATTGCTTCCGGCGTCAATTCCGATTCCGGCGTCGCGTCCAGAAACTGCTGATACCCCTGCATCGCCTTGTCCAGGCCGCCGTCGATTTCCGCGTCCTTGATTTCGATTTTTTCCTGATCCAGCTGACCTATAGTTCCTTCACTGGACGTGTGCGAGCAGGCCACCAACAGCAGGCACAGCGGCACCGCGCGCAACCACGCTCGTACGGCACCTTCAATGGCTGTGAAATTTCGTCTGCCCATAAACTATTCGGTATTCGGTGGTGGTTCCTGCGCAGGCGCCGGCGTCGGTTCGGCCGGCACCCCATCAGCAGGGCGATCATCACGCACCCCGCCAGCAGGTTCCGGCGCAGCGGAAGGCGACGCTGGCGCCACCTCCACAGCTGGCGCAGCTGCGCCGCCGGGAGTCGCCCCGGATTCGACCGGCGCCGGCTCGGCCGCGGATTTTGCGCCCGGGTCAGGGGTATTCTCCGGCTGATCCTTCTGCTTTTCCTGCTTCTCCTTAGTCGCGCGATCGTAGCTTTCAGCCATGGCAAAACGTGCCTTGACCTGGTACTCTTCCATGCGCTTGCGCCGCTCTTCCAACTCGCCTATGGCCATGACCTCGATCATGTGCCCCTGGCCCGCCATCAATATCTGAACTTTTTCCTGGGCATTGCGGATTTTTATCCGCAGCCGCTGCAGAGGCTGGTCAAATCCCTTGTAACTCTGCGTGGCCGCCTGTCGCGTGCGAACAAACGAATGGTATATTTCGTTGAGTTTCTTCACATGGTCGTCGAGCTGCGCCAGGTGTTCCGTCGCCCGTGTGAAACGCTCGTCATACTCTATATCCACCTTCCAGCTGACCAGCCCCTTCAGCCGCGCCACACGCTGGCGCAGGGCGGCATCGCCCCCGCCAGCGGCGGCCAGCGCGGCTTCCAGAGCAGTGACCCGCTGCAGCAGGGTCCGCTCCTCCACCGTAATCAGAAAGTCCGGGCGTGGCGCCACCAGCATTTTTTTCAATCGGGCCTGCAGCTTGTCCCGTTGCTCGACACGCAGCTTCATCAGCGAATCCAGCTGACGAAACCGCTGTTCGATTTCCGGCAGCAGCGGCTCATAGTAGGCGCCGCGGATCTTGATCATCTCGTCATAGGCATTGAGGTAGTCCGCCCAGTGCTCCAGGCGCACGCGCAGCTCTTCCAGATCAAAATAATTCTTCAGCGACTCCTGAAAGTCGTGCGAAGCCATCATTTGCGCCAGGTAATAGGTCTCCGGCGTGTCCGGCAGATTGCGCAGATTGATCAGCCAGTTCTTATCCTCCTTGAGCTCTTCGCGCACTACCGCCTTCAGAAAAGCACCTTTGCGAATACTGGCAATGGAACTGTCCAGCCGCTCGATTTCCTTGCTGTAAATATCCAGAGCCAGCCCGTACTTGACCGCCGCCTGGCCGTGCACCTCCAGCTTGCTGTACGCATACGGAACACCAAGCAACACTTCCTGCACCGATCTATCCGTAATATTGCGTTTCGCCAGCCGGGTCCAGGGCACCAGCGCACGCTCGAACTCGCCCAGCTCCGCCGAAGCCCAGCCCGCGCCGAGCAGGGCCTTGTTGGAAAACGGTCCGTCCAGGCGCACCCGATACAGATAGACCTTGGCATTTTGCGCCTGTCCAGCCTCCAGCAGACGGAAGCCGAGAACGAGATTGGCCTTGTCGCGCATCGCCAGCACTTTTTCGTCATCCGACTCCAGCAGTCCGACTTTTTCCAGCTGCGCTATACCCTGCTGTTCATTACCGTTGAGAAACAGCGCTACGCCCAGGTTGTATCCTGCGTAGCCTTTCAACTCCACGGCGCTGTCCAGTTTGGTCAACAATTCGATTGCCTGGGGGAATTTGCCATTTTCCATATAGATCTGCGCCCGCAGGAACGGCTCTTCCAGGCGCAATCGTTCCGGAATTTTGCCTTGCAGCTTCTCTATCGTTTCCAGAGCGGCCTGCGGCTGTTGTTTCTGGTAGTAAATCTTCGCCAAGCGGTAAATCGCCTCGTTGCGGATTTCCTCGGCGACATTACCTTCGATTACGGCCTTGATC
The DNA here is from genome assembly GCA_002448875.1 of Proteobacteria bacterium UBA6920. Lineage (GTDB taxonomy): Bacteria > Pseudomonadota > Gammaproteobacteria > SG8-11 > SG8-11 > UBA6920. The sequence goes on along the minus strand of DKAS01000169.1, from coordinate 4,427 downwards.
GCTCGTCCGGCGCGCTTGTGCATGCGATAGTAGAGTTCGAAGTCGCCGACATCGAATTCCGCGCTGTTGATGTGATGGAACAGCGAATTCAGTCCCGGTTCGTCCAAACCGTAGTACTGTGTCAGTTCCGTATCCAGGCGGGATATCGCGTCGAAGTAGTTACCCTGATAGGCCTGAAACAGGGCCTCGCCGAAGTACAGATCACGCAGCTCGCTGCTGTCCAATTTCTTAGCCGGCGCGGCGTCTTCCGCCCGGCCGTCGCCGGCCGCGGCAAGGACGACAGCTAACGCAACTATCGCCGGCAGTAGCGTTGCGCGCATCGCTTACCAGTCCTTGAACTCAACGCCGGACGAAGTCAGGCGGATCTCCAGAAACTGCGGACCCACACCTTTCTTCACCACGTAACTGGCGTTATCGGTTTTCTTGAACGCGCCACTCTTGCCGATGATGTTTATCAGCACTTTATGCTCGCCGGTGCGCACATTGCCGGTGAACAGCCGCTGTACGCCGCCACGGCGCAGCGCCTCCAGTTCCTTGAAACTGTAGATATGCGTCGCCATGTCCTTGTCATCCACTTTCAGCTCAATGGCATCCGGCTCCAGCGTGGAACTCTTTTCCAGGGACACGAAGAAAGCGATTTCCGTGTTCGACGGGTACAACAGCTTCTCTTCCAGCTGATTGAGCTCCGCGGATATTTCCAGCACGTCTTTCTTGATATCCTGCACCTGCTCGTCCAAACCCTTGATCTGTTCCTTGCTGACCTGCTCGGCATACGCATTGGGTAACACCGCGCAGGCGGCAAACAGCATCGCTATCAGTTTTTTCATTTGCATGGCTCGAATTTTCCTTACGGCGGAACAGTACGGACCAGGATTTCCGCACGCCTCGCTCGTCCGCGCTGGCAGCATCGCCGCCGACGCTAGAATTGCAACGCACTACCAGCAGCGGTAACCCCTGCCGGTATGTAGCGTTGCGTTATAACTAATTGATTTTTCATACCACAGTAAAATATCGGCAAAATGTACCCGGCCTGAAATTGGATAAATGTGACCCAGCGCACGAACCTGGGCTTCCAACCACTAAATAAACATGTTTTTAGCTGGCCTGGGTCTATACACGGCGGAAAGAGTGGAATAGTAGAAGGGGAAAATTGGTGAGTAAGGCCAAATCGGGAGATTTTTCTTGCCGGGCAATCACGCTCGCGCCAGCGCCGGCTTTTCTCCTGATTTCAAGCAGTTAAGAAGGGAGACGCAGGCGGCGCTATCCACCAGACGACGTCGCCGCTGGCGTCTCGCGTAAACCGGCCAGCAGCTTTTGCAATTGCTCATACGCCTCCGGGTAAGTGACTTCAACCTGGCTTTCCCGCAACTGCTGCAGCAGCGCGGATAGCCTGGCCTCCCCGGCGCTGTTGTCCCGTTGCAACACTTTACTCTGCACGGCGTTCACTACGGCCTGCAGTTTCGCCTGCTGCACCAGCAGCAATGGCGACACATAAGCCTGATCGGCCAGCGCCGCCAGGGTCTTTCGCACCAGAGCCAGGGTGTTCTCCGGAATATTTCCAGCATAGTCCCGCGCATGCAGCCACGCCAGACTCAGGTAATTCAGCACGGTCTGGTAAATTACCGGCCCGGTCGGCTCCGCCGATTCCTGCAGCCACTTCTCCGCCGTCGTCACGGCTTGCGCCATGGCCGCGCGCATATCGAGCATGCTGCCAGCTTCCTCATAGGCCAGAGCCAGGTGCTGGTAGTCCTTGGCCAGCAGGGACAAGCGGCCGGCCTCGTCGTAGGCGTATTCGTCCACCTTGCCCGCGATCGCCTCCAACAAGGCGATTCTTGCGCGCAACAGCTCCGCCCGTGCCCGCGGATCCTGCTGCAAATGCGCCAACAGACCATAGGCCAGCAGCTGCAGGCGCTGTGGATGAAAAGCCAGAAGCTGACTGGCGTCCGCCGGCATCGACGACAGGCGCGGCGTCAGCTCCAATACCTGGCGCAAAGCCGCCGCCGCTTCCTGCGGCCGATCGATCTTCACCAGGCTGAAACCATAGCCCAGCAGGGCGCGCGCCCGATTAAGGGGCGACAACTCCTGGTCGGACGTCAGCAGACGCCGGTAGAGGTCGGCCGCATTGGCGTAATCCTGCGCCTGCATAGCGTAAAAGGCGGTTTTCTCCAGAAACACAGCCGCCAGAGGGTTATCGCCGGCAAGCCGTTCCAGCAACTGCCTGCTCTGCTCGTAAGCGAGCTCAGGCTGATTGGTATAGAAACTGGCGCGTGCCAGGAACCAGCGCAGATTGACTTCAGCATCCAGGCTGGCAAACGGATAGAGCAGTCGCTGCTGCAGGAAGTCCGCCGCCAGCGCGTACTGTCCCACTTCCAGATGCAGCTTGCCGAGATTTTCCAGGACCGCCGCCGTGATCCGGCCGTTGTCCTTTTCCAGATCGAGCGCCATCATGTAATGATAGTGAGCCTGGGCAAAACTCCGTTTGTCATAACCATAACCGTGCCGGGACTGACGCAGGCGCTGATGATAGACATAGCCCAGCAACAAGTCCCGCATCCCGGGATTAAGGCCGCGGGCACGCATCGGCCGCAACAGCTCTTCCGCCCGCTGTAGCAACTGCGGTTCGAACCTGCCATCCGGCGCGTCTGGCAGCAACAGGCGCAAGGCCTGAACATAGCTGTCGTTCTCGCCTATCAGTCCCTGGGTGTTAAGCAGCTGGTAGGATTTATCGAGATTTTCCCGCTGCTGTAACCGGGGATCCAAACCCAGGGTGATGAATTGGAAATGCGCTTCCAGATCGTTGGTCTGGCGGATGGCGCTGTAGAAAGTGGTATAGGCCTTGTCCAACTGACCCTGCGCCAGCATGCCGTAGCCCTTGTCCATGGTGACGACCGCATACTGTTCCACCACGTTGGCGAACTCCATTTCCGTGATATTCGTCGCCACCAGCCAGTGCCGGGACAGCAGCTCCATGTATTTGAATTGCTCGGCGGCGCCCAGGATCTGGATGGCACGGATGTGCATGGCTTTGCGCAGCAGCACGTCGTCGCGGGTTTGCTTCAATAAGTCACTCAGCTGCTTGAAATGCACGTCCTGCTGTTCCTGCACCTGAGTGGTGGCCAATTCCAGGCTGGCCAGTTCGGCGCGAAACAGGTCCGTCACCCCGGACCAGGCGTCACCCGCCACGCCTTCCGCCGCCAGCAGGCGCAAGGTCTGAATGCGTGCCTGTGCATCGGACTGACTCTGCCCCAGCAATTTCAGGTAGTTGAAGGCATAGTAAATACGGACTTCGTGGCTCAGGCTGAGCTCGTTGTACATCGCCGGATACAGGTCGAGCAGGGCATTTGGCTTCGCTTCCTGCCACAGCCTGCGATACAGTTCGAACGCCAGATAGCGCTCCATCGGCAGCAGTGGACCGGTGAGCGCGATGCCGCGCAAACTGGCCAGCGCCCGCTCCGGCTGCTCGAGTTCATAGGCCAGGTAGGCATCCGCCAGCGCCGCCAGTTTCTGCCAGCCGGGGTGCGCATGAACCTCCCGCCCGGTCTGGGCCACCAGCCGGCTGAATTCGGCCGTCACCCGATTCACCGGCACCCGTTGCTTCGATGAGCGCACCTTGACGATGAGCCGCAGCACCTCGTAGAAATCGGCGAGCGCATCCTTGCCCTGGCCACGACAAATCGATGTCAGATCCTGCAGGTAGTACAAGGCCGCGGTAAATTCGCCGATTTCAAGATGATTGCTGAGCAAGCGCTCGAGCACGGCGACATCGTGGCGCCGCGTGCGGTAGCGCAGAGTGTTCAACAGCAGGAGCCTGTCCTCATGACTGCGCGCCACCAGATGCGCTTCCTGGATCTGCGCCTCCGTCCAGGCTGCGGGCACGGCACCGCTCAGCGGCAGGCGATAAATATCCAGCGATCCCTCAAAAGCACAGGTAAGATACAGATACCGCAATGCCGCCTGCGGCTGCGAGCAGTTGTATTCCACCGAGGTCAGTTGTTCGGGAAACAGCGGCTGCCGCGCGGCGAACCAATCCTGGGTAGGAATGCGATAGATGACGCTGTGATCGTTGGCGTCTATCACCTGGTCCTGATTGGTGTCATTGAGGTAATGATTGAAATAGACGTAGGCGCCGTCGCGGGAAAACGCCAGGTGCCCGGTGGTTCCCGGCAGGGCGAAGGGTTGCGGCTGAAATACCTGCTGCGCCTGCCGGTCGAAGCCTTCAATGACGACGCTGCCGTCATCCCGCAGGCGGTTGTACACCAGGTAGCGCCCATCGGGACTGGCGGCCGGCGCCGATATGGCGCCGCTGGCAACGCTTTTTTCACCGTGGCTCACCGTATCGTAAACCACCAGTTCCCAGTAGCGGGTGGCATGCTGGCGCCGCAGGTAGGCCAGATGTCCGGCGTCCACCCATACCGGTGATTCGTCGA
>DKAS01000064.1 GCA_002448875.1 Proteobacteria bacterium UBA6920 | reverse complement strand
CTGCGGCTGCAACGCCCCCACCGCGTCATGCGCTGGTGGATTGACATAGCTTCGCTCCGGCTTGACCACGGTGCGGAAGTCCGTTTCACTTTGCTCGAACTGATCGCGCAGTTCCAGGTAGCCGGCGAGCAGAGTTTTGTCATCGTGCGGCAGGTGGAAACGGCCGGCGATTTTCAATGCCGGGTCCAGCAGCACGATGTCGGCGCCGTGTTCGACCAGTAAGCGTTTCTCCCTGGTTTTGATGTCGGTTGCGGACAGCAGACGATGTTTGATCTGCAACTGTTTGGTAAGAACAAGCAGCTCGTCGTAGCTGCCGGTCACGCCGATGAATTTCGTATTGTAATACGCCAGGAACTCGCCAATGATGTTTTGCGCGTCCCGCAGTGGATCAATGGAAACGAACACCACCTGGGTGTTGACCAGATGCTGTGGATACAACTGCAAGCGATCGATCAGGCGGTTTAGCGTCAGCGTCGTCGTCGGGCAAATGTCGGGGCAGTGGGTGTAGCCCAGGTAGATGAATGTCCATTTTCCTGCCAGCCGGTGCAGATCGAATACCTGATTGTCCTGATCCATAAGGTGAAAATCCTGGCGCAGCCAGGTTGGCTCCGTCGAGTCGGCGGCACTCGCCGCCGCAGTCGGATTTTCATCCGCCGGCGAGACGGGGCAAACCGTTGCCAGAGTCAGAAGGCACAGCAGGTACAGGAAGCGGAGCATGGCGTCGTGGTTTCGTTCGGTCGTAGGCTCAGTTCTTTATGACGTACAACTATTTACAATCTTTACTGGATTATTTGTATGGAATGGCGATTTTCGATTGGAAATAGAACATAAACCATCCATATAGGGAGGTATAGCGCTTGCCTGGGGCTGGCATGGGGCTACTATCCTATATATAAGGGGGGGAGCCTATGCCAAACCGCGAAATCGCCGGCCCGGAAGGCAGCATTCCTGTTTTTGTTGCCGAACCGCTGGGGCAGGGTCCCTGGCCGGCGGTGGTGGTGGTGCATGATGCGTTGGGCATGACCGAGGACTTACGCGCCCAGGCGCAATGGCTGGCCGAAGCGGGTTTTCTCGCGGCCGCGCCCGATCTCTATCACCGGGGAGGGCGCATGCGTTGTCTGGTGCGTGCCATGCGTGATATGGCCCGGGGCACGCAGGGGCCGGTATTCGACGATATCGAAACGGTGCGTCGTTGGCTGGCGCAGCACACCGAAAGTACCGGCAAGGTCGGAATCATCGGCTTTTGTTTCGGCGGTGGTTTTGCTTTGCTGCTGGCAGCCGGCCATGGCTACGATGCGTCCGCGGTAAACTACGGTGGTATGACCGAGCAAGCCTGGAAAAGTCTGGCTCATGCCTGCCCCATTGTCGCCAGTTATGGCGCCGACGACCCGACTCTGCGCGGTATGGCGCGCAGGCTGGAAGACAGCTTGCGCGAACACGGCATTGCCCATGACGTCAAACAATATCCCGGTGTCGGCCACGGCTTCATGAACCAGCATCCAGCCGGTGATGGCAACCTGCTGTTCACGCTGCTGGGGAAGTTGTCCAATACTCGTTACGATGCCGCCGCCACGGCGGATGCGCGTCGCCGCATCATTCGTTTCCTCAATCTGCATCTGCGGGGCTTACCACCGGGCGCAAATTGACAAATTTGCGTGGCTTCGAAACCTGTCTTGCCCGCGCCTCCCGCGTTTGCCGATTTGTATGTTATATGGGCAACTCTGTTGACAAAGAAGCCGATGCTCGCTGACCTTAACAACAAGGACGACAAAAAATATTTATCGTTGTTTTCGACGGCAGTTTTTTTTCTTTCTTAAGTTGCTCTAAATTGTTTTGCCCGCCAAAGCCTCCTACACTTCTCCGGCTGTTCGACCAACATGGAACGAGGATCAATAATATGAATTTCAGCTACGGGAAGAAACGAAGTGTGTGGGCGCTGGCGCTGATTTCGACGCTGGCGGGCGGCACGGCGTTCGCCGCCACGACGACACGGGAAAGTCTGGGCAGTGCCGGAGTTCAGGCTGCCGCCGGCGGCAGCGACGGCGCGATCAGCGGTGATGGACGCTATGTCGCATTCACTTCGAGCGACAGCAATCTGGTGCCTAACGATACGAACAATTACGCGGATGTATTTCTGCGCGATCGGGTGACCAATGTGACCACCCGGGTCAGCGTCGACAGCAACGGTGCCCAAGGCAGTTATGGCGGCTACGGCGCTTCCATCAGCGACGACGGTCGCTATGTGGCTTTTACGTCGCGTTCAACATTGGTCGCGGGCGTTACCGGTATTCAGGTCTACGTGCGCGACGTCTGGAACGGCACGACCACGCTGGCCAGCGCCAGCAGCGCCGGTGTCGCGGGCAACGGCGCCAGCGATCCGCCGGCGATCAGCGGGAATGGCCGTTACGTGGTGTTTAATTCCATCGCCTCCAATCTGGTGAACGGCGATACCAACGCGCGCATCGATACCTTCGTGCGTGATCTGGTGGCAGCCACTACGGTGCGGGTCAGCGTCAGCAGCGCGGGCGCGCAGAGCAACACTCTGGCGCTGATCGGCGATAAACCCAGCATCAGCGATGACGGCAGGTATGTGGCGTTTCAGTCCTATGCCACCAATCTGGTGAATGGTGATACCAATGGCGCGCCCGATATTTTCGTGCGTGATCTGGTGGGGCGTACCACGACCCGGGTCAGCGTCACCAACGGCGGCGCCCAGGCCAACGGCTGGAACTTCAACGCGGCGATCAGCGGAAACGGCCGCTATGTAGCCTTTGCCTCGGACGCGACCAATCTCGTTACCGGCGACGGCAACGCCGCTCGCGATATCTTCGTGCGCGATCGCACCGGTCTGACCACCACCCGCGTCAGCGTCAGCAGCGCCAATGCCCAGGCCAACGGCGGCAGCGGCTATCCGGTAATCAGCGCCGACGGTCGCTACGTGGCGTTTGCCTCCGATGCCAGCAATCTGGTCGCCGGCGACGGCAACGGCAACTCCGATGTGTTGGTGCGCGATCGCACCGCCGGTACCACCAGCCTGGTGAGTGCCAGCAGCGCGGGCGCGATCGGCAACGGCTACAGCATTACCAGCGACATCAGCAGCGGCGGCACCATGGTGCTGTTCGCCTCTGATGCAAGCAACCTGGTGACAACCGACAGCAACAACACCACGGACGTATTCCTCAACTCACGCTAATCTGCAGGCGTTCCCGGCCGATTCTCCCCGAACAGCAGGATCGGCCGGGGATATTTTTCCCCCCAGATCAACAGCACGATCGCCGGCAAGACGCCGGGAATATGTGCCGGCAGGTAATAGTTATCAGCCGTTGCAATGAATTGTGATGTTTCGCACATCACCACTGCCACTAATTCAACAACGCGACATTCGCGGTGTAACGGTAAGCGCCGCGTAAGATCGCCCCGGTCATAGTCATGCCATCGATATTCAACGGGGCAACGGTGGATACCGCCTCGCCCAGCGACGCAGCGATCGATCCGTGCATGGGAGAAAACAATGAAAGCAACGAACTGGTTGTTAATTATGCTACTGACCGGTGGTTCCGCCACCGCATCGGCGGACCGCGCGGGGGATACCACGCTGGCGGTCAGTTTTGCTGATTGCCGCGAATATGTTGCCTTTGGTCCGATTTCGCTGAGCAAGGCGCAGGCGGCGATACCCGAAGGTTTCAAAGCCAACAATATCGAGGGCAACGGCGGGCTGGTGGCGCGGGTGTCGGCCTGCGAAAGTGTCAGCATGGACGGGGCCGCGCCGCATCGGGCAATCATCGCCCACTACGGCATCAACATCGTGTCGCCCGACGGCAGCGGTGATATCAACAACTACACGCTCGTCTATGTCACCAATCACCTGCTGCTGGCGGCGCGACTGCGGCGTATGGGGTTCCCGGCGGTGTACAACACCGATATCGCGGTCGAGGATCCGGCGTTGCTGCCCGGCCCGGTGTACATCTCGGTATTTGGTGACGGCGTGATCCCCTATACGCTGACCGGCGACGTCACTGCACCGGCCAGCGCGTACTTTCCGTTTCTCGCCAACTGGTGGTACACCCACTGGCAGGGGACCATCAAGCAGTCGACCTATATGCCACAGATCGCTTTCGGGCCGGCCGGACTGGCGCTGCAGACCAGCAGTCCCAGTGCGCTGGGTCTGCTCATCGGCGGCAACTATGACGACAATTTTCCCTGGTACAATGTGCGCGGTGTATTCGCTTCCGCGACTATGGAAGTAACCGTTACCCGCTAGCCGGCTAGCGCTGCCTGCCTCGATCCACCGGGTCGCAGGTGGTGCGCGGTTAGCAAAAGGCAAACCTTGCCGCGCCCGTTTCTTGCCATTTGTATTTGCCTGGGTATGAACTCTCCCGGGTGTGGATCATCCACACTGATCCAGCTGGCCGGCCAGGGTTTTGGTCCCGGTTTCCCGCATTAACACCTTGAACAACTTCGGAATATGTCTGCAGTATGGGAATCGGCTCCGCGTTTCGATACGCTCGGGCGCATATTGATTCTTGCGGGCAGGAAGTTTATAAACGTCTTTACTAGCAGTTTTAGCAAGGAATATTAAGAATATTTAAGGGGGAAGTATGCGGGTTGCGCGTTTAGTGCAGGGGGTTGTGGTCGGGTATTTTCTGATGAGCAATTGTCAGGCGCTGGAGTTCAGGCACAGCGAACAATGGTTGGGCAACGGCGCCCGCCAGCTGGCCGATTTCGACGGCGATGGCGATCTGGATATGTTTCTCGGCAGCGGTGACTTTCTCTATAACAATGGCAAGGGACGCTTCTACCCGCATACGGTGCGTGGCGCCCGTCCGGTCGGTGAGCGCTACGCGCTGGCTGACTTCAGCGGTGACGGTGTTGCGGATATCGTCATCTACAGCAACGGCGCGCTGCTGCTGTGGGAGAACGACGGTCACGGAAATTTTCGACAACAGGCGAAACAACTGGCCGCACTGATCGACGTGGACGCTCTGGTTGCGGGTGATTTCGACGGTGATGGCTCGCTGGACGTGCTGGTGCACAGCCCGGCCAATACCGATGCGTTCGAGATCCTGCTCAACGACGGCTCGGGGGCGTTCCAGACCAGGATTATTGCCAACCCCGGCGGCAATCCGCTGGCCATCGACACCGGGCGCCTGGACGATAACACCAGCCTGGATTTCACCGCGTGCTACAGCGACGGTTGCCGGCTGTTTTTCAATCAGGGCGCCGAGGGATTCACGGTGTCGCCCCAGAAACTGGGCGCTGCCGGTACCCGCCGCGCGCTGATCGGTAAACTGGATAGCGATGCGTATGCGGATATCTATCTGGTCAATTATCAGGACGCCGCGGGGAATAATCTGGTCGACGAAATCTGGCTCAACGACGGGCAGGGCGGATTTGTCCTCAGCAAACATGAGTTCGAAGCCCTGGCAAGCATCGATGGCGTTATCGGTGATATCGACAATAACGGCGATGACGACATCCTGGTGCTGCACTCGGCCGGCCAGGCGCAGGGCGCCGGTGCCGCGGCTAGCTTTACCGTTTACTACAATAAGAGTGGATTGTTTCTCAGAACCACGGCGGACTACAGCTTTACCTCCGGTGCCATCACCGGTGGCGCCGGCTTGTACGATGTCGACGGTGACGGTCATCTGGATGTCAGTCTGGAAAGCGTCAATGCCGGGCTGGTGCTGATCAACCGCGGCGATGATGGCTTCAGCGATACTGGGCAGCACCTGTTCGCGCCGGGCAGCGGCGTGGTCGCCGCCGATTTCAACCGGGATGGCGGCATCGATATCGCCGTGGTCGGACCGGGCGCGGGTCTGCTGTTGCGCAACGATGGCCAGGGGATTTTTTCCGCCGATGTCGGCGCCGGGTTGATCGCCGACATGGCGAAAGTGGCGGCCACCGATAGTAACGGTGATGGTTTTGTCGATTTGATCACTGCCGGTGGCAGTCTGCATTTCCTGGCCAATGACGGCAAAGGTAGTTTCAGCAATACCGATACCATGGGTCTGGACGGCGCCGTGGCCGTGGTCAGCGGCAGTTTCACCGATGATTCGGCGCCGGATCTGGCGGTGGTCGATCAGCAGGATATCTATTTTTATGTCAACGACGGTCTGGGCAATTATGTGCGCTCGGCAGCCATCGCCGGCGTGGCGCGCAATATCGCCCTGGGCCGGCTCAATGGTGACACCTTTGATGATGTCGTTATTTCCTATGGCGCCGATGCCGCCGATACTTACACCCGGATCTTCTTTGCCAATGGCGACGGCACGTTCCGTGAAAGCGCGCAGCACCTGGCGGACGACGCCAGCACGGCGGTTGCCATCGGCGACCTCAACGGTGATGGCGCTGCTGACCTGTTCGTCACTTATGCCAGCGGCAGCGAAGTCTGGCTGAACGATGGCGCCGGCAATTTCAGCAAACACGGCCAGCAGACGGCGATCGATGCCGGCGCCGGGGATGTGGTACTGGTGGATCTGGATCATGACAACGATCTGGACGCGGTAGTGGCAGGCGGCAAGCACGTCTGGCTGAACGACGGCAACGCCGAATTCAGCTACGCGCCGGCCATCGCCAGCCAGACGAGTTGTAACAAGCTGGCGGCCGCCGATTTCGACGGCGACGGCGACGTCGACGTGTTGTGCAGCGGCGCCAACCGCGGCGAATTGTGGCTCAATCGCGAGTTCGATACCTTGCCGGCCGACGCTGGCGGCGATGCCGGTCAGAAATCGACAGCGAAGTCGGACAGCGGCGGGCTCGGTGCTCTGGGCTGGTGGTTTGGGTTCTTATTGATGCCCGTCGTGTTGCGCCGGCTGCGCCTGCGCGCATAGCGCCGCGCCACACGGATCAGTCACTCCCGGCAGGCAGCGCGCCCGATCGCAACGATTCGCAAACGGGCACGCTGTCGATTTCAGTGATTGAAACCGATGGCGTCCACCTTGAACTGGCCGCCACAGTTGGATTTGAATTCACCCGCCGATGCCTGCAACAGGTCGCCGAGGGCGGTGCCGGGACTGATGGCGTCGGGCAGGTTGATGTACACGTCCACCAGGTTGCCATTCTGACATTTCAGTTCAATGTGACGGTGAGTGTTGGCGCCCTGGGCGCAATCGATTTTGGCGATGAAATCCGCCTCGTGCACGGTGTTGCCGATATTGCGGGCGATGAAATAGGCCACACCCGACTCGTTGAACTGCCGGGTGAGGTCGATGGCCAGGTCGAAGTAGCCATCCACGGACCAGCTCGTCTGGCAGGTGCCGTGCTTGTACCATTCATGGCGCTGCAGGCAGGAGCCCGCCGCCGCGCTGGGCATCACCTGCTCTAAATCGCTGCGGGTGGCGCTGAACAGGGAAAGCGCCGGGTAGTCGCAGAATTCCGCCGGCTGGTCGCGCAGTTCACCGCAGTAGCCGTAGCTGGTGCCGCAGGATGCCTTGTTCGGCCACAAACCATGCAGGGTGAAGTTGCGCGCCTGGTAGGCGCGGGTGTCGTCGATGCGGCATTCGGGTTTGTCACGATGCGTTTCGCAGAAGGCCGGCTGCCAGCTCAGTGCCAGTACATAGCTGTCCTGCAGGCCGGGGGTATGACAGTCGTTGACCGGTTCCGGCACGCTGCCGCCGCTCAGGGCAGCCGCGCCGCAATACTTGGCCACCCAGCGCTCCGGCGGATTGGCGGAATCTATGCGGATGCGAAACCAGTCCGGTTGGTTGCTGCGGTTGGTCTCGAAGATCGTGTATTTGGTGTTGGCGACCAGATGGGTGTTATCGGGATTGGTCAGCTTGTTCTTGGAAACATAGGCGGCGCAAGCTTGTTCGGCGGTGAATGTGCCCTTGACGGTGGTGCTGGCGTTCGCGGGGGGGAGCGCCAGAGCGATGAAGAAAAAAAGCGACAAACTCCTGAATAATCCACGGTTCATGCGACTACCCTCCTGGTTGTGCAGTATCGGCCTGATTTGTTACAACTTGTATTTGCAGGCGAACAAAATAACTATAGCATATCACCAGCAGCTGGTTTGCAGAGGGAGAGGTAATGCGGAATAACTCACAAGCTAAAGGGCGCGGCGTGCCCGCCGTGGCGATACCACCGCGGGCGGTGCAGCGCGGAACGGGCGATTGTTTGATTTTCCCAACGCTCACCGGCGGCCTGGCACGCAAAGCGGCAGGCCGCTGCTGGCTGCTGTTGTTTCTGCTGGCATTTGCCAATAGTCCGGTGATCGCTGACGCGAACTACTATGTCGGGGTCAAAGCCGGCGCCTACGTTCCCGCCGATAGCGACTATGCGACGCTCACCAGTCTCGGGCCGCTGGTGGGAGTAAATTTTCCGGATTTCGCCAAGGGAGTTTTTTCTGTGGAGTATGCCTATCTGCCCGCCCTGAGCGGCGGTGATGTCAAACCCGATGGCCGCTGGAGCGCGCACGCCTCGGTGTTATCGCTGGCGTACCGCAGTCTGGGGCCGGTGTTTTTCAAGGCGCAGGCGGGGGTGCTGCACGGCGGCAAGCAGGATCATAACGGCGCGACGTCCAGTGCGACGGACTACGGCGCCGCCGCCACCTTCAGCGCCGGATTTGGCCTGCGCCTGGATGCCCGCAATTGCATCGAAATCGAGGGTATCGAGTTCGACAGCGAGGTGGATTTAGTTACCCTCGGATACAATTATAGGTTCTAGGCGCAATCGCCGGCGTCGCTGCTGCCATTGCAATTCTCCGCCGGCGACCCTATTCTTGACGGGCGGCGACACGGCGGGGAAGCGTGCCGCCGACCCGCAGTTCCCCAGCAGATCAAGGACGCGCCATGCCACCCATCGTTTCCGTCGCCAACCTCAGTAAGACCTACGGCAGTGGTTTTCAGGCCCTGAAAAACGTCAGTCTCGAGATCGAACAGGGGGAAATTCTTGCCTTGCTGGGTCCCAACGGCGCCGGCAAGTC
>DKAS01000205.1 GCA_002448875.1 Proteobacteria bacterium UBA6920 | reverse complement strand
CCACGACGAACGCGAACAGACCCTTAATCAGATCCTGGCGGAAATGGACGGCTTCACCGGCCATGAGGCCGTGATCATCCTCGCCGCCACCAATCGCCCGGACGTGCTCGATCCGGCCCTGCTGCGACCCGGCCGTTTCGACCGGCATGTCACCCTGGACCTGCCGGAACGCGCCGACCGGGTGAAGATTCTGCAAGTGCACAGCAAGAAGGTGCCGCTGGCGGACGATGTCGACCTGGATATCGTCGCTGGCGGCACGCCCGGGTTTTCCGGCGCCGACCTGAAAAATCTGGTCAATGAAGCCGCCATTTTCGCCATCCGCGAAGACAGCCAGCAAGTCATGATGCGACATTTCGACCAGGCGCGGGACAAGATCATGGTGGGCACGGTCCGCACCCTGGCCATCCTGCCGGAGGAACACCGGCGCCTGGCGGTGCACGAGGCCGGTCATACCCTGGTCGCTTATTTTCAACCGCTGGCGGATCCCATCTACAAAGTCACCATCATTCCCCGCGGCCACGCGCTGGGCGGCACCTATCAACTGCCTGATCAGGAGCGCCATACCTTTCCCGAAGACTACCTGCGCGCCCGCCTGGCGGTGCTGCTGGCCGGGCGCTGCGCCGAACAGCGGCTGTTGCACAGCGTCAGTTCCGGCGCCGACGATGACATCAAGCGCGCCAGTTCACTGGCCCGCTCCATGGTGACTCGCTGGGGCATGGCGGAGGAGATCGGACCGATGGATCTGCGCCAAAGCAGTGAGCATCCGTTTCTCGGTAAGGAAATCGCGCAGCCGCGGCATTTTTCCGAAAACTCGGCGCAATTGGTCGACCAGGCGGTGAAGAAGCTGCTATGCGAGGCCGAACACACCGCCGGCACCCTCATCGATGCCCATGCCGACCGGTTACTGCAGCTAGTGCAGGCCCTGCAGGATAACGAGACCCTGGATCGAACCCAGATCGAGAACTGCCTGGGTCAGCGCCCGGCGACGCCTTGACGTCTGACTTTCCTATAGCAGATTGGCAACGCGGCGCTGATCCGCCGCGCCGGCATCTGTTTCCGCCACATCCGTCGTCGGTTGCAGTGGCTGCGCCGGCGGCACCGGCGCCGCGACACGCCAACGGGCGGCCTGTTTGTTGAACCAAAGCATATCCACGGTATTGATCACCCGGCTATGGTAGGCGCCCAGATAGCATTGCGCCGCGGTTTCTTCCGGCAAACTGATATGCACATAGCGGCTGATTCCCAGGCTGACCAGGCGCGACACCAGACCACCACGCCAGCGCGAACCAAAGAGAAAACGTTGCATCTCCTGCTCCAGCCAGCGCGCCGGCTGCAGTTTGCCCAGATTATAGCGATAGGCATAGGCCAGTTTGGCATGGGCGAAGGGCAGGCGTCGTAATTGCTCGCGCATCAGGTTTTCCACCCGCGGTAAATAGTAATCCTGCAGGAAGCGCTGCAGCAGATACTGGCTTTGCAGCGCCACCGCGGTATCGGTGAGGGTAAACACGCCGCTGCTGCGTTCATCGGCTTCCTGGATCGCCAGACGCCGGGCGTACGCGGCGAAATACTGACAACTGGCGGCGTACCAGCGCATCGGCGGTGCCAGCACCTTCGCCAGCAAACCCGGACTGGAGTCCAATAAGCGCCCATAATATTCCCAGCGATCGCAGCGCCGGCTCAGCCAGGCGGCCATCACCGGTATACCCCGGGTCGGTCGCACCAGCGCCTGTGCCAGCAGAATTTTGCAATGCAGTGGCGCCAGACACTGCAGCAGCGGCAGACCGATCACCAGAGTGCGAGTGAAATACAGGGGAAGAAACCATGCCGGAGTATCCAGCAGCGCGACACGGGGTTGTTCATCAATGATTATGCGGTTTAAGCGCCGCGCCCCCAGGCGCAGGCGTAGCTGTTCCACCAAGGCATAGAGTTCCGGCATCTTTTCCTGGGTTACCTGCACACCGGCAGGCGGACTGGGCTTGATCCGCAGCAAAGACACGGAACTGTAGATCCCCCCTAAAAACAACACCACGCCATAGGCCAACTGGGTGCTGTCCAAGGTGACCAGCGCTGCCTGGTAAATCTGGTCGAGACCAAAAGCGGCCAGCGCGGGAAACAGCAGAAACAGCCCATATCCCATGAAAGTCACAGGCATTAGCAGGCACATATACAGGCGTTTGTGGTCTTCGATGAATTCACTGAAATTGGCGGCGAAATAGCCAATTCTTTCCGACTCAGCCCCGTCGGCATTGTTATTTTTCCCCATGACCCCGAACCTCTGGATTGTGATGCACCGCAAACCGCCTGCTGGCGACCCGCATGCACCACTTTAGCCTGTCGGGAAAAACAGACCGTGACTGCGGTCTCAGGTCGGGCGGCCGAAACTGTGCGAAATTCACCCCGCCAGCCTTGATATATGGAAATCCATCGCAGGATCGCCCGTGTTATCATGGCGCCCGCGGTTGGCGCACTGCGGAAACTCGCCTGGCAATGCGTCCTTGCTGTCCAAAATGATCGCCATTTTCAGGAGCCGGTATGTCCGCCAGTTTGCCTCAAACCACCGCCTGGAAGAATCTGCAGGCGCATTTCACCGCCGTTCGCGATCTGCCCATGCGCGACCTGTTCGCCGCCGACCCCGGGCGCTACGCTAAATATTCGCTGCACGCCGGTCCGTGGCTGCTGGATTATTCCAAGAACCGCATCACCGAAAACACTCTGCCCCTGCTAATCGCCCTGGCGGAACAGGCGGGCCTGCCGACGCACATCCACGACATGTTCGCCGGCGCGAAAATCAACCGCACCGAACAGCGGGCGGTGTTGCATGTCGCCCTGCGCAATCGCGGCAACCAGCCCGTGCTGGTCGACGGCGAGGATGTGATGCCGGCGGTAAACGCCGTACTGGCGAAGATGCGCAACTTTTCCCAGGCGGTGCGCAACGGCCAGTGGCGCGGTCATACCGGCAAGACCGTTACCGATGTCGTCAATATCGGCATCGGCGGCTCCGATCTGGGTCCGCTGATGGTGACCGAAGCCCTGCGCCACTACGGACGGGCCGATCTACGCCTGCATTTCGTATCCAATATCGACGGTACCCACTTGCTGGAAACCCTCAAACCACTGAACCCGGAAACCACACTGTTCATCGTCGCTTCCAAGACTTTTACCACCCAGGAGACCTTGACCAACGCCTGGTCCGCGCGTCAGTGGCTGGTGGCGGCGCTGGGCGATGAACGTGCCGTCGCCCGGCATTTCGTCGCTCTGTCAACCAACGCGGAGGCCGTAAGCAAATTCGGCATCAACACCGATAATATGTTCGCCTTCTGGGACTGGGTGGGGGGACGCTATTCGCTGTGGTCGGCCATCGGTCTGTCCATCGCCATCGCCGTCGGCATGGAACATTTCGAGGAACTACTCGCCGGCGCCTACGCCATGGACGAGCACTTCCGCAGCGCGCCGCTGGAGCGCAACATGCCGGTGATTCTGGGTCTGCTGGGCGTCTGGTATAACAATTTTTTCGCCGCCCATACTCATGCGGTGCTGCCCTACGACCAGTATCTGCACCGCCTGCCCGCCTACCTGCAGCAGGCCGACATGGAAAGCAACGGCAAACAGGTCACCCTCGACGGCCAGACCATCGCCGACTACCAGACCGGAGCGGTGCTGTGGGGCGAACCGGGAACCAATGGGCAGCACGCTTTCTACCAGCTGATTCACCAGGGAACCCGGCTGATACCCTGCGATTTCATCATCCCGGCGCAGTCGCACAATCAGCTCGGTGAACACCACCTCATTCTGCTGAGCAATTTCCTGGCGCAGACCGAAGCGCTGATGCAAGGCAAAACCAGCGACGAGGCCCGGCAGGAATTGACCGCCGCCGGTCTCAGCGGCCCTGCCCTGGAACAACTGCTGCCACACAAGGTGTTTCCCGGCAACCGGCCAAGCAACTCCCTGGTCTGCAAGCGCCTGGACCCCCATGCCCTCGGCGCCCTGATCGCGCTTTACGAGCACAAGATCTTCACCCAGGGAGTAATCTGGGGCATCAACAGTTTCGATCAATGGGGGGTGGAACTGGGCAAGCAGCTGGCTAAAAACATTCTGCCTGAACTGCGCCACGACCGGCCCGTGGCGACGCACGACGCGTCCACTAACGGATTGATAAATTACTGGAAAACGCTGCGCCACGAGGCTTGATATTGAACGGTGCGGAAAACGCTCTCTACGCGCAGCTATAGCGATGGCGTCCACCGCTGGTGATGAATAATGACATTTGTTTTCCCGCCCGCGGCTGGGGTGGCGTTCCGCTTTTCCGGGATGCCGCGCCTCAGCGCAGCAGCATGCGCATGCGTCCGGCCACCAGCAGGTGTGTGATCACGGCCCAGACGAGAAAACCGATACTCACCGACAGCAGCGGGCTTTCTCCAATGGGTGTATTGTGCGCTATCAGGGTCAGCACAATGGCGCCTACCATCATGCCGATATTGAGTTTGCTGGCTTTGAGCGCCAGCGGCAGGATTTCACCGGCGCTGGAGCGGGTAACGAACAGCGGAATAAAGGTGACAATGCCGCTGATCAAAAACCCGAAGGACAGCAGGATCACCAGCATGCTGAGTACGGTCGGCAGAAAATAGTCCATACGGCTCCCATAACATCTTCAATTCATCGGGGCGGAAAACCGGCAACGCCTGCGGCCACCGTATCCCCGGATCCTTAGCGTGCGCATTGTACCGCTGATCTTGCGGTAAAAACCACGATATTTTTTCTGCGCGGCGGCAGGCGCCGCGCCTCAAGCGACATCCTGGCGCAAACCTTCGAGCAAGGGCAGCAAACGTGTCGGCAGGGATTGCCGTGGCAGATAGGCATGCACATGGTGTTCGGCCAGTTCCCGCTCGGCGGCGTCGGCCGTATCGCCGATGGCAATCACCGGCACCCCGCGCAAACCCGCCGGCACCAGGCGGTGGAGAAAATCGCCTGCCGGCGCGCCGCCCTGGTGCCAGTCCACCAGCAGCACATCCGGCTTGTCACCGCCGGCCAGGCGCTGGGCGGCGGCAGCATCGCTGGCCGTCAACAGACGCATGCGCCGGCAGTTTCCCAGCAGATCTTCCATCTGTCTGGCATTGCCCGGATCCGCGTCCAGATACAACACGGTCATCGCCGGCAACAAGCCCTCCACCGCGGCCGGGGCCACGCCGGTGCGATTGAGATCGATCCAGAAAGTAGTGCCGACGCCGGTCAGACTGTCAAAACCGATGCCGCCGCCCATCATTTCGACCAGGCGCTTGGTGATCACCAGACCAATGCCGGTACCCTCGATATTGGTGGTTTCCGCGCCCAACCGGTTGAACGGGGTGAAAATCTCGGAAAAACGCCCGGCGTCTATGCCACGGCCGGTGTCACGCACGCTGATGCGCACGCCACTCGCCGTGGGAAACGCGACATCGATGTCGATGCGGCCCAGTTCGCGGTTGTACTTCACTGCGTTGGACAACAGATTGAGCAACACCTGCTTGAGCCTGATCGTGTCGGCGCTGACGGTAACGCCCTGCACCGTCTCACGCGGATAGGCAACCACAATACCCCGTTTGTCGGCCATGGGGGTCACCAGGCTGACGCATTCGCCCAGCACATGCTCCAGATTCACCGCCACCGGATTCATCTGAATGCGTCCGGACTCGATATGGGAGAGATCGAGAATCTCGGTAATCAATTCCAGCAAATGGTAGCCGGCGCGCAGGATTTCCGCCACGCATTCGCCTTGACTGGCCAGTAAGGGGGCGCGCATGTCGGTTTGCAGCAATTGGGCGAAACCCAGCACCGCGTTCAGCGGAGTGCGCAGCTCATGGCTCATGCGCGACAGGAATTCGCTCTTGGCATGGCTGGCGTCCTCCGCCTGTTCGCGTGCCGCGGACAACTCGAACTCGGTGCGCTTCAACTCGGTGATATCCCAGCAATAGCCGATGTAACCTTCGAAATCGCCGGTATCGGTCAGGCGCGGCACACCGACTATGGTGATCCAGCCGTAACTGCCGTTGTGACGGCGCAGGCGGTGTTCCAGACTGAAACCCTGGTGCTGCTGCCACGCCTGATCATAGACTTCCTTACACTTGGCCAGATCCTGGGGATGAACGTAGGTCAGCCAGCCCTCGCGGTAAGTCGCCGCCGGCTCGCAGCCGGTGTATTTCAACCAGCTTTTGTTAAACCAAAGGGTTTGGTCGTTTTCATCCGCCAGCCAGATCAGGGACGGGGCGCTGTCGGCCATGCGGCGGAACCTGGCCTCACTCTCCTGCAGCTGGCCGGTGCGCTGTCGCACCAGCTCGCCCAGGTTGTCGCGATGCCGGATCAATTCCTGTTCCCGCTGCTCCAATGCCAGCTTGATTCGCTGAATTTCGCTGATATCGGTCAATGACAGGCCGACATATTCCACCCGGCCAGCATCATCGAACAGGGGAATGGCGGACCAGTTGCAATAACGCGCTCCCGGCTCAGCGGCGCCGCGGGTCACCGGCAGCGGATCTACCGCGACGGTACAGGTGATCCCCCGGTCCCGCACCTGCTCCAGCATCGTCTGCCGGTCGCGGGGAAAAAACTGGGAGTAACTTTTACCGGGGAAAAACTCCGGATCACGGGCGAACAGGTCGGCAAAAGCCTTATTGACCCGGGTAAAATTCAGATTATGATCCACCAGCGCGAAGCAGGTGTGCGAATCCTTGAAAAAATACTCCAGCAGGCGGGAAGATCGACGAATCTGCTCCAGATGCCGCCGGCGCTCGGAAATATCCCGTATGGTTACCACCCCGGCCTGCTGCCCTTCCCAGGGCAATACCGACACCGACAGTTCCACCGGGATCTTTACCCCGTTTTTGGTGACAAAAGCCGTCTCATAGACCCGCGGTGGCGCTTCGCCGCGCAATCGATTGCGCCAACGTTCGGAGATCTGCGTCCGGTGGTCCGGATGCACCACTGTTTCCACCGTGGTACCGAGCAATTCGCCGGGAGCGTATTCCAGCATTTGCTCGATGCGGCGGTTGGCATAAACATGCTTCTGGTTGACGTTGACCAGCAAACCATCATTGATACTGTCGGCGATGACCTGCCATTGGGCGGAATTGATCTGGGAATGGTCGTACTCAAGCATGGGCCAGAACTGTTCTCGGTTAATCGGCGTATAATCTATCCCCGACACACCGTGGCCCACCGGTATCAACGGATAATACTTACAACAGGGGTGGTAGAATAGGGATTCGCCCGATGGATTATACGCCCAAGGTGAAACGAATCCTAAGTTCTTTTTAGTTTTTCCTTTTTTTCGCCGCTGAAATCGTCAGCTCAAGCGGTGCAGCGAACAGGGCTTGCACTGCCTTGCCAATACTCGCGCAAACCCAAAATTTTTCTATCGCCTGCGATAAACAATACCTGGGACAAGCCCGGTGAGACAATTCATCCAAGCCCGACGATTGACGATTTTTTCACCTGTTGACAAGGACTTAATACGGCGGCAGACACTGCACCAAGGGATAGCCGGGGATAAGACGCTGTTGCCACCGGCCGCCTGCCACGTTAAACGACAATTATCTGACCTTGAACACCGCCGATGCCTGGTCTATACAACATTGGGTTATCTAGCCTGCTCAACGCGACCTAAGTGGAGGAAAAGTATGGATGCACTGACTACCACTGTCACGATGTTTGTGTGTTTGTTTGCGCTTTTAATCATTGGCCTGCTGGCCGATCCGTCGTCCCGCGATTATCGATCTTAACTCCCGTCAGTAAGCTTTGTCGTCCTTTGTGTTTCCGAACCGGCCTGCAAAAACAGGCCGTTTTTTTCAATCAAGCCCCGGATGCGGGGCTAAAGCGCTGTCGCGTCAACGCGTTGCGCCCTACCCGGGGCAAAAAAACCGGCCCCGTGTCCGCAGGGGACGCCGGGGCCGGAGTGGAATGCCACGATGACGGCTTCAGCGTGCCGGATGGCGTGAGTGCTCCAGACTGTGCTCTATATTGCTGCCCGGCTGCGGATCATGACCCAGGGCGGCATCCACTTCATAGGGAAAGGTTCCACATTGATTGCGCCGGGAAGTATCGCAACTGCGCAAATGCAGGCCCTGGTAAATGGGATCGACGCCGATGATCCCGGTCAACAACGGATAGATCGCCAACAACATGAACAAACTCTGCCATTCCTGGACCCCCGATGTCTCGGCGAGCAACATGGGCACCAACAGCAAGGCGCCGCTCAACAACACCCTCAGCACCCTGTCCAGCCAGCCCAGGTTCTGCATCACGCCTTCACGTTTAATAATGAATAACATATGATGTCCTCCTGCAGGGATTGAACCGCCGTTGGACACAGGCCCACCCGCCAGCGTTTTAGAACTCTTTTTCCTACCTGTAGACTGGGAAATTCTTATAAAATATTTTTCACATACGTGCCCCGTATTCTTTGGCCCGCAGGATCGCCGCAGCAATGAACACCAGCAGTTTCAGTGACATATTCGAGCCCGAGTACCAGAACCAGGCGGGGCAGAAAACCCGGTGGGGACGCCTGTACGGCAGCAGTTTCGGGCTGGCGTTGCTGAACCTGGCCGGTAAGCACCCGGGGCCGGTGGTCGCCATCACGCCCGACGCGGCCACCGCCAATCGCCTGGAGTATGAGTTGCGTTTCTATATCGCCGGCCGCGATGATTTCAGCATTCACACCTTTCCCGACTGGGAAACCCTGCCTTACGACGCGTTTTCGCCGCACCAGGATATCGTGTCCGAACGCATCAAGACTCTGTATCAGTTGCCGCAGCTGAAAAAAGGCCTGTTGCTGGTCCCGATCACGACATTGATGGTGCGCCTGGCGCCGCGCCAGTTTCTTGAAAGCCGCAGCCTGCTGCTGGACAGCGGCCAGACCCTGGATCTTGAGGCCATGCGCCTGCGCCTGGAAAGCGCCGGCTACCAGCATGTGTCGACCGTATATGAACACGGCGAATACACGGTGCGCGGCAATCTGCTGGATCTGTTTCCCATGGGCAGCACGCAGCCCCTGCGCATCGACCTGTTCGACAATGAAATTGAGTCGATCCGCAGCTTCGACCCCGAAAGCCAGCGCAGCATAGACAAGGTCCCGCAGGTACGGCTGCTGCCGGCGCGTGAGTTTCCGCTGGACAAGGAAGCCATTACCGCCTTTCGTCAGGCTTATCGCGCGCAATTCGAGGGCAATCCGCAGAACAGCGTGATCTATCGCGATATCAGCGAGGGGCTGCCGCCGGCTGGTATCGAATACTACCTGCCGCTGTTTTTCCCGCAGACTGCCACCCTGTTCGACTATTTGCCAGCACAGGCCATCATGGTGCAGGTGGAGGACACCGTGGCGGCCGCCGACAGATTCTGGGAAACGGTGCATGGCCGTTACGAGCAGGCGCAATTGATCCGCGAACGACCGCCGCTGCCACCGATGCAGGTTTTCATCCCGGCCAACGAAGTGTTCGCCGCCTGCCGACGATTCCCGCAGATCGAAGTGCAGCATTTCGAGCTGAGTGGCGACGGCGCCTGCTGCAACTTCGCCACCGCCGCTCCATCCAATCACACCCTCGACGCCCGCGCCGAACACCCCGCGGAAAAACTCCGCCAGTTCGTCGCCGGCTATGCCGGCCGCATCCTGTTTGCCGCGGAAACCACCGGCCGACGTGAAACCCTGCTGGAACTGCTGCGCGGCTGCGATATTTTCCCCGCCACCTGCGGCGGCTGGCAGGATTTTCTGGGCGGTCAGGCACGGATCGGCATCAGCGTCGCGCCACTGGACCGCGGACTGCTGCTGGACCAGCCCGCCATCGCCGTGATTACCGAACCGCAGCTGTTCGGTGAACAGGCCATGCAGCGACGCCGGCGCAAACGCCGCGGGCGTGATGCCGACGCGGTGGTGCGCAATCTGGCGGAATTGACCCTGGGCGCACCGGTGGTGCACGAGGATCACGGCGTCGGCCGCTACCTGGGCCTGCAGACCCTCAACATCGGCAGCGTGGCGACGGAGTTTCTCAGTCTTGAATACGCTGACGGCGACAAACTGTATGTACCCGTGTCTTCCCTGCACCTGATCAGCCGCTATACCGGCATCACGCCGGAAAGCGCACCGCTGCACAAACTGGGCAGTGGCCAGTGGGAACGGGCCAAGCGCAAGGCCAGCGAAAAAATCCGCGATGTGGCGGCCGAACTGCTCGCCATCTACGCGCAGCGCGAAGCGCGCAGCGGCCATGCCTATAATATCGACGAGCAATACGCCGCGTTCGCCGCCGGCTTCCCTTTCGAGGAAACGCCGGACCAGGAAGAGGCGATCAACAACGTAGTCGCCGACATGGCAGCGGCCAAGTCCATGGATCGGCTGGTGTGCGGCGATGTCGGCTTCGGCAANNTTCGGCAAGACCGAGGTGGCGATGCGCGCCGCCTTTGTCGCGGTGCAGAACGGCAAGCAGGTGGCGATCCTGGTACCCACCACCCTGCTGGCCCAGCAGCACTACCAGAATTTCAGTGACCGCTTCGCCAACTGGCCGGTACGGGTGGAATCCCTGTCACGCTTTCGCAGCCGCAAGGAACAGCAGCAGGTGCTCGACGGCCTGAGCAGCGGCGGCACCGACATCGTCATCGGCACCCACAAGCTGCTGCAACCGGATATAAAATACAAGGACCTGGGCCTGGTCATCATTGACGAGGAACATCGTTTCGGCGTGCGCCAGAAGGAGCGTTTCAAGGCGTTGCGCGCCGAAGTCGATGTCCTGACCCTGACCGCGACGCCGATACCGCGCACCCTCAACATGTCTTTGTCCGGCATCCGCGACCTGTCCATCATCGCCACACCGCCGGCGCGGCGCCTGGCGATACGCACCTTCGTCCACCAGTGGAACGACGCCCTGCTGCGCGAGGCCTGCCAGCGCGAGCTCAAGCGCGGCGGCCAG
>DKAS01000050.1 GCA_002448875.1 Proteobacteria bacterium UBA6920 | reverse complement strand
ATCCAGCCCATGTTCCATTTCAGATCGAAACCCAGGCCGCCGCAATACACCGGCCGGCTCACCTGCGGCCAGGAAGTGGACTCCTCGGCCATCATCAGGATGCCGGGATGGGCCTCGTGCACCGCCGTGTTGAGCTGACGCAGAAAATCGATGGCTTCGAGATTCTCGCGGCCACCGTAGATATTGGGCACCCAGTCGCTGCGCGAGTAATCCAGATACAGCATGGACGCCACCGCGTCGACCCGCAGGCCGTCGATGTGCATTTCCTCCAGCCAGTACATGGCGCTGGACAGCAGAAAATTCTTCACTTCGGCCCGGTTGTAATTGAAAATCAGCGTAGACCAGTCCAGATGCTCTCCCTTGCGCGGGTCCGCGTGTTCATACAGGGCGCTGCCGTCGAAACGGGCCAGGCCGTGCGCATCCTTGGGAAAGTGCGCCGGCACCCAGTCGAGAAAGACGCCGATGCCGTGCTGGTGCAGGGTATCGACGAAATAGCGAAAATCCTCCGGCGTGCCGAAACGGGCGGTGGGCGCATAGTAACCGGTGGTCTGGTATCCCCAGGAAAGATCAAAAGGATGCTCGGTAACCGGCAACAGCTCCACATGGGTAAAACCCATATCCCGCACATAATCGACCAGTTGATGCGCCAGCTGGCGGTAACCGAGAAATTCCCCCTCCACCCCGCGCTGCCAGGAACTCAGATGCACCTCGTAAATGGCAATGGGCTGGCGCTGCCAGTCGAACTGAGCGCGCTGCGCCAGCCACTGGGCGTCGCCCCAGGCGTACTCGCGGCCGTCGCGCACCCGCGATGCGGTGCGCGGCCGCAGCTCGAATTGCTGCCCGTAGGGATCGGCTTTTTCCAGAATCTGCCCGTCGACGTTGCTGCGTATCTCGTATTTGTACAGGGTGCCGGCTTCCAGGCCCGGGATGAACAACTCCCAGACGCCGCAGCCGCCGCGACTGCGCATCGGATGGCGCCGGCCGTCCCAGTGATTGAAATCGCCGATCACGCTCACCCGTTCGGCGTTGGGCGCCCACACCGCGAACGACACACCGGGAACCTCATCCACAATCCGCGGATGCGCGCCAAGAAAGCGATAGGCATGCCAGTGCCGGCCCTCGCTGAACAGATGCAGATCGAAATCGGATATCTGCGGTGGAAAAGTATACGGGTCATGGGTCACGTGCTCGCGTTGCGCCGAATCCCGCCACATCAGCCGATAGCGGTCCGGTATCGCGTCCTGCCCCCGCCACTCGAAAAAATCGCTGCCGGGGATCCGGGTCATGGCCCGCTGGCCTTCCAGCAGCATCACTTCCATGGCGTCGGGAAGATGCGCCCGTATCGTCGTCACCTCGCCCTCCAGGTGTTTGCCCAGAACACTGAACGGATCGTGATGGCGGGCATCCCGGATTTTTTCCAGATCACTGCTGATGAAGGCTGTCATGGTGCGCTTTCTCCGTTGTTACCTGAAACCAGTATAAACCCTGTCACAGCCCCCTGCCGCCGCTCAGCGCGATATATCGTCAGCCGTCACCAAACCCCGCAGGCGATTTTTTCATCGCTCTGGCGCTTGCGTTGCTGAGCGAACGCGGATCTCAGACGCTGATATCCAAGTTTGAAGTTTGGTTTTTTTAACCGGACCGGCCGCACCGCACTCTTTTGTATACAAATTATGCTCGCCCGGTTATCCTGGAGGCCCGCTCGCACAAGCACAGGGAATGCGGCAAAGTCGGCGTTTTCTTGTTACAGTACGCCTATCAGCCGCCGCGACCAGGCAAGCCTGCGCCGGCGGACGGAAAGCGTGACAATAAAAAATGTTCTTAGCCAAAGTGTAGAGTTATGCGTTGCAACGTCGTCTACCACCTGAGAATGCTGACGGGGTACTCCTTTCAACAGATCAGTGATGAACTGGCCGCGCGCCAGGCGCCCCATATCGACGCCAGTGTGCTGGAGCTGGCCTGTGATGATTTGTTGCCGGTACCGGAGGCCGTTGCCAGCATCCTGACCAAATGGATCATCGAATTGTGGCAGGAAGAACGCGCCGGCTGTCAGGCCAAGGAATTATGGTTCGTGGACCGTAAATATTCCGGCGCCCTGGGCCGACTGACCGTCAGCGAATTCATGCGGCTGACGGCACAATCCGCCGGCCGCTGACCGCCCCCTCCCCTGGCCGGCCGTTGCGCCCGGCGCGCTCCTCTGCTTTACTGTATATTCATACAGTCTGATCGCTATTTCCATGCAATTTATCAGAAAACCGCACCCGCGTCCCGGAGACGCGCCATGAGTCTGTGGCTGGCCTGCTACTTCCCGCGCCTGCCGCTGGAAGTCTTCAGCCCGGGGCTCGCACCGCAGCAGCCCCTGGCCGTGGTGGACGGCCCGCGCCTGTTGCTGACCAACGACGCCGCCAGCGCCGCCGGCATCCATCCCGGGCAAACCCCCGCCGCCGCCTATGCCCTGGCCCACAATCTCATTCTTACCCCCCGCTCCCCGGCCGAGGAACAGGCGGCCCTGGATGCCCTGGCCTTGTGGGCCTACCAGTTCAGTTCCCAGGTGAGCCTGGCAAAACAGGGCTTGGTATTGGAAATTTCCGGGAGTTTGCGCCTGTTCGGCGGCTTATCTCGACTCATAGCGGAAATATCGCGGCAGTTAGCCACTCTATCCCATACCCATGGCCAGGCGGTGGCGCCCACCCCGCGGGCCGCCCTGCTGCTGGCCCGCGGCCAGGCGCGCCCCGGCGCCGCACCCCTGCCGGCGATTCAGGAGCAGGCGCAGCTGACCCGGGTCCTGCGCCACTACCCGGTCAGTCTGCTGGACCTGCCGGCGGCCACGGCCAAACTGCACAGCGTGGGCATCCGCCGCCTGGGCCAGTGCCTGGACCTGCCGCGACCGGAACTGGCCCGGCGTTGCGGCCAGGAGCTGCTGGATACCCTGGACAAGCTGCTGGGCGCCCGTCCCGACCCCTGGCCACGCTTCACTCCGCCGGAAAACTTCGAGCGTCATCTGAGCCTGCCGGCGGAAACGGCCAACGCCGAGGCCCTGGTCTTTGCCTGCCGCCGCCTGCTGGGCGAACTGGCGACCTATCTGCGGGTGCGGGTCAAGGGCGTCCAGGAGCTGGCGGTGCAATTGTTCCACAGGGAACCTCCCGTGACCCAGTTCACAGTTTCGCTGCAAGGCCCCAGCGGCGACCCCTCCTACCTGCTGGAACTGCTGCGGGAACATCTGCAGCGTCTGACTCTGCCCGCGCCGGTGCAGGCCCTGCGCCTGCACGCCCCCATCCTGTTCACCCTGAGCGCGCAGGCGGGCGACCTGTTCTCCCCGGCCCAGCCCGCCCTGAGCAGCGCCGCGCTGGCAGACCGGCTCAGCGCCCGTCTGGGCAAGGACAGCATCCACAGTCTGCAGACCCTGGCCGATCACCGCCCGGAACGCAGCTGGCAAACCTGTCCGCCGGGGCAGGCCTCGCCGGCGCAGGCGGCCCGGGAGCCGCGCCCCCTGTGGCTGCTGTCCGCGCCCCTGGCGCTGGCGACGCGACGCAACCAGCCCTTTCACCAGGGCCCCCTGCAGTTGCTCAGCCCCATGGAGCGCATCGAAACCGGCTGGTGGGACGACGGCGCCGTCGCCCGCGATTACTATCTGGCCAGCAATCCCGGCGGCAGCGTGCTGTGGATATACCGGGAGCGCGGCAGCGGACGCTGGTTTCTGCACGGGGTTTTCGCCTGAAGGCGGTCAACTACGGCAGGTGAACCCAACGGCGCACAAAGCGCCGGCGCCGCGAAAAGCCGGCGGGAACTCCGTCATGCGCGAATCGATCAAGCACAAAAAAACGGTGCGCCCAGCGCACCCTCACGGGTAGCACCGATCAGCGCACGGGATAGCGATTCAACAGGAGAAATCGATCCGGTGTGCGTGACGCCGATCCGGAGGATGAATGCCGATCGGCGGCTAAGGCCGAAGCAAAAAATCAAATCACCTTCCCGCCCGCGGCAGCGGCGCCGGTCCGCTTTGCCGGGACGTCCAGCGCCAGGGAGGACGNNCTGCGAAAAGCGGGCGGGAACTCCATATAGCCCGACGGGACCACACGGTATTGTCTCCGCCACGCCGCCAGTCCACGGACCGTACCGGTTCGCGTGGCCTGGATGAATGCCCCACAGGTACGGTCCTTTTCCTAACCCTACTTCCCTCTGAATAGCGCACCCAGGGAAAACGCACCATGGAGTGATACCCCAAACCGCGCTAACGCGCTATCATCTCCCCATCAAACTATCCACCGGGAACCTGACTCCATGATGAAACACCTGCCCGCCCTGAGCCTGCTCCTCCTGCTGCCGCTGCCTCTGACCTCCCAGGCCGCCACCGATACCAAGCGCGGCGAATCCCTGCTGCAGCAGCGCTGCTACGGCTGCCACGGCGAGGATGTCTACGTGCGGGAAAAACGCCTGGTGAAGGATTACGCCGGCCTGCAGAAGCGGGTCAATTTCTGCGTACACCAGACCAATACCCAGTGGTTCGACGACGAGATCGCCGACGTAATCGAGTTTCTCAACAGCGAATACTATCACTTCAAGAAGTAACGTCCGGCGGGCGCGCCCGCTCCGCGTCACACTGGCGATACTGACAGTTGATAAATTCCTGCAGGGTAATGCCGCCGTCTTCCGCGAACTGCTCCGCCAGCAGATCCAGCTGCTGGATCCGATCGATGCGAAAACTGCGATAGTCCTGGCGCAGTTCGCACCAGGCGGCCAGGGTCCACACCGCGCCCCAGAAGTACAGACCCAGCGGTCTAAGGGTGCGCAGTGAGAGTTCGCCGTCGGCGCGGGTGTAGCGAATGGCGATAAAACGCCGCTGGTTCAACGCCAGGTGTACGCCGTCGAACAACTTCGACGTTTTTTCATCGGCGGCGAAATGCGGGACGAATACGCGGGTTTGTTCGACCCTGGCGCGCAACTCCTCGGGCAACACGGCCTCGATTTTATCCAGCGCCGACTGCGCCGACTGCGCCAGGGCGCCGCCGGCAAAACGGCGCACCAGGCGCGCGCCCACCACCAGGGCTTCGATCTGCTCGCGGCTGAACATCAGCGGTGGCAGATCCAGGCCGTGGCGCACCATATAACCGACGCCCGCCTCGCCCTCGATGGGTACGCCGCTGAGCATCAGATCCTGCACATCGCGATAGATGGTGCGCCGGGAGACCTGCAGCCGCTGCGCCAGCCACTCCGCCGTGGTCAGGCGGCGGCCGCGCAGATGCTGCACGATTTGAAACAGGCGGTCAGCCCGGCGCATGCCGTCACTGCTCCGTCACTGTCTGGAATGCAAACCGATACGGTTGCCTTCGCTGTCGATGAAGTGGGCGATGTAACCTACTTTGTCATTGATCAGCATCTTAGGCAGCACCACCTTGCCGCCGGCGGCGCTGACCCGCTGCAGCGGAACCGCCAGATCGTCGCCGCCGTGCAGATAGACCAGGGAACCGGCGTCAGCCGGTTTAAAATCGGGATGCTGCACCACCGCGCCGGAGGGAACTGTATCGGCATGGGGAAACACCGCCATGCGCATATCGCTCATGGTTTCCTGAGTCAGCTCGGTCTGAAACACCTGCTGATAGAAATCGACCGCGCGCGTGAAGTTCTCCGCCGGGATCTCGAACCACACCGCCACCTTGCGCTGATCAAAACCTGTCTGTTGCATTTGTTATCTCCTTGGGATTGAGTGATGAATAAAACCACGAGGCCTACCCTATCACCCCCCTGCTGACAGCCTGGTGTCAGCAGAGATTTCAGCATACGCCCGAGGCGGGGCGCAATCCCGCAGCGGGTCCGCACCTCAAGCGCGCCAGCCGCGCCCGCGTTTTGTCTTCCGCGTACTGTAGCCCTGCCACAGGCCCTTGAAGAATTCCCGGGCATTGACCCCCAGGGTGCGGTTGTCATACCCCCCTTCCTGGATGATCACGGTGGGCAGATTGCTGCCGCCTATCATCAGGCCGTTGCTGAAAAAATCCCCACCGCGCAAGGGCCAGCTGCCGGTGGGATCGTTCTTCGCCGTATCCAGGCCCAGGCTCAGCACCAAATAGAGGGGGGAGAACTTCCTGATTTGCAGCAGAGCGCGCTTGAGAGTCTTGCGGTATTGCTCGGCGTTGATGTGCTCCGGCAGGGGGTAATTGATATTGAATCCCTGCCCTGCATCCCGGCCCCGTTCGTCGGCGAAGCCACTGAAAAAAGGATAGGCGAAGTTAGGATGACCGTGGATGGACACCGTCAGCACATCGTCCCGGTCATAGAAGATTTCCTGGGTGCCGTTGCCGTGGTGAAAATCGATATCGAGGACCGCGACCTTGCCGTAGTCGCTGAGATAGTCGGCGACGATGGCCGCCGAATTGAAGTAGCAGAAGCCGCCGGCGGCGCGCTGCTCGGCGTGATGCCCCGGCGGCCGCACCAGGGCATAGGCGAAATGACTGCCGCCGACCACGCAGCCGGCGGCGGTCACGGCGCAGGCCACCGCCCCGCGCGCCGCCAGGTAGGCATTGCGATTGATGGGGGTGAAGGTGTCGCTGCAGAAATAGCCGGCCCGCATTTCCATCTCCTTGGGCGGCCGGGTCATATTGCGCAGGGGAAACACCACCGGATAAATGGACTTGCCGGCGGGCATTTTCGCGCACGCCCGGCGCAGAAAATCGACGTATTCCCGGTCATGCACCCGCTGGATGATACGTTCGGGGACTGGATGCGCGCGCAGGGTGCGGAACAGGCCGGTGGACTGCAGCTGGCTCAGAATGGTGGTGATACGCACCGGCGCCTCTACATAACCGCGATCGCGCACATGGTGGATATCATGGGCCGAATTGACGATCAGGGGAATCGGCGCTTCGCCGGTCAGCGGCGTCTTCGCTTTTTCCATGATGCGTTTTTTCCGGTAGCGCGGCGGCCGAATCACGGCCGGGTCGTCCCGGTAGGTGGCCAGTACCCGCTGGATGTATTCCTCGCTGCACTGGCCGCTGTACTTACGTTCAAGCACGGCGCGGGCGATTTCGCGGATTTTTCCCTGACTGATGTTCGCGGGCCGGCCAAGATGATCGTACATCAAAAACAGCAGGATATTGTCTTCCGGGTCGACCGGGGTGAAGAATGCGCTGTTCACCACCGGTCGGGCATCATAGCGCTCATAGAATTTGGCGCGGGCGATGTTCTGCTTGAGCAGCTCCGGCCACGGGCACAACGGCGGCTCGTCCGGTATAACCTCAAAAAACAGACCGATCACCCCCAGAGATTTCGCCTCCTCCCGCACCTCCTCGTAAAGCATGCCGCCGATGCCGCCGCCGGTCTGGCCGGGCGCCGCCGACAGGTAGTCCAGATAACAGATATTCAGGTCCGGCAGATGCCACATGAGGGCGAAGCCTTTGACCCGGCGTTGAAAATCCTCGGCCACGAACAGTACGGAACGAAAACGGTAGCCCAGCGGGTCGCGCAGCTGCCCGGGCAGCTTCTGGATATCGGCGTCCGTGGCCAGGGGAAACTGCCGGCGCAGGATGATCTTGACCTGCTCGATGGCATCCTTGTTGGCCCGGGACGTGTCGTCATGTATTTTTATGATACGCAGCATGGCCATCCAGCGGCGCGTCGGCGCCATTATTATTCAACTTGTTTAGCGGTAAAGCGCGCCGGGCGCGGGTCACACAGGGCGCGGCCGTTCGATGCCCTGGCTCTTGAACACCTCGCCGGCGCGCAGATTGACATCGGTCTGAAACGCTTTTTCGAACCTGACATCCAGCACATAGGCCTTGGCGCGCAGCTGCACCGCCAGGCGTTCGGCGATTTCCACCTCGGATATGACGATGCTGACCGGCTTCTTCATATAGACATAGCGGCTGGTCACCACCACTTCGTAGAGCAGATCGCGGGCCTTGCGCACGTCCATGTCGATGCGGATATGAAAGTCCATGGTCACCATCATGTCGATGGCGCCGGCGTTGCCGGACGCTACCACATCGGTCATGAAACGGCTGTTGGGAATAGTGACTTCGTTGTCATCCAGGGTCACCAGGCGCACGGCGCGCAGGCCGATGCTGGTGATTTCCCCGTAGGTGTCGCCGAAATGCACCCGGTCGCCGACCACGAATGGCCGGTCGAACAACAGGATAAAACCGGCAATCACCGACGACACCAGATCCTTGAGCGACAAACCCAGGGCAACGGCGGCGCTGCCGGCCACCGCGATCATCAGCTCCTTGGGCGGCTGCATGATGGCGTAGAACAGGAAGGTGCCGCCGAATATATAGATGATGAAATTGAGGCTGGTCACGATCTGCGAGATCAGCAGGCGCCGCGACGGCAGCTTGACATAGAGATATTCCGCGATCTTCTGCAGCGCCTTGACCAGGGCGACCAGCAGGGCGATGCTCAGCAGAAACAGCACCAGGTGATCGAAGCGCAGCAGTTGCGACAGTTCGGACAGCTGACTGAGAGTGTTGTTATCCATGGATGAAATTCTTGGCGGCCAGGGTTTGCGTGAGCACGGCCTGCGCTACCGGCGTGATCCGGTAGCGCCCGTCCGCGGAACAGTTTACCAATTGCATATCGGTGCCGCTTTTCAGCGAGATCCGCACCGTCCCCGGCGCCAGGTTGGTGACCGTGATGGTTTCCTGCAGCGACAGGTTTTCGTGGCGCAGGATGGCGGCGAAAACGAACAGAGTGTCGTCCAGCAGCAGCTCCAGACCGCGAATCGGATTGTAGTGCGGAATTCCCACTTTCAACACGTCCTGCTGCGCCGGAATCAACGACGACAGCCACAGGACGATGGCGGCGCGCGGATTGCCCTTGGACTGCCCCCAGAGCAGGCGGAAAAACTGGTGTTCTATCTGTTCCAGGGCGAATTCATCGTTGGTCTGCATCGCACGAATGATATTGTCATAGGACAGCCGCATGCTGGAGCGGCCATGGCGGCGTTTGATCAGCGCCTGGATATCGGTTTCGCTGAACGCCGGCATGGCGATGGCCGCAGCGAAATACTGCTGCGTGCCCAGCACCGCCTGCAGGTAGTTCCAGGCATAGCGATTGAGCGCCACCACCCAGAAAACCTCGCGCGACCCCTGGGAAACGATTTCGAGAAAGTCCCGGTAGGCCTCGAAACCGCCGACCCGCGCCAGAAACATATTGTGCGCGTCATCGACCAGCACCAGGGTCTTGTGCCGCGGGATACCGCTGATCGGATCGAATTGCAGGCGCTGGCGCAGCAGATCGCGCAGCGCCTCCTTCGCGTCGCTCTTGGGCGGAATACCGATCTTCACCACCTGCAGCTCCTCGTTGTGGGTTTCGATCAGGCGCAGCACCGAGGATTTGCCGCTGCCCTTGTCGCCGTGCAGGACGATGCTGTTGTCCGGTGAATGTCCCTCACGCCAGGCGGTTATGGCGTCGAACATTGCCTGCAGATAATCGCTGCCGGGTTCGATCAGCAACAGCGGATCGGACGGCGCGTCCAGATCGAACAAATCCAGATAGGACGCGGGCAGGCGATCCAGGCCGCGCTCGGCGGCCTGGCCGGCCGTCGATTTGGCCACCGAACTTTCGATGCGGCGGCGGAAGATTTCGGCGCCCAGCCGCTTGAAGACATCGATTTCACCGGCTGTTTCCCGCACATGCTCGATTCCGACCGCCGCCGCCACCAGGATCAACGCGGGCAGACTCAACAGCAGCGACATGCGGCCGCGGCAATAGGGACCCAGCCGGCCACTGATGAATTGCGGCAGCAGCGAATCCACCGCCTTGCCGATTTCATCGCGCCATTGCCAGGCGCCGAAAAAACACACCACGGTGCCCAGGTAGAGCATCATGTCCGACACCAGCGAGTACACCAGGGCGTGGCTGACCGCGTCCTCGGTGGCATGGAGGATCACCAGGGCGACGAAGAAAAACAGGCCGATAACCCGCGCACTGTGCTGAATCCTTTCCTTCACCGCCTGCAGCTGCTGCAGCGCCACCGAGTAGGCGACGACGCCGACCAGGGTGGCCACCAGATTGATGAATATCCGGTACCATACATACAGCTCGATATAAGGCAGCAGCAAAGCCACTTCCGCCAGCACGGTGGCGCTGACCAGCTGAGCGACGATGCGCAGCCCCAGCAGGGTGATGATCCAGGGCAAATAAGGGTTGATACGCTGGATCCACAGGGCCAGGCGTCCGCTCCAGGAGATACGACTGGTGGAACGATCGAATTGCCGGCGCACCAGACGGCGGCGCAGGTCATTGAGCTGTTCCGTCAGCTTGACCAGCACGAAATAGATGAAAAAAGGCAGAGCAAGCACGGTGATGAACACGCCGGTCTGCTCGACGATGCTGACGATGCCGTCCAGGCCGGAATGCCATTTCTGGCGCATATCGAGCAATTTGCCGTAGAACAGCGCGACCCACTGGTAGGGAACGATGCGCACCTCACGATAGAGATCGTCGACATTGGCCTGGGTGATGCGCAGTGGATCGTATTCCGCCCGCTCGGCCACGCCCTGCAGCAGGGTCGAGCGCAGTTTACTGGCCTGCAGCAGCAGGCGGAAGGAACTGTCGCGCTCTTCGTCGAAGCGCGTGGTACGCAAGGCCACCAGCGCCTCGTACTGCTGTTGAATCTCCTTATAAGCCTGCCGGTAGTCGCTGGCCTCCGCCGTCGTCCCCAGTCTTTCCAGCAGGGCCGCGGGCGGCTCGGGGGGTGTATCGATGATTTCGTAATGCTGCAGATCGCCGATCCGGTTGGCGATGTGGTCGACCAGTTGCCGCCAGATGGCCGCTGCCTCCTTATACTGCTGGTACAGTTTGGCCGAGCTTTCCTCGAGATTGAGTTTGGCATTCAAGGCCGACAGTGCCTCCGCCGTGGTCTTGTAGTAAGTCGCGCGCTCCTGCAAATTGGCTGCCATGCGCGCCTTGACCGTGGCCAGCTGCTCGCGACTTTTTTCCAGGATGGCGCGTTGCGCGCCCAGATCGCGCAGGTCGGCGGACTGCGCGTGCTTGGCCACGTCTTCCGCCGCCTCGATGCTCTTGATCGCCTCGCTCTTCTGCTGTTCCGCCTGGCTGCGTTCCTGCGCCATCTCCAGGGCTTTTTCCGCATGCAGCAGGATGGCGCGCTGGGCGTTGATCAGGGACGAACGCCGGTCCTCGGGCAGCGACAGAAAATCAAGACGTGAGCGGGCGATCTGCCCTTCCAGCTGCAGAATCTCGCCTATGGCTTCGGCATACTCAGGATACGGCTGCGCGCATTCCAGCAGGCCGGCGGTCAGCGCATTGTCGGCCGCCGCATCCCCGGCCAGCCTCTGCTGCAGCTCCTGGGCGCGGCGCCGCACCGCTTTTTCGTCCGCCAGATCGACGGTGAACAGGGCGCTGGGTGGAATATCCACCAGCTTTTCGCCGCTGATAAACACCGCCAGACTGTCACGCATGCTCTGCAGCTGCTGCTGCCTGGCCTGCAGGAGCTGGCGCAGTTCCTTGCGCTTGGCGCATTCGATGGTAACGGCGGGTGCGCTGGCAGAAGTTGCTGTCGCGGTCGGGAGAGAAGTAACTGGCGTAGCCGCGGATGGCGCTGGCATGGCAGCGGGCGCAGCGGCGGTGGCACCGCTCGCCGCGGATGCCTGACCGGGCGTGGCGGCGTTCGGCGTCGCGACCACGAACATGGCCGTCAGACCGGCCGCGCTCAACACCAGGAAAATGCGGCGCAGGTGCCACGCCTTCACCACGGTCAACCCCCTGTGGATGATCACTACTGGGGATAATAGTCAGGAAACGGCGAATGCGCTACTTAAAAATCGCCACCCATCGCGCCCGCGCCCGGTGCGCAGCGCACGGCGATTTCTCAGGGTGTGTAGCGCACCGACGCCGGCGCCACGGCACCGCCGGAGACGATGAAAGTCATGGCTTCGTCCAGGGTCCAGTCGGTGGCTACCAGGTGTTCCAGGGGAACGATTTCCAGATATCCCGAGGTGGGGATGGGCGTGGTCGGCACATATACCGCCGCCAGTTCCTGGCCGGTTTTCTCATCGCGAAACTGGCGGGTGACGAAGCCCACGGTTTTCATTTCCGGCGAGGGGAAGCCGATCAACACCACCCGCTGCGTGCCTTCCGGTTGCTGTTGCAACACGCCGATGAGCTTCTTCACCGAACCGTACACGGTCTGTACCAGGGGAATTTTGTGCATCAGGGTATCGAACAGCGCCAGCAGGCGCTTGCCGATGACCCGGCTGGCAATCCAGCCCAGCAGATAGAGCGCCAGTACGGTAATGACGATGGCCAGCAGGGACTGAAACCAGGGCGCCAGCAGCCATTGCGCCAGGCTGGGCTAGGTCGTTTCCACGCCGCGGGCCAGGGCGCGCACCGAGGGCAGGCCCAGTTGCGACAACTGTTCCAGCACGAAACGGAACACCACGAAGGTGATCCAGAGGGGCACCACCGTGAGCAGGCCGGTCAGTAGATAACGACGAAAATGCAGGTGCAGGCGGTTGCCCGCGGATTTGCTGTCAGCCATGGAGCAGTGTCCGTAGGTTAGCCGTCGCCTCGCCCGGCCGCGGACAGCCAGTTCGAACCGGCGGCGGTGAGGCTAGAAAAGGTCCCGTTCCCGCGCCCGTACCGGCGCCACCTGCCGCGCCCGGCTGCGCAGTTTTTCCCAGCCCTCCTTCACTACCG
Organism: Proteobacteria bacterium UBA6920; assembly: GCA_002448875.1. Classification (GTDB taxonomy): domain Bacteria; phylum Pseudomonadota; class Gammaproteobacteria; order SG8-11; family SG8-11; genus UBA6920. Next base: position 13,296 of record DKAS01000050.1, on the reverse strand, counting down.
GCTGCACGTCGCCGTTGCCTTCGAGGTGCGCCAGATCGTTTTTCAGACTGTCTATCATCGACACGCCCTTGGGCACGCCCTTGGGAAAGGAACCGGCGCTGGAAAACACCACCCGGCCTTCCACCGGCACTTTCTCGCCCAGCTGCAGCTTGATGTTCTGCACCCGGGTCTGATTGAAGGGCAAGGGATTGTCGAACTTGTAACTCTTGCGGCCCACCAGCTGGCTCCAGGTATCGGTACGATCGGAACCGAAGAGGATGCCGCGGCAATTCTGGATATCGACGACGACGATGCCGTTGGGCATCAGCAGCAGATAGTCGACATGGATCGCCCCTTCCACTTCGTCGGGCAATTCCACGTTGGGCAGAAACTGCACCGCGGTGCGGGTGATCATCTGCTTGATCAGGCGCTGCTCCGCCGTGCGCATCATGTAGCGCCGCACCTGGACCAGCAGCAACAGCATCAGCAGGAGCAGAACGGCGCCCGCGGCCAGCCACCACTCCGGGTGCCGGTAAGCGAACTGTTCCATGATCGAGAACAAAGACGTGGATTCCTGCATCGTCAGCCTGTGGCAATGAATTATGTTTGAGAGATTTTATTTATAATTCAACCAAATACAACTTCAATCTGGTGATATATCAGGCGATCTACTCGGCCGCCGGGAATATGCCTATATTTTTCCATTGTTATTAATGAGTTACCGGCCCCGCCGGCAGCGGGACCGGTGTATTACCCGCTTACATGGGGGGCAGTTGCAGGCCCGTGGCCGCGATCGCCTCCTGCATCGTTACCGCGCCGCCCTTGGCGAACATGTTCATGGTCAGTTCACCGGCACCGGCGCCGCTGGCTTTGACCACGACAATGTCCCCGGCATCGCCGGTGTTGGGAGTTGATTCACCATTTGTGCCAACGCTCAGGTTGCGGTCGTACCAGAAACTGCCCGTACCGTTGTATTCACAGGAATTGGTGGGCGCAAAGTTGATACTACTGGCAGTCACCGCAAAATTGCCGGTATTGCTGTCGAGGGCAAACTGTTGACGCTGGGCGTAGTCGACGGGCACATGGCCGTTTGCGCCCGGCCCCGCCCAGTTGCAGATCATGCCGAGGATGCTGCCGTCCGTGCTCCCCACCGGCTGGCCAAAACCGAAAAAGGCGTCGCCGCTGGTGCCGGCCGTGGCATCCTGGGCGATCTTCACGTTCAGCACCCGGCTGTGGCTGTCGCCGGCGCCGGCCTGCCACACATACGCATAGCTGCCCGCCAGGGTGGTCGGATCGAACACCGCGCCGAACATATTGAAGTTGCCGCTCCAGCCCGGCTGGTTCATCCCGTTCTGAGCGGGATCCAGTACCTTATAGTTGCCCGAGGCATCCAGGTCGGCATCCACCACCAGATTGACGGTAACATTGGCCGGGTAGTCCCCTTCACGGGCGTTGAGGGTTACCTCGCCGCTGGCCGCCTTGCGGTAAAACAGCGAGCCGTGGTAAATGGCATCGCCGCCATTGCTGCCCGGATGATTCACCTGATACACCATCACTCCGGTGAACTCGCCCTCCGTCGCCCCGGGGGTATGCACCAGAGACACCGACACATTGCGGGCCGCGGGACCCACGGTCACGCTGAACGCCAGCGTATAGTTCCAGGTATCGCCAGCGGCATTGAGAGCGATGCTGGCCTGGTTAAAGGTGACATTGGCAATGCCCTGCCCACCCAGGGCAGTGGCCAGGTCGAGACTGCCGCCGGCGGCGGGCAGTGTCAGGCCACTGGCGTCGGCGGCGGCACGCATGGCCGCCAGGGTCATCAGGGTAATCTGCGAGCGCTGACTGATGCCCATCATCTGGCTGTTCAACTGGGCGGCGGCACAGGGAGTACCGGAAGCGTCGCTGTCCTGCCAGAGTCCCAGGTCGCCACCAGGTAAGGACACATAGGTTTCCATGCCCATGGGGGCAGGGTCGGCGCCATCCGGGTGGTTCTGATAGGCAAGCTTCGGCCCGTAACAAGGCGCCCGCCCCATGCCCTGGAAGAACATATTGGCGTCGAACTGGGTGCTCAGGCTGCTGGTACCGGCCAGGATGGCGTTGATCTTGCCGGTTTCCACTTCATATTTGCTCTGGCTGGCGCCGGCCAGGGCCGCCGTGTGCCGGGCGCTGCCGTTGCTGCGCTCGGTGGGTGGCACCAGGGCCAGGCCCACGGGAAATTCACTGCTGGATTGTGACTGATTGTTATTGTTGTTGCTGCNNAATAAGCCCAGCCCGCCGCTCATTGCCAATAAGATAATTGCCGTTTTTGTTTGCATTGCTCCCTACCTTTGCTGTTTTCGCCATGGATAGAGGCATATCGGCGGCAAGCCGGGGGAGTTTGAACAGCCAACAGAGGATGTATCAAGCTTTGACCAAGGCGGCGTCGTGCTCGTCCCAGCGCCAGAGATTGTCCGCGGTCAGGTGCACGCCGCCATACCACTTGTCGATGGCCTGCAGGCGCAGCCAGTCGGCGCGATTTTCCAGCACGTCCTTGGCCAGTGGCGTGGTGTTAATCATTTGTTCGCCGAACTCTTTCGGCCAGGGAAACGCGTCGGGCAGACGCAGGGGACCGCCATGATCGGTTTGCAACAAGGGCGCGGCGCCGACGATCATCCCATTGAGGTAACGCCAGAACGCGCTGTCGCCCATGTAACGGGCCTCCTCCATGGCCTGACAGGCGTCGAAGATTTCTCCGGGTTTATGCCGGCCCGCCTCGACCACCGCCAGGATCTGGCGCTCGCTGCGATTGAGGCCGTTACCGCGGCCCGGAAACTGCTGCAGATGGCGATACAAGGCATCGTCGAGAAACGGCAGCGCCTGCAGATTGCTGCGCAGCAGCTTCTCCAGGTCCCGGGGATTGGCGCTGCGAAACGCCCGCCAGCCGTTGCGTGCCACGCCCAGCTGGGCGCCGACCACGGGCTCGCCGGCGGCGAGGAAATCGTTGACGCGGCCGCCGCTCAGCTCGCCGAGGAAGTCGTCGGCCTGACTCAAATACAATAAACCACTGCGCAGTTTCTGGCCGGCGAACCAGTCGAGAATCTGCAGCAGCTGCAGCTGGTCGCAAAGATCGTGTTCGAACAGCAAATGCACCCGCGCGTGCGCCAGGGATGCGGCCAGGGTGGCGTCCCGCAGTGCAAAACGCTGCCGCGCCTGGACCAGGGTTTCCCAGCCACAGTCGGCGACATACTGGGCGCGCAGCGCCGACAATTCGGCCCGCCCCAGATTGGCCGGCACGGGTCCTTCGTGCAGGAGGTCGTCCCAGCACAGGATGTCCGCCTGCACACCGGCGCGGAGTAAGGCCTCCCGGCCGGACCCGCCGTTAGTGATATACAGGATTTTGCCGTCGCCGCTCATTTTCCCTCCCACAGGCCTGCCGCCACCCCAACCCTCTGAGGTAATATCGTCCGCGCCGGGGAGCGCTGGACTCCCCGGCGGTTCGTACGGTTCAGCGCTGCGCCGGCGGCATTGGCCGCACCCGCTCCGGCACGCTATAATATGCACGCTTTGCCGCCCACGATCGGCCGCCCGTGTGGGGCAGATCGTGGGCGCCGGCTAGCCCCGGCGGAGCGCGGAACGGCAAACGCATATCGTCAGGCGTTACATAAATATAACAATTTTCACAGGACTGCAGGCCCGTATCATCATGCCAAAGTTACAGCACCTGTTAGACAACAACAAGAAATGGGCGGAAAAAATCAAGAGCAGTGACCCGGATTTTTTCAACAAACTCGCCAAACAACAGAACCCCGAATACCTCTGGATAGGCTGCTCCGACAGCCGCGTACCGGCCAATGAAATCGTCGGTCTGATGCCGGGAGAAATATTCGTCCATCGCAACATCGCCAACATCGTGGTGCACACCGACCTCAACTGCCTGTCGGTGATTCAATACGCGGTAGAAGTACTGCGGGTCAAACACATCATCGTCTGCGGCCACTACGGCTGCGGCGGCATCCGCGCCGCCCTCGACAACCAGGATCACGGCATCATCGACAACTGGCTGCGCCACATCAAGGATGTGCACCGCCTGTACAAAACCCAGATCGATGCGCTGGAAACGATGAAAGAAAAAACCGATCTACTGTGCGAGCTCAATGTCGTCGAGCAGATGGCCAACGTCTGCCAGACCACCATGGTGCAAAATGCCTGGAAGAACAATCAGGAGTTGACCATCCACGGCTGGATCTACGGCATCGAAAACGGCATCATGAAAGACCTCAACGTGCGCATTTCCGGCCAGGTGGGTGAAAACGGGTTGCCGTCCTCCTCCTGACCCTCTCCCCATAGGGAAAATGCGCCGCCGAGTCAATGCGCATCTTTACGTTAGGCCGCCCCCCGCGCCTCGGCTAGGATTACGCCAGTTCATTTTTCCTTTCTTCCGGGAGGGCCCGCATGATGATAGTGACGATATTTAAACGCAAACCAGGCTTGCGTCACGCCTTGACGGTTGCCTGCAGCATGCTGCTGTTGACGGCGGTGCCCATGGGTCCGGCGCAGGCGGAATACGGCGACGTGGTGATCAACAACTATTCCACCGATGCCGGCGTGCGTCCGGTGGTGTTTCCCCACTGGTTTCACCGCATACGTTATAGTTGCAAGTCTTGTCACAGCGAACTGGCGATAAAATTCAAAGCCGGCGGCAATGCCATCGACATGGCGAAGATCGTCAACGGCGAGTATTGCGGTGCCTGCCACAACGGCGTCGTCGCCTGGTCGGTGGAAAACTGCGACCTGTGTCATTCGGCACGCGAACAGCTACCCACCCAGGTTCATATGAGCACCCAGCAGATCCTGCTCAAGGGAGGTGTGAAATGAAGACCGCCGCCCGTACCCTGCTCGTCCTGCTCGTCAGCCTGACATCGCCGCTGCCCGCGGCGGAGCCCGCCAAACCGGCGACGGCCGACAATCCCAACCCGTTCAACCGTCTGTTCGTGCCCCCCGCTCAGCGCAGCTCCGCCCTGCAGGATGACGGCATCCACGATCCGCAGACGCCAGGCCTGGATCTGCTGCAACAGCCGGCCCAGGCGTTCACCCCCCTGGACCGCAGCTCCGCCGGCAACTATGTCAACTGGGTCAGCTCGCTGCAACACGGCAAGTTCAAGCCGCGCTACAGCCAGGCGGATCCGAAACAGGAAGCCATGCCCATGGATCTGTCCATCGTCATGGAGGTCAAGGGCAGCATGCCCAACGTCGCGTTTCCGCACAAGGCCCACACCGAAGTACTGGAGTGCACCAATTGCCACGATGCCATCTTCACGCCCAAGAAAGGCGCCAATCGCATGTCCATGGCGCAGATCATGCTGGGGCAGAAGTGCGGCGTCTGCCATGGCAGCGTCGCCTTTCCCGTCACCGAGTGCCGGCGCTGTCACAGCGAAGCGAAGAAAACCGCCGCGGCCAGGAAGTGAGCCCCTTGCCTGGACGGCGCAAAGCCACTTGCGGTGCGCTGCTGGCGGCGGCGCTGCTGCCGCTGTCCACACTGGCGGCAGACGATACCCCGCCGCCACCGGCTCCGCCCGCGCACCATATCGATACTGCCGCCAGCCAGAACCGCGGCGTCGGCCAGAACTTCGACATGGTGGAAAAACTGTTGCATGAAAGCGCCTCCGCCCAGCGCATCCTGCAGCAGGGCGACGAGCGCGCCAGACAGTTGCACAGCGAGGCGCTGCAGGCTCTGCAGCAGGCGCGCGCCGCCCGCGACAGCGGTGACAGCGCCGGCGCCGATCAGCACCTGCAGCAAGCCAAGCGGCTTTTTTTCCAGGCCCTGCAACTGGCCGGCGCCGGCCAGGCGCGACAGGACCAGCTTGCTAATTTCACCACTCGCCTGCACCAGGTGCAAACCATGCTCGACGCCTATAAGCAGGTGCTGGCCGAACAAGGCGTGGCGGCGGACAAGGAAGATATTTCCGCCGACATGAACCGGCAGTTGCTGCAGGCGCAGACACAGGCGCGCGACGGCGACCTGGCCGCCGCCGGACAGCAGCTGGAGCAGACCTGGCTGACCATCCGCCTGGCCCTGGTCAAATTGCGTGACGGCAAAACGCTGGTGCGCCGCCTGGAATTCGCCAGCAAGGAGGAAGAATACGCCTATGAGCTCGATCGCAACAACACCCACTTCATGCTGTTGCAGATTCTGCTCGGGGAAAAACAGCCAGCCGCCGACGCACTGGCCAGAATAACCGCCGCCACCGACCAGGCCAGGACCCTGCGCGAACAGGCCCAGCAACAGGCGGCCACCGGCAATCATGAAGCTGCCATAAAAACTCTTGATGATTCCACTCGAGAAATCATACGCGGCATCCGCGCCGCAGGCATCTATATACCTGGATGAATTCATTGCCAATAGGCGGCAAGGTGACATAATGCGCAATATTTTCCGCAACGTCCCCACAACGACGCGCATTTGTAATTTTTCTCGATATAATATTCTTCTTATTGGCGCACCGGTCCGGTGATCTGGTAAAGTTACGGCCCATTCACCACAGGCGCGCCCGCCTGTTCGTGCACGTGACGCGAAGGCCGGGCGTCGACGCAGCAGATTCATACCCCGACGGTAAACAGCAGTAAAGAGGTAGTAGTAGATGAAAGGGACTTTCACCGCATGCAGCAACGCACTCGATGCACCCGCGCGCGCCGCGGGATGGCTGATTCTGGCGGTGGTCATGCTGTGGTCCGCGGCGTATGTTGCACCGGCGAGGGCCGAACTGATTTTATCGGCGCCGCCGCGGGAAAACGCCGAAGCCGGTGAAAACCTGTACGGTCCCTTTGCCGACTATCTTTCCGGCCTGCTGGGCGAGAAAGTTACCTATCGCCGGCCATTCAGCTGGCTGGAATATCAGCGCGATCTACGCAACGACGTCTACGATATCGTGTTCGACGGACCGCATTTCGTCGCCTGGCGGGTGGAGCATCTCAAGCACGACGTCCTGGTGAAACTGCCCGGCGCCCTGGAATTCGTCATCGTCGCCGAACAATCCAATACCGCAATCCGCGCCATCGGCGATCTGGTGGGCAAAACCATCTGTACTTTTCCGCCGCCCAATCTGGCCGCGCTCATCGTCATCGACCAGTTTCCCAATCCCGTGCAGCAACCCGAGCTCTGGGGGGTCAACGGCAGCTACAAGGATGTCTATCGGGAACTGAAAGCGAAAAAATGCGGCGCCGCGGTGTTCCGTTCGAATTTCTTCTACAATGCGCTCACCGCCAAGGACCGCGAAAGCCTGCGCGTCCTGTTCCAGAGCAAACCGCTGCCCAATCAGGCGATCTCCGTCAGCCAGCGCGTTACCAGCGAGGAAAAGGTGCGCATCATCGAATCGCTCACCAAAGAAGAAGGTCGACGCGCGGTGGAAAAAATCACCAATCGCTTCGCCGGCGACCAGAATTTCGTAACCGCACGGCGCGACGAATATCTCACCCTCAATCGCCTGCTGGAAGGCGTGATTTTCGGCTGGTGAGGCGGTCTGCCATCAGGTCGCTGGCGTGCCGCTGATATAAGCGAAAATTATATCAACCCCGCGCGTTCTACCGGCGCCTTTCACCTCGCTGCATCCGGCACCACACTGTTTTAAGCGATCGTTAATTTTTCTCGGCACCGTACGCGCAGTCCAATGTGGCACGTCGCAAGTTATACACGAAATATTGAAATCGTCCCGTCGCTCCACTATGATTTCGCTTGTGATCAATCCGCGTGCATCACGGGTTGCTGTTATCACCGATAAACGATGGAGCGTTTATTCATGCCGCATGAAACTGGATTTTCTCGACCGTTTTCCCTCGTACAACGCGCGCCAGCCCCTGATTCCTCCACCGTGGACAAGCAGCGCAACGTACTGATCATGCTGACCAGCGGCAACGATGACAACGGCAAACGCGCCACCCTGGCATTTTCCGCCGCCAATTCCGCCATCGCCATGGAACACCCCACCGCCCTTTTTCTGGTTGGTGACGGTACCCACTGGGCCTACACCGGCAACATCAAGGGCGTGCGCGTCGCCGGCTTTCCCGCCCTCTATGAACTGATGGAGCAATTCATGGATCAGGGCGGAGATATCATGATCTGCTCCACCTGCAGTTCCACCGGCGGGTGCAGCATCGATGCCAGTGAGGGCGAGCGTCGCCACCTGCTGCCCGGTATTCTGCAGGCAGGCTTTCCCACCGTCGTCTCCCTTGCCCACGCGGGTGCTTCCCTGACCTTCTGAAACGGCTCGCGCCGCTGTCGTTCCTGCCGCCGCGTCATGGACGCTTAAGGCCGGCTGAATATGTCTTACTTAAGCACAATATAAGTTACAACGCGTATACCATCTTGACCACAATAGTGCGTGTCAACAACGGGAGACTTCCTAATGTTCGGTAACTTGCTTTCGTTTGCCAGGATGTTTGGATGGACCGGTTTTTCAGCCAAGGACAGCGCGTCAATGCTGTATGCACCCGGAACTCAGATTGCCTTTGATCCGGCGCTGATCACAAGATTGAAGGGGGAACACCAGAAACTGGTGAACCTGTTTCTGGCGATCACCGCGCAGGTGCAGAGCCAGCAATACCTGAAGGTCAAAAACACCATGCAGGAATTCCTCCACGAGTTCAACGCCCATGTGCTGCTGGAATACACCAAGCTCTACGTCTTCCTTGACTACAGTTTCAAAAACGACTCCACCACCCATGACTTGATCATCGAGTTTCGCAAGGAGATGAACCTCATCGGCAAGGTCGTGCGCTCGTTCTACAACAACTGGAAAAACGTCGATCTGCAGTCGGACAACGTCGGGCGTTTCATGGCGGAATTCCAGCAAATCGGCGAGGTACTGGTAAAACGCATCAAAACGGAGGAAGAAAACCTCTATGAAATCTACCAGACCTCGCCCGCCTTGCTGATGCTGGACCGGCAGGCGCAGGACGAACTGGAAATTCCCTGGCACGACTGGTCAGCCCCCGCAAAGCCCGCGCCGTTTACGGCGAAAGTGCGGCGCCTGGTCACCGGCGGCTGATATACCTACCGGCACGGTGCCGGGTCGGCGGGGCTTCCTCCGCTGACCCGGCTCCTGGCACCCGCCCGTTTCGCCGGCATTTGCCATTTTCGAATATCAAACCGGCCCCTTAACACTTTCCGCCTGGCAGACCGGTCCGCCTTCTGATTATGTAAAATATCCTGCTAGTCAGGCCCGTCATTAATAATTTTTATTATTGTGGTGTATTTACCCCGACGTGGTAAATTTCACCGTGTTGATCGTGGCCTATTCGGTTATCATACGGCGTCCGCCTTAGGGCGTGCCATGGAACCGCCCGGATGGCTGTCCATGTCTCTTACACAATTCTTTATGAATCATCGGTGGTAGCGCTGGATATGGATGCAGGACGACGTCGCAGTAGCGTTTTATTTCTTCCCCTTGTTTTCACCCTGCTGGTGAGCGCTTGCGGCGGCAACTCAGGTTCCGGTGGCGGCCCTTCCCAACGACCGGATACGAACGCCGCCGCGGTTGAGGATCTCGGTTTTCTCGCTCTGGTCAATCAGCCCATGAACGGCACCCTGAAGGCCACGGACAGTGCCGGCCGGGCGTTGAGCTTTCGTATTACCCGACAACCGACCCAGGGCACGCTGACACTGGAGGCGCCAGCCAGTGGAAAATTCGTCTATCTCTCCCGGGCCGATGCCAGCGGCGATGACAGTTTCGAGTTTGACGTGGACAACGGCGTCGCCGTTTCCCGCAGCGCGCAAGTCACTATTTCCCTGGTGGCCACGCCCGTGGTGTCCCGCGACGATTTTTACAGTAACCTGTTGGAAGGTGGCACCCTGGAGGCTTCCACCACGACCGGTGTGCTGCATAACGACCAGGGCATAGGTGACACCCCGCTGCACGCGCAAATCGTCACGCCGCCCCAGTACGCCGCCAGTTTCACCTTGCACGACGACGGCTCGTTTACCTACCAGCACGATGGCAGTGAGCACCACCAGGACCAGTTCACCTACCGCGCCAGCGACACCGCCGGCGCCTCGGCCACCGCCGTGGCCAACCTCACCATCACCCCGGTCAATGATGCGCCACAGGCCGGCAATGACGGCGGCAGCGTCGACGAGGGCAAGACCGTAACCGTCGATGTTCTGGGCAACGACAGCGATGCGGAAAGCAGCCTGCGCGCCGCCGATGTGCAAATCAGCAGCGAGCAGAACGGCCATGCGTTTTACGAGCAGGCCAGCAACAGCATTCGCTTTACCCACGACGGCAGCGAAACCCTGCAGGCAGGATTCACCTATCGGGTGGCGGACGCCGATGGCGCGCTGTCCAACACGGCTCAGGTCAGCCTGCAGGTCAACCCGATCAACGACCCGCCGCTGGCGGGCAATGACACCGCTGATGTGGGCAATCTGCTGATCAAGAAATTCATCGCTGTCCTGGGCAACGACAGCGATGCCGAGGGTGGCGCCCTGAAGGTCACCGCCATCAACCCTGGCACGATCAAAGGCAAAGTCAGCATCGCCACCGGCGGCGGTGGCGTCGACTATACCCCGCCGGCCATCGTCAATGGTGATGTGGGCGCCTTCGTCGGCAATGAAACTTTCAGCTACACCGTCAGCGACCCCCAGGGCGCCAGCGCCACCGGCAGCGTCAGCCTCAACCTGGTGACGGAAAAAATGAATGTGATCCTGGTGCTGGCCGATGACCTGGGCTACGGCGATGTGGGGGCTTACGGTTCCAAAACCATTTCCACCCCCAGCCTGGATGGCATGGCGCAGGACGGCGTGCAGTTCAATGATTTCTACGCCACCCCCTCCTGCGGTCCTGACCGGGCGATGCTGATGACCGGCAGTTACCCGGCGCGCAACCAGATCAACTATGTGCCGCTGCCCAACTACGTCAACGGCATCAATTCCGCAGTCATCACCCTGCCCGAGTTCATGAAGCAGCAGGGTTATACCACCGGCATCGTTGGCAAATGGCACCTGGGGGATCACCCGGAGTTCCTGCCCTCGAAACACGGCTTCGACCAGTTTTACGGTCTGCCCTACTCCGGTGATATCTGGCCCTTCCACCCCGGCATCTGCCAGGGTGTCAACAAGGATCAACGCTGGACCGACGCCAACACCCGGGCATTGAGCACGGGCTGGAGCGTGGTCAATCCCTGCTGGCAACCCGCGTTCTTCCCCGACCTGCCCCTGTACGAAGGCGACACCGTGGTCGACATCAATCCCGACCAGTCCACCTTCCTGCAGCGTTTCGTGCAGCGGGGCAAGGATTTCATCACCGCCAACCAGAGCAAGCCGTTCTTCCTCTACCTGGCGCCGCCGGAGCCCCATGTGCCGGTGTTTCCGGGCGCCGCTTACAGCAATCGCCGAACCGTCACCGCCGCCGATGGCAGCGTGGTGGAAGACCGGTACCGCGAGGTGGTCGAGGAGCTGGACGCGGGCATGGGCGAGATTTTCAATCACCTGAAACAGCTTGGCCTGGACGAGCGTACTCTGGTGATCTTCACCTCCGACAACGGCCCGTGGCTGGATTACGGCGTCGACGGCGGCGATACCAATCCCTGGAACACGCTCAATGGCAAGACCACGGTGTATGAAGGCGGGGTGCGCGTACCCACCCTGATGCGCTGGCCGGGACACATCCCCACCAACGTCAAGCGCGGCGAGCTCGCCGCGCATTTCGATATCTACACCACCCTGGCCGGCATGCTCAAGGCGCCGCTGCCCAATGGTATGATCTTCGACGGCAAGAACCTGTGGCCGCAGATGGCCAACCAGGCCGGCGCCGTAACGCCGCACTCGGTCATCTATCATTACAACGAGAGCAAACCCAATATTGCCGACCAGACGGTGAAGCTGCAGGCCATACGCGACGGCAATTGGAAGCTCCATGTCACGGTCAACACCACCACCCTGGCCATCACCGCCAAGGCGCTGTACGACCTCAATACCGATCCCCAGGAATTGACCGATGTGAAGGCCAGCAACGCCACCCAGGTCAACAACATGATTGCCAGTGCCACCAGCTTCAACAGCGGCGTGCGCTCATCCACCAAGGCTTTGGGCAGCGCCACCACCCAGATCAATGGCCTGATCTCCTCGGTGACCAGCCACCTGCTGACCGCCTCCAATTTGTTGCCGAATTTCGACCTCACCGCCGAGGGCAGCGTCGACTGGATGCACTGGGGGCTCAACGGCGCCGCGTCCGTGGACCGCAAGAGCGGCGGCAGTGCGCTGCAGATGCAGGTCATCGGCGGTGAAACGCCGGCGGCGTGGAGCGCTGCCACCGCCAACCGCAGCGCCTACAGCTGGAGCAATGGCAGCCCCACCGCCAGCTCCAGCAACAAGGCCACGGGCCTGTATGTGCAGTCCACCGGCAACGGCTTCCGCATCACCGCGCCGGCCGATACCACGGTGCGCAACCTGAGGCTCTATGTGGGCGCCTACCAGGCCCGCGGCAAGATGACCATCCGCCTGAGCGACAACAGCGCGCCGCCGCGTTACTCCTTTACCCAGGCCAGCGGGACCACCGCCCTGGACAACACCGTGCTGATCCAGTACCAGGCGGGCTCGGCCAGTAATCAACTGGTGGTCGAGTACGTGATGGAGCAACCCCAGACCGGGGGCAATATTACCCTGCAAGCGGCCACCTTGCAGTGATCCGCCAATAAAAAACGCGGTTACGGCGCTGTATCCGCGCCGTAACCGCGTTGTTCAGAACCTGCCGCGCTTATTCATCCTGTCCCGCCCCCTGGCAGGGGGCGGGTAGGCGACGCAAAGACGCAGCTTTCTTGACGTCGGTCTGAGTATTAACCGCCGATCTTCTTCTGAATGGCGCTGACCACATCATCGCTGGACGTGGCGTTGATGTGCAGCAACAGGCCTTCCTTCTCGTAGAAACCGATCAGGGGCGCGGTTTTTTCGTTGTAAGTCGCCAGGCGCTTGCTGATGGCTTCCTCGGTTTCGTCGTCGCGCTGCACCACCGGGCTGCCGCACTTGTCGCACACCCCGGCCTTCTTCGGCGGGTTGCTCTTGACGTTGTAGATGGCCTGGCAGGCCGTATTGGAGCAGGTGCGGCGGGTGGTCAGGCGGTCCAGAATCACGTCCCGGGCCACGTCCAGATTGGCGACCGTGTCCAGCGTGATCTTCAGCTTGGCCAGCAGGGCTTTCAGGGCTTCCGCCTGCGGAATGGTACGCGGGAATCCGTCGAGGAGAAAACCGTTCTTACAATCCGGTTCTTGTAAGCGGCTTTCCATGATACCCATGATCAGGGCATCCGGCACCAAATCACCACGTTTCATATAGGCTTCTGCCTCCTTGCC
>DKAS01000124.1 GCA_002448875.1 Proteobacteria bacterium UBA6920 | reverse complement strand
AGGTCACGCCTGAAGGACAGGTGGTTTCGCAGGCGCGGCAGGTGAGGCAGCGATCCAGATGCAGCTGCGTCTTGGCGCTGACTTCCGCGCCTTCCAGCATCTGCTTGATGAGATAGATGCGGCCGCGCGGGCCGTCCAGTTCATCGCCCAGCAACTGGTAGGTGGGGCAGGTGGCGGTGCAGAATCCACAGTGTACGCAGCTGCGCAAAATGGTTTCGGCTTCACGGCCGACGGCGCTGTTTTTGTATTTTTCCTGCAGCGTGGTTTGCATTCTAGTCTAGCACGTGGTGTCGTCGCATTGCCCGGACAGTCGGCAATAGACCGTGGCCAGTGCGTTGTCGTCACCGACATTGCCCGGGAAGATAACTACTGGCAACTGCGGATACCGGGGGTGGTCGTCGGGACATCGTACCACAGAACATCCCGCCAGCACCTGTCCGAGCACCCGCGCCTGTTGCAGGGTCAACCCGGTGCTGAGCACATCGTTGGAGGTGATACCACCCTTGCTGATGAGAAAGCCAAGAGTTACGGGCAGCCTGGCGACGATGTCCATGAGGAAGGCGGACACCTGCATGCCGAATTGCAGGCGGCTGTACTGATCGGCGAAAACCTTTTCGGTGCGGCTGGTAAAAAAAACCGGTGTTTGCCCGTTGGCGTGCGCCCGGGAGGCAAATTGCAGACAGTTCTGCAGCAGTTGTTCCCGCTGGGCGGCGATGCCGTCGACGTCGATTTCGCAACCGGTAATACCCGGCTGGCGCAGCAGTTGGGTCAGCTGCAGCGTGGTTTTGTTCACATGAGAGCCGACGATCACCGCCCCGGGTCGGCCGTCGCGGGTGTAGGCGCGCATCGCCGTGGCGGCCACCGGTTGCGGCGGCAGGCGCGCCAGGGAGGTCAGCAGGCTGGCGGCGCTGCGCAGCAGATAGCGGCGGCCCTGTTGCGCCCCGGCCAGCAGTGCGCCGGCAAAGCGATCCAGATCCGTCTGGGTTTCACCGTCCACCACGCAGCAGACGTTGTCCCGCAAAGCCTCCAGGCGCGTGCCCAGCGCCGGCGCGCGCAGCTGGTCGCGGGTGATGCGTTCGACTTGAGCGGCGGTAATCCTGCCAGCGGTTTTTTCCGCGACGTAGTCCGGCAGGTAGCTGTGGTGGTAGGCAAACACGGAGTCGCGCGCGAATTCGGTTTCGTGCACCGGCACATCGACGCCGTTAACCCGCAGGTAATGCACGCTGTCGCGCGTGGTGCGTCCGCCTTCGAAGAAGGCGGGCACCAGAAAATGCGCGTCGAACGGCCCCAGCTCGGCGGCGATGACATCGGTTTCCACCGGGTAGTGGCCGCGCAGCGTCGAATCGGAGCGGCTCACCAGCAAGGGGTTGATGATAACGCCGGTGGCGGCCAGATCCAGCAGCGCCCGGCGCAGGTTGCGACATACCTCACGGGTGGTTTGCGCCGCCTGCCCGGCGTTCATGGCCCGGGTATTGGTGAGCACGAAAAACAAGGGCGCACTGTCCAGCAGCGCCGCGGTGAGCGTCGCCGCGTCCCACTGCGTCAGCAGCAGGCAGCTGTGTACCGTCTGCGACCCCGTGGGATCATCGTCCAGCACCACGATTTTGGTTTGGGTCATGGTCGGTTACCGGGAGACACGGCGCTCAGCGCGCCAGCAGCGCGTTGACGCGCTCGGCCATGGCCTGACCGGTGATGCCATTGAACGCCATGATCTCGTCGGGCGAGGCCGTTGTTTCGCCGCGCTTCCAGCATACCGTGTCACGCCGGGCGGCGCGGGTGCGCAACAGCACCGGCTCCAGGGTGGCGCTGGGGCCGCCGCTGATGGCCAGCAGGGCGTCAGCGTCGAACATGGCATTGAAGCTGTCGTCGTCCAGGAAGCGGTTGTCGGGTTGCGCCACCGTATCCCAGGACACGTCGCCGGGGCGGTAAAGGCGCCGCGGATTCATTACGCTGACGATACGCACGCCGTAACCCAGGGCCTCCAGACGCGTTTTCGCGTCGAAGACGGGCAGCAGCACCATGTCGCCCGCGGCGGCGAGCACCACCCAGCCTTTACCGGCACCGGCGCTTTGATACAGTACGGCGGCGCCATCTTCCAGGCCGCGACGCGCGTCGGCCAGCGACAGATAAACCGGCAACGCGCTCTTGGAGGCGATGATGGCCACGCCCTTGTTGCTGCTGTTGATGCCCCATTCGAACGCCGCCTGGATGGCGTTGGCGTCGCAGGGGAAGAGGGGGTAGACGTTGCCGTTACGCATTTGTGCCGCCAGATAGTTTTCGATCTCCGGCCGCTGGTGGGTCCAGCCATTGCGCCCCTGTTCCAGGGCGCCGGCGGTGAACATGCACAGGGCGGACGGCGTTTTGCGCCGCAGCTCGGCCATCGCCTGGGTCACGGTCTGGAAAATAGGCCAGCCGTTGATGGCGAAACTTTCATAGGACAGCCACAGGGAGCGGGCGCCGAACAGCGCCAGTCCCGCCGCCAGGCCCGCGCAGGCGTCTTCGTTCAGCGGTTCGTACACCTGGCCGCCGGGCGCTTGGTGATACAGGGCGTCTTCCGTCGGGTGACGGATCTTCAGCGCCTCATTGATATTTTTCATACCCGAAGCTTCGTTGCCGTCGGCGTTGGTGACGATGAAGCGCGCATCCGCGCGTCCCACCGCGCCCACCAGGCTGCCCATGGCGGTGGAGGGCACCTGTTTGTCGCCGATCGCGAAATCGGTGCATGGCAAGGTGCCCAGGGCCGGCAGCGCCAACACTGATTCGGTGACCGAGGTCTTGACCGCCGGACCGCCACCGGCACGCACGAAATTGCTGCGCACCAGCTGCCAGGCCGCCGGTGACAGGGCGCGCCGCTGCAGGCCTTCGATGATATGCGGCTTGTCGAGGGTGTCGGCAGGATACAGGTTATGGGACTTGGAGCCGACGGTATGCACGCCGCTGCCCTTGAGCTGCTTGATGATGAAGCAGGTCAGTTTGCCTTGCAGAGCGGCGCGTGCCGCCTCGTCCATACCTTCGAGCACCGCGCGGGTGAATTCCAGGCGGGCCTCCAGGCCGAAGTAACTGCTATCCACGTAAGCGCCCGGCTGCGCGCCGTCGTCGAAGTCCTTGGCGTCGACCAGCACCACTTTCTTGAAACCATGCCCCTGCCAATAGGCGATCATGGCTTCATTGCTCATGCGCGACACCATGGAGTGGTGTTCCTGGCTGTAACCGTTCCAGATCAGCACCGGCAGGAAGTTGGTGACCTCCGGGTAGGCGACATTGAAATGCTGCATGGCGGACAGGATGTAGGGCTCGCCCATGCCGCCGTCCCCCAGGGTGAAGGGGAACAGGGTCTGGCGGTGCAGCAGAGCGCCGGCCATGGCGAAATGCTGACCTTGGCCCAGCGGACCCGCCGGTGCCAGGATGCCGGGGACGGCGCCCGACAGGTGGCCGAGCAGGCCGTGACGTTCGCGAAAGCGCTCGCGCATCTGCGCCACCGTGCTGATGCCCATGGCCTCCAGGGAAGTATCCAGGAACATGGCGGAATAGAAGCCCGGCGCGTGGTGGCCGACTTCGGTGACGATGTTGGTGTGGCCCAGCATCACCAGGGCCGCGTAGGCCTCGGCACTGGAGGCAAATCCGCCGGGGTGCCCCGAAGCTTTGGCGCCGGTCACCTGCAGGGTCAGATAGCGCAGGGCATCGGCCATTAATAAGGTCTGGTACACGGCCTGGCGGGAACCGGGTTTGGCCACCGCGCGTTCGCCCTCGGCGATGGCGGGTTGGTCGCCCAATCGGGAAAACTCGGGCCAGTTCGGGCCAAAGTATTGAATACCTTCGCAAAATGACGGTATTTGGGGGTCGTGCTGCGCCATGATCAAGCTCCAATGATAGGTTGGGAGCGCTTTTGAGTCCGCCTGACAGGGGGGACCAAAAACAGAGCTCCGTAGTCGGGTACTTGTCATAGATTACGGCAAGGATTATCATTTCACAATACACAATCAATTTCATAATGTGAAATATGAAAAACGACAACCACAGTTCAATACAGGTAATTGATCGCGCCGTCGGGTTGCTGCAGGCGCTGGCGCAAAATGACGATAGCGCCAGTTTGAAAATTCTGGCCGCCGACAGCGGGCTGCATGCCTCCACCGCGTTCCGCATTCTGGGAGCGTTGACCGTGCATGGCCTGGTCGACAAGGACACTCAGGGAAATTATCGCCTCGGCACCCGCTTGCTGACCTGGGGCGAGCGGGTGCGCAGCCGCATGGACGTGCGGGTCGAAGCCCGTCCGGTCATGGAGTGGCTGCGCGACCAGGTGCAGGAAACCGTCAATCTCACCGTGCGTGAACATGACGAAGTCGTTTACGTGGATCGTGCCATTGGACGGCGCGCCATTCGCGTCGAGCAGGTGGTCGGCAGCCGGGCACCGCTGCATGTCACCGCGGTGGGCAAGCTGATGCTGGGGCGCCTGGGCGCAGCCGCCTGGTCCGCGTACGCCCAGCGCACCGGTCTACCGCGCTTTACCGACAACACGCTGAGCTCGCCGGCGGCGCTGGTGCAGGAAATCGAGCAAGGTCTGCGCGACGGTTATGCGCTGGATAACGAAGAGGCGGAGCTGGGAGTGGGCTGCATCGGTGTCCTGATCCATGACGCCAGCGGTTCGGTGGTGGCGGGCTTGTCCATTTCCGCGCCCATCGAACGCCGCGACCCGGCCTGGATACCCCTGGTGCAGGAGGCCGGCCGCAGATTGTCGGCGCGCCTGGGGTATCACGGTTGAGCGGCGGCCACCGGGACCGGCGGCGAAGGGTGTTGAACCGGTGTTGAACTGAGGCGATACTTGGTGCGCTGGTATCCATAGCTTGCTGTTGCTGTTGTATGCCCCGCTTCGCCGCGGTGGCGGCACTCGCTGCCAGGTACGATGAGCCTGGTTCCGGTGGGTGCACAGGGCCCACAAGACAAACGGCGGATTCAATTATGATGAACCACATGCGCGGTACCTTCACCCCATCCTGGCGCGCCCTGCTGGCCGGCTGTTGCATCGTCGTGGTCTTGCATGCCGCACCGGTGCAGCAAGCGCTGGCCGGCGGCAAAGACTTGATGGATCAACTCAAGAACGCCGCCGAGTCACTGCAAAAAGGCAAGCTGTCCACCGATGAAATCATTGAAGGGTTGAAGGAGGCGCTGCGGGTGGGATCCAGAAAAGCGCTGGATATTCTCGGCAAGCAGGACGGCTTTTACAGCGACGAGGCCGTCAGGATCCTGATGCCGGAAAGCCTGCAGAAAGTCGAGAAGCTGCTGCTCAAATTCGGTCAGAAAAAACTGGTGGATAAATTCGTCAAAACCATGAATCGTGCCGCCGAGAAGTCGGTGCAGTCCACCTTTGAAATTTTCGTCGATGCCATCAAGCACATGAGCATCGAGGATGCGATGAAAATCTTCAAAGGCAGTGAAGATGAAGCGACGCGCTATTTTCGCGCCAGCAAGCAAAAAGAGCTGTATGCCATCATTCTGCCCATCGTGCGGGAAGCCACGGATAAAACCGAGGTTACCGCCACCTACGAAAAAATCGCCAAGTCCGTGCAGAAGCTGCAGCCCTCCCTGGCGGAGAGCATGCCGGATATCAACAACTACGTTACGGAAAAAACCCTGGACGGCATTTTTCTCAAACTGGCCAAGGAGGAAGCCGCCATCCGCAAGGATCCGGTGGCGCGCACCACGGATATTCTGAAGAAGGTATTTAACTAGCGTTCTCCGCGAAAAATTCACTAAGCGCTGAAGCCGTGATGTGCGGAAGTTTACGCACGGTCTGAGTGCGTGGTAAGTAAGGTGTTCCCGCCCGCTTCTTGGCAGGGGTGGCGCTCCGCTTTNNCCCCTGCCGCGGGCGGGAAAGCAATTTTCATTATTTTCAGCACCATCGCTGGACGACATCGCCATTGCTGCGCGAAGGGTGCGTTTTACGCACCGTTCTTTTATGGCAGGTTCACCGCCGTGCCCTCGGTGAAAAATGCGCCAATCATCTCCCTCCCATCACAAAAAATTTTTTTTCCGGGAATATATGCCATGGCCTCCCTGTTAGCCGGGGTGTGAAGGGGAGGGCCCGCAGCGGATCCTTATCCCGGATCAAAACTCATCAAATTGGAGGTGAATCATGGGTAAGGTAAGTAACAACCGTGCGTGTGCGGTGGTGTGGTTGTCCATCGTGGGTTTGTGTGGCGCAATGAACGCGCAGGCGGCCACGGATGATGCGGACGATATGGATACCAACAATATGCCGGTGAAAGTGCAAATGTTCGCCCCGGCCAAGGGTGATCACGTGGGCATTGGCGGTCGCGGCTGGTTCGTGGATCTGGCCATTCAGTACCCGACCACGCTCGACAATACCGGTTTCAGCGGTTTCCAGTTGACCGGACCGGCAGTGCACAATAACGTGGCGCCTTTTCCCGGGACGTTTTCCGCCGGCGCGGACGATCGCCTGCCGGGTCTCATCGTGCTCGCCTCGACTACGACCCTGGGCGTGGGCGGGTGCCAGAACATTGCCAACCTCTTTAATCTTACCGGCGTAACCAATACCTCCGCCACGGGTGTTGAACTGTGGGATACCTGGATCGTCGGCGGCCCGTTTTTCGGCGTCGACACCCCGAGTAAGATTTACGTCGCAGTAGCGGCGGATCTCAACGGCGACGGTATCTACAATGACGCGCCCGGCGTGGTGCCCGACGTCAACGGCGACGGTATGTGCAGCGCAGCGGATCTCAAAGCGCTGGGTGTAGCCTCGAATATCGTCAAAACGCATTTCTACATCAATCCCTGAGGATTGGGCGGCGGAAGGTTGCTTCCGCCGCCTTATGGGGGCACTGTTTCCCTGGATCAATCCTCTTATCACCCTGGCCGCGGACCGGGCCTGGGTTTCGATGCGGAGGGCACGCAATACTACCAATGGGCCACTTGGCCATCGGCTGTGACAGAAATTACCATGAGTGCGTTTGTTTAACCGCTTGCGGTTCCACTCGCGGCGCATTGCTACTAACAAAGGAAACCTATGAAAAGCCTGGATTCAATTTCGTCGACGATGCAGATCGTGGCGACGCTGTTGACCGCACTATCTCTTCCCGCACTGGCCGACTCTCCCGATATCGGGCCGTTACCGCCGGTTGCCGCCAATCCCGACAATCTGCCGACCACCGCGCGCATGGCCCTGGGTCAGGCGCTGTTTTTCGACAACCGTATTTCCGGCAGTGGCAAACTCAACTGTTCCAGTTGCCACTTGCCCGAAGTGGGTTGGACCCTGCCGTCGGCCTTTTCCGTGGCCAATGAGGGTTTCGTGGAACGGCGCAATCCGCCGACCCTGATCAATGTCGGCTACAACAAGGCGCTGATCTGGGATGGACGCGCGCCCAATCTGGAAAAACAGGCCATCGGCTCGACCACCAATCCGGTGCACAAAGGGCAGAACATGGAAACCTTGATGAAGGTTTTCAATGATGATCCCAAGGTCGTTGCCCTGTTTCAGGCGGCCTATGGCAATAAACCCAATGCCGACGACTACGGCCGCGCCCTGGCGGTGTGGCAGCGACATTTTCTGGTGACGGGTCAGAGCGATTTCGATCGCTATATGGAGGGGAATAAGCTGGCAATGAGCGAGTCCGCGGTGCGCGGCATGGCGGTGTTTACCGGCAAGGGCGGCTGCATCGCCTGCCACAACGGTCCGAACTTCAGCGACTCGGATTTTCACAATATCGGGCTCAAACGCAATCCGGAATTCGATAAGCCTGAATATCGCAAGATTCTCGCCTTTGATGCCAAGCGCATGAAGCTGGAAAAACCGGACGAAGTGACCGATGATCCGGGCCGTTATCTGGTCACCAAGGACAAGGCGGACTGGAAAAAATTCAAAACCCCCACCTTGCGCAATCTCGCCGATACCGCGCCCTATATGCATGACGGACGCTATGCCAGCCTGGACGCGGTGATCGACCACTATGATCGCGGCGGCGACGGCGTCGACAACCAGGACCCGCGTATCAAACCCCTGGGGCTGAGCGCCGCGGAGAAAGCCGATCTCAAGGCGTTTCTGCGAGCCTTATGGGGTCCGCTGCCGCGCTTGCAGACTTCCGCTAACTAGTTGGATAAGTAGTTCCTTGCGATTGAAAACCGGTTGACGGTCTGCGCGCCAGCGCAGACCGTCAAACTCGGATAATGACTCTAGGGTGCCGGCGGTGTCAGGGCAGGAATCCAGAAACTTGTGTTATGGCACAGTGCGCAATCGTCGGCGGTGACCAGGTGCGTCGCGCTCTTGCCCGTAGCGGTCTTGCCGTCGTGGCAACTGTCGCAGGTTCCAATTACCTGGGTGTGATCTACGGCGGAGGGCGCCACCGGCAGCCAGGGCATCGGTCCGGGCTGGTGACATGCGTCGCAGACGTCCGTGGTGTTCATATGGCCCGGGAGCTTGGTGTGGCAACCGTAGCAGGGGCCGAGAACCTGTGTGTGATCGACGCGGTTGGCCGCCACTGGCGCCCAGGTGGCGGGGAAGCGGTCATGGCAGGTGTCGCACAGGTTGCTGGTGGGCAGGTGCGCGGCGGATTTGCCGCTGGCGACGAAGCCGTCGTGGCACTGGATACAACCACCGACCGGGACCAGGGTGTGGTCCACGGGATCGGTCGACGGCACAAACACCGTCACCGGGAGTGCGGCCGTCAGGCCGGGATAGTCATCGTGGGTGACGCTGAGGGTGGCGCTGCCCGCCGCGATGCCAAGGGCGTTGCCCAATGCATCGATTTGAACCACCGCCGAATCTGAAGTCGCCCAGCGTGCGCCAGCAATATTGCTATAACCGCTGCCATCGCTGAAAATTACATCTACCGTCAGAGGCTGCGACGCGCCGGCCTCCAGGCTCAGGGCATTCAGGGTTTGGTAGTTGGCTGCGATGCGCAATTTGCGCGGTGCCGGCGGCGTGACCGTCAGCATGGCGTGGGCCGTGATCCCCTGCAGGCTGGCGCTTATCACCGCGGCGCCGGGTTGGTGATAACTATCTGTAATTACCGTGCCTGGTGGCGAATAGCCGCTGCCTGCCGGGCCGGTGTAGTTGGTCACCGATGCTACCGCGACGTCGGATGAGGACCACAGAAGATTTTCCGTGATGTCACGGACGCTGCCGTCGGCGAACTGGCCCAGCGCGGTCAGGGTCAAGGTGTCGCCCAGGGCGATGCTGGGAGCGGACGGAGTCAGCGTAATGGCCTGCAAAATATTATCGGAAACCGTCAAGAGCGATTCCGCCGTCGTACCGTCGAAGCTGGCGCCAATGACGGTGCTGCCTTGCCCCCGGGCGCTGGCTACGCCTTCCCGGCCCAGGGAATTGGCAATGCGAGCGGTGGCG
Source organism: Proteobacteria bacterium UBA6920 (assembly GCA_002448875.1). Classification (GTDB taxonomy): domain Bacteria; phylum Pseudomonadota; class Gammaproteobacteria; order SG8-11; family SG8-11; genus UBA6920. The sequence continues at coordinate 12,776 of DKAS01000124.1, read as the reverse complement.
CCGTCACTGCTGGTCCATTGCACGCTGGCGCTTAAATCCTGTTCGGCACCCGTGGCGAATCTGGCCATCGCGGTGAACGCTAACGCACTGTCCGGCGCGATCGTGGGATCATGGGGCACAATATTCAACGCCACCAGCTGTTCGTAGCTTGCGAGCACCTCGGTGCTGCCCTGCAGTTCGCGATAACTTGCGCTGATCGTGGCAATGCCATTGAGCAACGTAGTAACCAGTCCGGCACCGCGGCCGCTGTCAATTACGCTGGCGATCGCATTGTCGGAGCTGGACCATTGCGCCAGGCGCGATAGATCCTGGGTGGATCCGTCGGCGTAAACCCCGGTGGCATGGAAATACTGGCGAGTGCCTACCGCCATGAACTGCGTGGCGGGCGTAACCAGAATTTGCTGCAGCCGGGCGCTGCGGGTGCGCGCGCTGACGGTCGGTGAGGTGGCGATTTTCTGGCTTTGCGCCAGGGCCTGCAAGCGAAAAGAATATTCGCTGTCGGTCCGCAATCCATCCACCGCCAGAGCGGTGGTGCTGGTCGTTGCCTGGCTTGCGTTGCTTTCGGGCAGGCCGCTGCCGGTCCAGGAAACGATATAAGAATCGGCGCCGGGCACGTCGTCCCACAGCAGCTGTACCACGCCATCGTCGCCCACGGCGGTCAAGTGCACGCCGGAATCGGAATTTTGAAAACATGCCGTCAATAGAAATATTAAGGCGAATCCCGTCGCCAGTAATCGCGTCCATCCACTCAATATACGCATACCGCCTCCTCGTCGTTTGATATTCGCGGCGCGTTGTCGCCGCTAGGGATATCAACGCCGGGGCGGCCGGCTTTATTCCAAGGGATTGAGTGCGGATCTCAAGGCGTGGTAGATAGAGTCTGCGCGCGGATTTGCGTGGCCAGTTTCTGCAGTGATTCCCGGGCTTGGGCACCCACCACCACGAAGGTCAGTGTGTTCTCCCGCCAGACGCACACCCCGAGATCGCCCTGCGCATGGCAGTCGGGTGCGGGCGGCGCGGTGGAATCAGGCGCGGCCGTGATCAGTTCGGTAAGGCGAAGATGCTGCGCGTCCTCGTAGAAATAGAGACCGGCCGCCTGGTCGCCCAGCGGCAACAGGCGTCCGCCGAGAAAAACATAGCCGGCGGCGCTGAGATCCGCCGGGCCGATACGCTGGCCCAGGCGCGAGGACAGCCAGGTCATGAGATGATTTCTGTCGGCCGCGCCCACCTCCACCGCATGCCGGCTCTCCCGCGCATACAGGCGGTGCGCTTCCATGGCTCGTTCCACCATCATCNNGATGCTGCGCGCGCCGGAGTGCAGCAACCAGCCGGCGACGGTGCCCAGGAACAAGAAGGCCGCCATGGCGGCGACCCGTCGCCACCAGGCAGGTAGTGCGAATTGCGTGGGTGGTGTGAAAATATTATCTACGTGATGCGACGGCTCCAGCTCCAGCTCCAGCCTCGGCTCCGGCTCCGGCTCCGGCTCCGGCGCTGTCGCCTGCAGCAGGCGCAATACCGAATCCGGCAAGGCGGCGGCAGGTTCGGCGGCAAAGCGCGTGCGCAGCTGCTGGGAAATTTCCTGGTAGCGGGCCAGTCGCTGCGCATGCGCCGGGTGCGCGCGCAGCCAGGCATCGACCACGGCGCGCTGCGCCGCGTCCAGCTGGCCGTCGATATAGGCGTGCAAGTGTGTGTCGGTAATCATGCGCTCGCTCATGACATTGCTCCCGGCTCATCGGCGGCGAACAGATGTTTGCGCATGGCCTCGCGCGCGCGATGCAGGCGCGACATCACTGTGCCCAGGGGCACTTCCAGGATACGGGCCGCGTCCTGGTAACCCCAGCCTTCGACACACACCAGCATCAGCACCGACCGGTGGTCCGGCGGCAGTCTGGCCAGCGCCGTGTCCAGGTCGTCCAGGGTGGCGGAGTCGGTGGTGATATTCGGCGCCTCCACCTCGAGGTCGGTCAGTGTCACTGCCTCGGGGTGGCGGAGTTTGCTGCGTAATTCGCTGACGAACAAATGATGCATTATGGTAAATAGCCAGGCTTTGAGGTTGGTGCCTGGCTGGTATTGATGCATGTGCGCCAGCGCGCGCTCCAGGCAATCCTGCAGCAAATCGTCGGCGCGCGATCGGTCACCGGTCAATGCGCGTGCGTACCGGTGCAGAGCCGGTGCGTGTTCCAGCAAAGCCTGTCCGAAATTACTCAATGAGCGCTTTCTCCATCCAGCCTGGCGCCCGTGCCCGGCCGCTCCTAGGGTCCTGCCCATCTAAACGCCCTGCTTGGCGAATTTATTCCGTGGAATGTTGGTGGCGAAAAAAAATCATGGGCAGGGCGACAAACAACGGGTCAGATGGCAATGAGGTCGGCGTAAGTATGAATTTGGGCGCAATCATACGCCAAATTTATTTAAAGAGATCAGCAATCCAAAAAAACATCGTCTGTAGAAAAAATATACAGGCGATAAAAGCGATGGCTCAGGCGCGCGCACTGCCGCTTTGTACTGCAAGTACGGCCTTGTGTCGCGGTGATGCTCGGCTAACCGCGACGTCCGGGAAATTTTTTTGAAGATACGGAATATCTGTCATCGCCCGCTGTTCGCGTTGGGAAACTGGCGTCGATCCCGCGATGGGCGGATATTAATCTGCCCATGCTGACGATGCAGCCGACGACGATGCGACAGAAACTCAGCCAAGTCAGGAGGGCCTATGAAAACAATATTTAGAACATTTGGTTTTGCGGCATTTTCATCACTCATTGCCAGTGCCGCTGCGCCGGCATCGGCGGCGGATTATATTGTTACGCCGTTACAGGACGTTCCGTACGGCTTTAAGGAATATTATGTATCCGGAATCAACGCGGCCGGCACCGTCGTGGGCTCGGTTTTTCGCCTCGATTCAACCACTGCGGTTACGTGGGATGCCAGCGGTGCGGTTACCGCCTTGTTTCCCGGAGACTCCGGGGAGTCGAGCGCGAGCGCGATCAATAGCAGCGGTCAAGTCCTGGGATATTACTATGGTCCCTACCTGTGGCAGGACGGCGTGCTGAGCACGATAAACATCGATCCGGCTATACGTTTTCCCGCGCCGACATTGCTGAATGATTTCGGCAGGGTTGCCGGTACCGGTCTGTTTACGGATGGCGCGACCTACCAATACCGCGCCTATATGGTGAATGGCGGTATCACGGTCGATCTCGGTACCTTACCGGGGCGGACGACGAGTGTGGCCACCGGAATCAACAACGCGGGTGATGTCGTCGGCTATTCTTATACGTCTGCATCGGACGCGCATGCGGTGCTGTGGCGCAGCGGTGCGATCATCGATCTCGGAACCCTGCCGGGCCAGTCGGTCAGCGAGGCTTACGCGATCAACGACAACGGCCGCGTCGTCGGTCGTTCCGGCGATCGTCTTTTTACCTGGGAAAACAACGTGATGGTCGATCTTGGAAGCATTGCCGCCGGTGCGGTGATGCAGCCGGCGGCGATCAATGGCAATGGTGATATCGTCGGTACAGCGCGATTTCCCGCCAATAACTCGGCAACCCCATTCCTGTGGAAAAACGCTGTGTTTACCGACCTCGGCGCAGTAGTAGGTACCACCGGCTGCGCTGCCGTTGGCATCAACGATAACGGACATATCGCCATTGGTTGCGCCTATCCCGACGGCGGTTATCGCTTGACGCCGGCGGCGCCGGCAACCGATTTAACCATCGCGATGGCCGGTTCTCCTGGCTCACTGGTTGTCGGCACGCCGTTCACCTACACATTGACTGTCGGCAACGGCGGCTCGCAGTCCGCGACGAACGTGATCGTTACTGATGCGCTGCCTGCGAGCGTGACCCTGGTCAGCGCGACGGCATCGCAAGGAAGTTGCTCGGGTACGGCGGTAGTTAACTGCGCGCTGAATACGCTGGCCGGCGGCGCGTCGGTTACCGTGCAGTTAACCGTCGTTGCCAATGTTTCCGGTCAGTTGCTCAATAGTGCCAGCGTGAACGGTGCGGAGCCTGAGAACAACACCTTCAACAATACGGCGGCGGTAAGCGTTTACGTAAGCAGCGCCACGGCGGACCTGGCGGTATCGATGACCGCCAGTGCGAGCGCGGTGAAACGCCTGTCCAATCTCACCTACACCATCAGCGTGTACAACGGCGGGCCGGCAGGTGCGACCGGCGTGATACTCACCGATGTGCTGCCCAGCGGCATGAAGTTCGTGTCGGCTACCGCGTCCCCGGGAGTTTGCAGCGGTACCAGCACCGTGTCCTGCAATCTCGGTTCGCTGGCCAATACCCAGCATGCCACAGTCAGCATAACGGTACAGGCAAGGAGCCGCGGCCTATTCACCAATACCGCCCGCGTGTCATCCGCAGTGACTGACGGCAATGGCGTGAATAACAGCGCAAGCGTGACCACAACGGTGAAATAGACCGTAGATCGCCGATAGCGGCCGGCCGGGTTCCAGGTGGAGCCCGGCTGTTTTCTTGTCGGTGGCTGCCGGCTTGGCCGGTCGGGCGCAGTCCCATGGGGCAGGCTCGTCATCACGTCGCGTGGCGAGCCGCACGCCGCCATTTTTCGACGTCGACGCCTCTGATCAGCAGCCAGAACGGAAAGACGATTTCCGCGAACAGCAAGACGGAAACAAGGTCCGCGAACAGCGAGGCGCTGTAGTCGGACGAAAGCGTTTTAGCGATTGCATCGATCAGATAGCCTGAGCCCGCCACAAGCAACAGAATGCCCGGTATCCTGGATATGAAATCCGCTTTGATAACCAGATAACCCATGGGAAGAAGCCAGAGCCCCCAGAATATACTGGCGATACTGTTGATTACGAATTCGTGCAAGCCATGAAATACCAGCGCCCATGCTTGCAACTGCTCCGGCGAAAACACCTGCAGGTAGCTGGCGTCGCTCAACAGCAACGGGATGACCAAATGATTGATCTCATTGAGCATGGTGATCGGGATGCTGACGAGCATGAAGATGACCATGAGCGCAGCAAGATTCTTATTCACCGGATTGAGCAGTTTATACAAAAGAAGCACGATGCCGAGATGAGTGACTTGCACGATCAATGCCGTCAAGATACACAGGCGGAAAATGCCGGTATTTTCCATGATATTGTGTGCCGTGGTCAGCGCATCTCCCGGTACGACGAGAACGGTAGGCGTATAAACAATGCCCAGGGGGCCTAGCACCATCATCAGCGGTCCGTATAGAAAGCCGACGATTCTTGCCAATTGGTTGGGGTTGCTTGTCTCGAGGCCATTCATGGCGCTGTCTCCATGTTCTTTATTCATCCCATGAGTGACACCATACCAACCCGTAGCTTTGCGGGCAATCAACAACTGCGCCCGGCACGGCGTCAACCAACACCGGCTGGCATGGTCATGAAAAACGGCCATCCGCTGATTTCGCATGTGCGTTGATGATTGTCCGGGGGCGGGTTGATGCCGGTCCGGGGCGGGAGGGATGAGGACAGGAAGCCGGCGGGTAATCTCTACCCGCCGCGGGTTACATGGTTGCGTCAGCGCTGAATTCTTTGATGATATCGCTGTCCAGGCTGCGGAGGATTTCCGCATCGGTCAGAAAACTTTTTACTTTGGTGGTTTCGGGGGCCTGGAATTCGAATTCAGTGGGTGAAACTTTCAGATCCAGCGCGGACTTCTTGATGCCGCTGCTGTAGCCGGTGACATGGGTCAACAGACTGGGAGATTTCGCGCTGGCTCTGGCCATTGAGTAGATCATGGGCGCATTTTTTTCCAACCTGTCCAGAGTGAAGGTGTTCAACAGATCCGCGAATACTTCCTTGTAGTAGAGGGTGTTTTCGTTGCTGCCGACCGGCGCCGGCGTAACTATGGATGGCGCCAGGGCGGTGGGTTGGTGCGGCGCCTGGATCGAGTCCTGGATCGCAAGCTGGTCGGCGGTCAGTCCTGGCGCAGGAAGGTTTGCTTGCTCTTGCCCGGCTGGTGCGGGAATGGTCTGCGGCGCACTAATGTCGGCCACCTGTTCCGGTGCATGATTCAGCACAAGAAAACCGGCGAGCAGCAGCATGGAAAAACCCGCTGCCAGCGATGCATTGCGTGCGGCGCTCCGGCCGAGGAATTTTCCAAAGCGCGTCTTTATAAAATCAAAATGTTCATTTGCGGCCACCTGCAAGTCATGGTCGGGCAGGAAGTGTGGGGTGGCGGAGAGGGTAGCCAGGTGATGCTCCGTGATCACCATGGGATCAGGGTGGTGCACCAATTTGGCTGCAGCGTTGGAGGAATCAAGCGGTGCCCGTGCATGGCGTACTGCTGTGTTTGCCGGTGCGGTCGCATTGGCGGCGCGCCGGTCAGATTGTCCCGGTTGGGTGTCCAGTCGGCATTCGTTCGATGCGGAACCGTGGAAATCCAGGTGAATACGATCGCCTCTATAAACAGGGGTGTCGCTATTGTAGGTCTTGTTCATATTTACCTCCGACCTCGCGCTCGTTGTGGAATCACCGGGCACTTCAGTGAGAAAGGATTCACTAACCTGTATTCGTCCACAGTCGGGAAAAACGTTAACCAGTTCTCAGTTTGCCCGCCGCTGGGTGACAAAAAGTGACCTTTTCAATAATTTGTGACTGCCCGGCAACGCAGGGAGAACGCATGTATATAGAAGCCGTTAATAGTCTTGATTCGGAAAACTAATCAACCGCCTGTCGATCGCCATATGCAAGTCACGTATCGATATAACGCCGAATTCCCGGTTTGATTCTGCTCCCGTGGTGCTAGCGGAGCGAAGCTAACTGCTGTTCGAGAAAGTTGACCAGCGCCCGTACCTTGGGCGCCACGTGCTTGCGGGTCGGGTAGATGGCATAAATGCCCAGCTCGATGGAACGATAGGCGGGCAGCAGTTCCACCAGTCTGCCGGCGGCCAGATCGTCGCCCACCAGGAAGGAGGGCTGCAGGATGATGCCCTGATGGGCCAGGGCGAGCGCGCGACAGGTATCCCCATTGTTGCTTACCATCCACGGCTGGATCTTCACGCTGACCGGACCCTCCGGGCCAGCGAAGGTCCAGGTATCGCCACCGGACCAGTAGCTGTAACCGATCAATTGGTGCACCGCGAGATCGGCGGGATGGGTGGGCTTGCCGTGTTGTTTCAGATAAGCAGGTGAGGCGCAAAGCACCACCCGCGTACCGGCTAGCCGTTTGCTGATCAAGGAAGAGCTGGGCAAAGTGGCGATGCGGATGGCCAGATCGTAGCCCTCTTCGACCACATCCACCACGCGATCAGACAGCTCCACATCGAGCCGGACCTGGGGATGCAGTTCATGAAAGCCCGACCAGAGGGGCGCCAGGTGCAGAATACCGAAGGTCACCGGTACATTCACTCGCAGCAGCCCGCGCGCTTCGCCGCTGCGCGAGCTGATCTCGGCTTCCGCCTCTTCGATCCCGGAGAGCAGTTCCCGGCAGCGGGCGTCGAATACCGTGCCCTCGTCGGTCAAAGACAGCCGCCGCGTGGTGCGATGCAGCAGCCGCACCCCCAGTCGCGTTTCCAGTTCCGCGATATAGCGGGAAACCGCCGCCTTGGACAGACCCAGGGTGTCCGCGGCCTTGACGAAACTGCCCGAATCCACCACGGTGCAAAAGGTTTTCATTTCCAGGAAGCGGTCCATTGTTGCTATATCCGGAACAGTAAATATCAAGAACCTATATTTATCTCATCAAATGGGACAAGTAAAGTTCAACTCATGCCCGGTACACATGCCGGGCCCGCCACAAGTCGGTCTTTCAACCATTTATTTAAGGAGTATGACCATGAACATTACCGTTATCGGAGCCGGCAACATGGGATCGGCCTTCGTAAAACAACTCAGCCGGGCGGGTCACCAGGTCACGATAACCGCCCGTGATTGGCGCAAAACCGAAGCGGTCGCCGCGGCTCACCCGGGGGTGAAAGCGGTCAGTCCGGAGCGCGCGGTTGAGCACGCGGACGTGGTGATTGTCGCCACCCCGTATGACGACGCGGTGAATGCGCTGCGCTCCGTCGGCGATCTCAAAGGCAAGGTCGTCATCGACGTCACCAATCCGCTGACTCCCGACTATATGGGTCTCACCCTGGGCCACGCGACCTCCGCCGCGGAGGAAATCGCCAAGGCGGTGCCGGGGGCGGACGTGGTGAAAGCTTTTAATACCGTGTTTGCGCAAGTCCTGTCCGCGGGCGGCGATTTCGGTGACGGCCGCAAGGTGACCGTGTTCCTCGCCGGTGACAGCAAGCCGGGCAAAGACCAAGCGCGCGCGCTGGCCGAAAGCATGGGGTTTGTCACGGTCGATGCCGGCGGACTGAGCAATGCCCGTTACCTGGAGCCCCTGGCCGGTCTGAATATCTATCTCGGCTACGGCGCCGGTCTGGGTACGCACATCGCGCCTTCCTGGATGCAGGACGCCCGGGCAGGGTGAAGGGAGTAGCGTCTGCGCGGCGGCGCTCTGCCGTCCGCAGACAGGAAGTTCCAGAGCGACTTGACAACTCTTATAGTAAAAAATCGAGGAGACAATCGATGAATATGTTGGTGAAGAAAGTGACGGCAACCGATTCCGGTTTGAGTCAATTGGCTTTGCGTATTCCAGTCGGCAGCGTGTTTGTCGCGCACGGCGCGCAAAAACTCTTTGGCTGGTTCGGCGGCTATGGCCTGGAGGGCACGGGGCAATGGATGGCGTCTATTGGTTTGAATCCGGGTTACCTGATGGCGGCGCTGTCCGGCAGTGCCGAGTTTTTTGGCGGCCTAGCCCTGATCCTGGGTCTGCTGGTGCGACCGGCCGCGGCGGTGCTGGCCTTTACCATGATCGTGGCCATTCTGGCCGTGCATATAGGTAATGGTCTGTTCATGAGCAACAATGGTTATGAATACGGCCTGGCCCTGCTGGCGGCTTCCATTGCCCTGCTGATCAGTGGCGCGGGCCGTGCTTCTCTCGATCGTCTGATCGTGAAGCAGGCTGCCTGAGCCTATGGGTGAAAACATGGTGCAGGAAAATTCTCTTGAGCCCAGCCGTGGTCGCATGCCGGTACTGTATGTCGGCCACGGCTCACCCATGAATGTCATCGAAGACAATCCCTGGAGCCGTGGCTATGCCCGGCTGCGGGGCCTGGTGCCACGGCCGCAGGCGATCCTGGCGATCTCCGCTCACTGGTATGTGAATGGCAACTATCTTACCGCCAACGCCCGACCGCCGACCATCCATGACTTTGGCGGCTTTCCTCAGGCACTTTATGATATCGAGTATCCGGCGCCGGGAGATCCGGCGCTGGCTGAACAAGTGCGTAATCTGTTGGGCAAGGAGCGGGCGCGACTCAGCGAAGACTGGGGCCTGGATCACGGCATCTGGACCGTGCTGCACTGGATGTATCCCGAGGCAACCGTCCCGGTGGTGCAGCTCAGCATCGATCGCCGCCTCAGTGTGCGGGAGCATTACGCCATCGGCCGTTCGCTCGCCGTCTTGCGTGACCAGGGTGTGTTGATCCTGGCCAGCGGCAATATCGTGCACAACCTGCGCGATGCCTTTGCGCAAATGCAATCCGGCACCGCCATTACCCCAGTCTGGGCGAGCCAGTTTGACCAGGCCGTCAAGCAGGCCTTGCTGACCCATGATAGCGAAGCGTTGCTATCTCTTTACCCGGACACCGCCGATGGGCAACTGGCGCACCCGACACCGGAGCACTGGCTGCCCTTGCTTTATGTCGCCGGTGCGGCCGATCCCCGCGATAGCGTGAGTTTTCCGACGGAAGGGTTTGACTTGGGGTCGCTATCGATGCGGAACGTTTTGTTTGGATAGCGAAACGGTGCGCGGTTCGCGCCAGCAATCCGCGCCGATGCTGTATTCCACGGTTTCGGTTTTTCCCATACCTGCCATCGTAATAAGTGAATAGACGCCGCCGACGCAGGCGGTCTATGTTACCTCCGGTGTTGCCGCTCGCGTTCCCGCCGGAATCAAGAGTGACGGTACGGAACCTGAAAAACGCCATCGACGCTGAGTCGGCCGCCTGAGTCGGCGGTAAGAGGCGCACTTTGCGCAGGGAGGAAACCCGGGTATGAAAACAAGCTACTTGTCAGGCGTCATATTCTGCCTTATTGCGACTGTAGTGTGGGGGGCTATGTTTCCAATCATGACTCATGCATTGATGTACATCGACCCGTTCACCTTTACCGCCATGCGCTATTCGATCGCGGGTATTGCCTTTCTGGTGCTGTTGCTCATGCGGGAGGGCGTTACGGGCCTGCGCCTGACTGGCGAAAACGTGCTGTTGGCATGGTTTCTTGGCAGCTGCGGGTTCGCGGGTTTTGGATTTCTCGTCTTTCTTGGGCAGCAACTCGCCGGTCCGGCGGGAGCGCTTTCTGCGTCGATAATGATGGCTACCATGCCGATGCTCGGCTTGCTCGTGACCTGGGCCGTGCGCGGCGTGCGGCCGCCGGCGGCTTCTTTTTTCTTTATTCTGTTGTCTTTTGGCGGTGTGTCCATGGTGTTGACAAAGGGAAGCTACGCGGCCGTTGTCAATGCTCCCGCAGCTCATGCAGCCGACATTCCTCTGGTGCTGGGCGCGCTGTGTTGGGTGGTTTACACGGTCGGCGCCACGTTTTTTCCAAAGTGGTCGCCCTATAAGTACACGACGATCACCACCTTGCTGGGTCTTATCAGCGTCTTCGCCGTCAATGGCGTTCTGCTCGTGACGGGTGTTATCAGCCTGCCGTCCGCCGCGACCGTGCTGGCAATCGGTCCGCATTTGTTTTACATGGCGCTGGTGGCGGGTCTGGTCGGCGTATTGAGCTGGAATCTGGGCAATAAAATAATTTCTCCGATGAACGGTGTTTTGTTCATGGATGTCGTGCCGATTACGGCGTTTCTGATTTCGTCACTGTCAGGGCTAAGTCCGGCGCGGGAACAAGTCGCCGGCGCCACCTTGACGGCGTGCGCGTTGATCATGAACAATTTATATCAGCGGTACCGCTCCGCCGGCAGGCGTCAGCGGCAGCCCGTCGAGCTGGTGCCGGGACTGGAACAGGCTCGCTGAGTTTCAACGGCTGCCGCCAGGCGGCGGTGATGAGGGAGAGATCGATATCTCCTGCACCGCTTCCAGCATGGCGATCACCTTGGGATCGGATTTCATCGCTTTGGGATAGATGAAACAGAGCTGGGTGCGTTCCTGGTCTCCATTCCAGATGAAGGCTTCACCCTGTGCCACCGCGGTCGCGGCCACCTCCTCACGCATCAGGCTGAGACCCATGCCGGCGGCGACCAGCCCTCTTAGCGTAGACTCTTGATCCGCTTCGATCACGGTCATGGGCGTCACCCCCGCGCGCGCGATCAGTTGCCGGGTCAACCGATGAAATGAGCATTTTTCCGGGGTCGACAGCCAGGGAAACGTGGCCAGGGTTTCCCAATCGGCGTTGCGCAGTTTCTCCGCCCAGTTGACCGGGCCGACGATTTTCAATGTTATCGGCGCAATGGTAACCGTTTCGAGATGCGGGTCGTCGACAGTGCCGATGACATAGCCTGCATCCAGGCTGCCGCGAAGTACACGGTCGACGATTTCTCCCGATATGCCTTGAGAAAACGACAGCCGCAATCCGGGGTGGCGGCCAAACAGACAGGTCATGAATTCGCCGAGACGCAGCAGTGCCGGATCCGACACGGTCCCGACCTGGCAATCACCATGCACCCCGTTCTTTAAATATTGCGCTTTGCTCGCCACCTTGTTGGCGGCATCCAGCGCGAGCCTGGCTTCTTCCAGAAGTACCCTGCCGGCCACTGTCAGGCGCATCCCGCGCGATTCGCGTTCAAACAGAGTCAATCCTAGCGACTCTTCCAGCGCCTTGATCTGACCGCTTACGGCCGAATGACTGAGGCAGACGACATCCGCCGCGCGGGTCAGGCTCCCTTCGCGGGACACGGCGACGAAAATACGCAATTGATGCAGATCGATCATATTACGGCATCCTCCTATTGCTCCCCGGGAAAATGCCAGTGTAATCGAAAGCGTAAACCGCACAAACAGGGTAAATAGGATTGTCGGATGCGGTTAACGCGCGCCGTATGCCCGCCCGAGTGACCGGTGATCTCCGCAGGGGGCAGCTTCGTTCGGTCAATTTGCGGCGATGGAATCGACCAAGGCCAGCATCTGCGCCGCATGACCCTCGGCGCTGACGCCATAAAATACTTCCGCTAACTGCGATCGTTTATCAATAAGAAAGGTAGAGCGAACGATACCCATTTTCTTGACGCCGGCTTTTTCCTTTTCCTGCCACACGCCGTAGGCGGCGCAAAGTTTACCGTCGGTATCGGCCAGCAGGTCCACCTTGAGGCCATACTTGGCAATGAAGGCGCGGTGGCTGTCACAGCCATCCTTGCTGACGCCAAGAATCACCGTGTCCTTGGTGGCGAATTCAGGCGCGAGCGCCGTGAACTGGTTGGCTTCGATGGTGCAGCCGGGGGTGTCGNNCCTTGGGGTAAAAATACAGGACGATATTCTTGCGGCCGGCGAAATCCGCCAGGTTAACAGCCTTGCCGTCCTGATTGAGGGTGTTAAACGAGGGGGCCTTTTGTCCTTTTTTCAGCATGGTTGCTCCAAGATAATAGCCGACTCTCAGACTAGGCTATCCACCTGCGGGTGTAAAGAGTGCAGGTTTTAAAGATTCTGGCGATACAACGCCGTGACGGGTGGTTCTTCATTGTATCGGTGCGTTTCCGCAAGTTCGAGGCAATGACGAAGCAAAAAATATCGCCAGGGTTCGGGTTGGAGCAATCGGGGGCTGACGTTTG